>JBBSOH010000030.1:0-22326 GCA_038259945.1 Acidimicrobiales bacterium
GCCCTCGGAGCGGGCGATGCGTTCGCTGCCGGTTTCATCACCGCCCGTCTGGCGGGAAGCCCCGACGAAGCCTGCGCTTCCTCGGGTCTGATGGCGGCGGCCGCAGCCGTCACCCGCCCGACGGCGCGCTGATGTCGAGGTTCGGGTCTTGATGTCGAGGTTCGGGTCTGACCCCCACCGCGACAAAAAGTGAGTTGGGTGGGGAGGTTCTTTGCGGTGGCGGTGCGGGGGATCTCGTCGACGAAGTACACGTCACGCGGGGTCTTGTGGCGGGCCAGGTTGTCCGACACGTGCTTCTTGACGGCGTCGGACGAGATGCGGGCACCCGTCGCCTTGACGGCGTGGACCACGAGTCGTTGGCCGAGTCGCTCGTCGTCCACGCCGACCACGGCGACATCGTCGATCGCCGGGTGCGCCAGCAGCAGGTCCTCGACCTCCTGGGGGAACACGTTCTCACCGCCGCTCACGATCATGTCGTCGGCTCGACCGGTCACGAACAGCAGCCCGTCCTCCGTCAGGTGACCGACGTCGCCGGTGGACATCAACCCGTCGATCACCTCCTTGCCGCCGCCACCTGTGTAGCCGTCGAACTGTGCGCCGTTGCCGACGAAGATCCTGCCGAGCGTGCCCGCGGTCACCGGTCGGCCCGACGCGTCGAGGATGGCCACGGTCGACCCGGCCAGCACCCGTCCGGCGGTGGCCGGGTCGACGAGCAGGTCCTCCGGTGTGGCGAGCGTGGCCTGGCCGACCTCGGTCGACCCGTACAGGTTGTACAGGTTGGGTCCGACGCGGTTCATCCACTCCGTCACCACCGGGACCGGCAGCGCAGACCCGCTCGACGCCACGATTCGCAGCGATGACAGATCGGTTGCGTCGAGCACCTCCGACCCGAGAAGTCGCTGGAGGATCGCGGGGACGACCACCAGCACCGTGACCCGTTCCTGCTCGATCTGCGCCAGTGTGGCCTCGGCGTCGAAGGTGGCGGTGAGCGCGATCGTCGAGCCGAGCGTGGAGGAGAGGATCATCTGGGCGAGACCCCACGCGTGGAACAGCGGCGAGGTGATCGCGGTGACGTCGTCGTGACGCAGCGGGATCCGGTCGAGCATGCCGGTCGCCGCATTCGGGTCGATGCGATTGCCGCGGCGCGCTCCCTTCGGCGTGCCGGTGGTGCCCGAGGTGAGCAGAACAGGCGGAGTCGGCAGCGAGGCGCGCAGCGGGAGCCGGAAGCCACCGCCGTTGCGGACCGAGGTGATGGTATGGATGCGACGGTCGAGCGGCTCGTCGTCCTCGGTGCCGTTGTCGAGGTCGGCGACGACGATCGGGGTCGTCCACGCATCGAGGTCGACGAGGTGGAGGAGACGCGCGTCGATCGCGAGTGCGGTGATCTTCTCCCGGGTCATCACGTCGGCGAGTTGAGGCGCTGCCGAACTGGTGTTGAGGTAGACGACGCCGACGCCGGCCTTCGCTGCGGCGATGGTCAACTCGACGAAGTCGCGGTGGTTCCGACACGCCACGCCCAGGTGGTCGCCGCGGCGCATCCCGATCCGATGCAGACCTTCGGCAAGACGCGTCGACTGCCGGTCGAGATTCCCGAACGTCAACCCACCGTGGTCGTCGATGACGGCGATCCCGTGCGAGTTCGCGATCGCCGAGGCGGTGAACGGAGCGGCCGCTGTCGGCCCCCATCGAGCGACGGCAGTGGCGAGCGCGGGAGCGCGGCGGGGGTCGAGCAGCCCGGCACGGTTGACGATGTCGAGCAGCCCCATGACCCGACGACCGTACCCGTCGACGTCGCAACGGCCCCGATCCAACCTGTGTTGATCGCTCCAACCTGTGTTGATCGCTCCCGGAAGGATCAACAGAGGTTGTCGGGTCGAGCGGAGGTCGAGGCCCCGTGGTGCGACCGGTCGGATGTCCGAGCGCCCGACTCGCATCCGTGGGCCACGTTCGAGACGGATCTGGCGACACCGGGTACGTTCGACTCCATGGAATACGTGCGCCTCGGTCGGACCGGTCTGCGAGTGTCGGAACTGTGCTTCGGCACGATGAGTTTCGGATCCTCGAAGTGGCGTCCGTGGGTGCTCGAGCCGGTGGAGTCCGAACCGTTCTACAAGCGGGCGCTCGACGCCGGGATCAACTTCTTCGACACCGCCGACATGTACTCCGGCGGTGCGAGCGAGGAGGTCACCGGCAAGTTCTTGAAGCAACACGGGAACCGCGATGAACTCGTCATCGCCACCAAGGTGTTCTTCCCGCACGGCCCCGGCCCGAACATGGGCGGGCTGTCGCGCAAGCACATCGAGCAGGCGTGCGAGTCGAGCCTGCGCCGACTCGGCGTGGACACGATCGACCTCTACCAGATCCACCGGCTGGACCCGCACACGCCGCCCGAGGAGATGCTGGCCGCGCTGGACTCGCTCGTCCAGAAGGGGAAGGTCCGCTACCTCGGAGCGAGCTCGATGTACGCCTGGGAGTTCGCCAAGCTGCTGTCGCTCAGCGAGCGCAACGGATGGGCCCGGATGGTGGCGATGCAAGACCACTACAACCTGCTCGCCCGCGAGGTCGAACGTGAGATGCACCCGCTGTGTGAGTACGAAGGGGTCGGCGTGATTCCGTGGTCGCCGCTCGCACGCGGTCACCTGGCGGGGACCCGCAAGGCGGTCGGTGACGACTCGAACCAGACCACACGCGGACAGACCGACGGCATCGATCAGCACCTGTACACCGCCGACAGCGACGACGCCGTGCTCGATGCTGTGCGCATCGTGGCCGAGCGCCACGAGCGTCCGATGGCGCAGATCGCTCTCGCCTGGGTGTCGTCGAAGTCGGCGGTCACCGCTCCGATCATCGGAGTCACGAAGCTGCCGCAACTCGACGATGCGATTGCGTCGCTCGACATCGAACTGTCCGACGACGACGTCGCCGAGTTGGAGGCGCCGTACATCCCGCGCCACCAGGCCGAGCTCGGTCGCCCCTCGTTGCGCTGATCCGACGACCGCAGTGGGTCTGACGCAGTCCGGCCACCCGGTCCGGCCGCTTCCTGCGTTGGCGTCTCGACTCCGGACGGGCTCCCGACAATCAGGTCTCGGTGGCGACCGATTGCGCGGCGGCGTTGAGTGCTCTGCCGGTGAGCGGTCCGAACACGCCGTCGACGCCGAGGCCGTAGTCGGCCTGGAAGCGGCGTAGCCCGTTCTCCGTGGCCTGATCGAACACACCGGAGTCGGACCCGACCGGCAGGTAGCCGAGCACCGACAGCTTGAACTGCATCAGCCCGACCTCGTCGCCTTCGTCGCCCACACGGAGGAACACCTCGTCCGGTGAGCCGTCTGTTGCGGGAGGTGGACCTTCGGCGACGGTCGGCGCGGGGGTGATGCTGGGGGCCGTCGTCGACGCCGGTCCGGTGGTCGCCGACTGCTCGACGGTTCGGGGTGGAGCCACCTCGGCCGTTTCGACCGTCGGGTCGTCGGTCGTCGCAACGTCGGGAACGGTGTCGGTCACCGATGGACTCCCGCTCGTCGGACCCGCTCCGTCGACAACGGCGTCCGCTCCCGGAACCGGAACGGCATCGGAGCCTGATGTGCAGCCGAGAGCCATGCCGATCAGGGCGACCGTGACCGAGACGCCTCGGATGCGACTTCGCAAAACCTCCACGACCAGACGATACGACCTGGAGAGCATCCGACGGAGGACACCGGCGCCCCTTGTGGACACGGAATGTCTCACGTGTCCTCGGCCATTCCCATCTCTCACACTCGGGCGAGCGCTTGAACGCATGAGTGTGAGAGATGGGAATCGTACGGGGACCGGCGAGTTCGCCCGCCCATCATCAGCGCCCCCGGGGCCCCGCCGACGATCGCTCGTGCGCCGTGCGCTCGATCGGCTCGTTGCGCGCCGACTCCGAACTCGCGCTTGACGGAGCGGCCGAGATTCGCGAGGATCGAACACATGTTCCGTCAGGCTTCACTCTTCGGTGCCGAAGATCCGTGTTTCGATCCCTCGTTCTCCACAGCTTCGCGCAGTCAGCTCAGTGGCGCATCGTGGATCGAATACGTGCCCGGGTGGCTCAGCGGTTCCGATGCGTTGTTCGACGACCTGATGGACTGCATCGACTTCGAGCAGCGACGCGGCATCGCCATGTACGACCGCCTCGTCGACGAACCGCGGCTCACATCGTGGTGGAACGAATCGGAGTCCGACGAGGTGGCGTTGCCGATCCTGGCCGACATCCGGTGGGCGTTGGCCGATCGCTTCCGTCGGCACTTCGACTCGATCGGCTTCAACCTCTATCGCGATCAGAACGACTCGGTCGCGTGGCACGGTGATCGCCATCGCAAGGTCGTCACCGACCCGATCGTGGCGATCCTGAGCGTCGGCGAGAGCCGTCCGTTCCACATGCGCCGCAACCGTGACGACGAGCACGGCGAGGCGGGCGGGGCGTCGCTCACCTGGGGCCTCGGCCACGGCGACCTGTTCGTGATGGGCGGCGCGTGCCAGCACGAGTGGCAGCACTGCGTTCCCAAGCGCCGCCGCCACGCCGGACCACGCCTGTCCATCACCTATCGCCACGACGCCCGCTGATCGACCGGTGGCAGGGCCTGCCGCCCGAGACCCAGTCGTCGCGGACCGCCCGGATGAAAATGGGCCGGATGTGATCGAACGGGTGCAGTCTGGCTGGTGGGTCAGCGGGCGAAGACCTGCGCGTCGTCGGCGAACGACTTGAACTCGAGCGCGTTGCCCGACGGGTCGAGCAGGAACATCGTCGACTGCTCGCCCGCCTCGCCGACGAAGCGCACGTGCGGCTCGATCACGAACTCGGTCCCTGCATCACGCAGTCGGCTTGCGAGGGCCTCCCAATCGTCGGGTTCGAGGAGCAACCCGAAGTGTGGCACCGGCACGGCGTCGCCGTCGACGTCGCTGCGCGTCCGGATGCGGTCGGCGCTCGACGCGTCGAGGTGGGCCACGATCTGGTGGCCGTACAGGTCGAAGTCGACCCAGTGCTCGTCGTGGCGACCCTCGGGGCAGCCGAGCAGGTCACCGTAGAACCCGCGTGCAGCGGCGAGGTCGTGCACCGGGAAGGCGTGGTGGAAGCGAGGACGATCGGGCAACGGGTTCTCCTGGGCGGTGGGGCTGGAACGGGCTGGGCTGGGGGAAGGCCGATCGTGGGTGTCGGCGGGTCACATCGGCATGGCGTAGGTGCCCTGGGCGACGGCGGTGGGCTTGTGGACGCGATCATCGCACCACACGTGCACGGTTCCCACCACGTTGCGTCGACCGGCCGATGCCACGGTCGCCCGCGCCCACAGCATCGACCCCTGCGCCGGGCGGAGGTAGCGGATCGACAACTCCGACGTCATCGCCATCGGCTCGATCCGGCCCGTGGCCGCGAACACCATGTACCAGAGGGCCGCATCGGCGAGGCCGAACTGGGTGGGGCCGGACACGAATCCGCCCGGACGCAACATCGTGTCGTCGACGGGGCGTGACGCCAGAGCGAATCCTTCGCCCAACTCGACGCACGTGTTGCCGGTGCCGGGGAACAGTTCGTCGATCATCGCATTGACCGCTGCTGCCGTGGGTGGTGGCGCTGATGCGGAGGACTCGTTCGCTTCCATCCGCCGGACCGTATCGGGCGAGGCCGAGCACGCCCGCGGCGGTTCGCCCGAGGTGGTGGTGTCTCGATCGGTGTGCCATGTTGGGCCGATGGATTTCGATCGGATCGTCGTCGTCGGAGCCTCGCTGGCAGGTTTGCGTGCAGCGGAGACGCTGCGCAACGAGGGGTTCGACGGCGAGGTGGTGATCATCGGCGCCGAACCCCATCGGCCCTACGACCGGCCGCCACTCTCCAAGAAGTTGCTGGCGGGTGAATGGGAGCCCGATCGCATCCATCTCCGTCAACCCGACACGTTCGACGACCTCGACGTCGAATGGCGCTTCGGCGTGGCCGGGGCCGGCCTCGATCCGGGTGCTGGCGTGCTGCACCTCACCGACGGCACCGACCTGACGTACAACGGCTGCATCATCGCAACCGGGGCCGCATGTCGGCGACTCCCCGAGCAGAGCCGGTACGGCCATGTCCACGAGGTGCGTACGCTCGACGACTCGATGCGGCTCCGTGCCGAGATCGCCGACGGCGGCAAGCGGGTCGTGGTGATCGGTGCCGGCTTCATCGGGCTCGAGGTCGCAGCCACCGCGAAGCAACTCGGCAACGACGTCACGGTGCTCGAAGGCGCTCCGGCACCATTGATGCGCGGGCTCGGCCGGGAGATGGGTGCGGCGATCGGTGCGATGCACGAAGCGCGTGGTGTCACGGTGCGATGTGGCGTGCAGGTCGACCGACTCCACGACGACGGCGTGCTCCTGGCCGGCAAGGACGGTGCCGAGGGTGAGTTGGTCGAGGCCGACGTCGTGGTCGTCGGGATCGGCGTGGTGCCGGCAACGGCGTGGCTCGGTGACAGTGGCCTGCAACTGCGCGACGGTGTCGTGTGCGACGAGACGCTCAACGCCCTCGATTCCGACGGCAACACGGTGCCCGGCGTGTACGCGGCCGGCGACGTGTTGCGCTGGCCGAACCCGCTGTTCGGCGAGGAGATGCGCGTCGAACACTGGACGAACGCCGCCGAACAGGGAGCAGCCGCCGCGAAGAACCTGCTCGCCGGAGCGGGCATCGGTGGCGACGCCCCCGAGCCCTACGCGCCCGTCCCGTTCTTCTGGAGCGACCAGTTCGACATCCGTGTCCAGTTCCTCGGCCGGGCTCACGAGGACGATGTGGTGGAGGTCGTGCTCGGGTCCACGGAGCCGGACGAGAATGGTGCCGTCAAGTTCCTGGCCCTCTACCGCAAGGGAGATCGAGTGCACGGCGCGCTGGGAGTCAACGCTCCGCGCTGGGTGATGAAGATGCGCGGCCAACTCCTCGAACAGGCCCCGTGGGACGAAGCGGTGGCCCACGCCGTCGCCCTCGCCTGACGCAACCTGGTGACATCCATTCCGGATGGACGTCGCCAGTTCGACGAGCTCGGTCTCGGCGTATTCCCCGAATCGGTGTGAATGTTGAGTTGTTGCGACTCAGGTTGTCGGTTCATACCGTGTGCGCATGTCTGAGCAGACCTCCACCACCACTGCGCCGAGTGCAACCACGTCCGTGCGTCTCCCACTCGCCCACCTCCCTGCCGTCGTCCTCCCCGGAGCGACCGTCACGTTGACCCTCGCCACGGACGAACTGCGCCGAGCGATCGAAGCCGCCGTGCGTGACACCGACGGCCGCATCGCACTCACCGGCGGGTCCCAGAACGAGTTGGCTGTCGTGGCCAGGGTCCCCAACATCGGCAACCTCCCGACCGGCGAGTCGGCGGCGATCGTGCAGGTCGAACGACGTGCACGGATCACCGAGATCGACACGCCGAGTGATGGGAGCGCCACGTTCGCGATCGTCGAGCCGGTCATCGACGGCGTGGTGTCGTCGAGCGTCGATGCAACGACGCGCGAGTTGCGTGCGACGCTCGAACTGATCGCCGAACTGCGCAACAGTCGTCGCCTGCCCGAACTGCTCCGCACGGTGAACAGCCCGGGTCAGCTCGCCGACTCGGTCGCCCTGTGGGCCGAGTTCGGCGACGAGGACAGGCTGCGCGTGCTCCAAGCCGTCGATGTCGGCGACCGAGTCGCTGCGATCAACTCGTGGGCACGCAACCACCTCAACGAGTTGCAGGTGGCCGAGACGATCCGCAACGACGTGAGTGAAGGCATGAGCAAGCAGCAGCGTGACTTCATGCTGCGCCAGCAACTCAACGCCATCCGCAAGGAACTGGGCGAAGGCAACGACGACGTGGTGGGCGAATACCGCACGAAGCTCGCCGACCTCGATGCACCGGACGGTGTGAAGGCGTTCGTCGACAAGGAACTCGACCGCTTCGAACGGATGAGCGAACAGTCGCCCGAGCACGGCTGGATCCGTACGTGGCTCGACCGCATCTTCGAGATGCCGTGGGGCGAACGCACGAGCGACACGCTCGATCTCGACGAGGCGCAGTCGATCCTCGATGCCGACCACTACGGCCTCGACGACGTGAAGGAACGCATCGTCGAGTTCCTCGCGGCTCGCAAGCTGCGTCACGATCGTGGTGTGACACGCGACAGCAACGACCGTCGCGGCAACGGCTCGGTCCTCACGCTGGTCGGGCCTCCGGGAGTGGGCAAGACGTCGCTCGGTGAGTCGATCGCCCGCGCCATGGGACGTGAGTTCGTCCGGGTCGCACTCGGTGGAGTGCGCGACGAGGCGGAGATCCGCGGTCACCGCCGCACCTACGTCGGTTCACAACCCGGTCGCATCGTCAAGGCACTGCAGGAGGCGGGGACGATGAACCCGGTGATCCTGCTCGACGAGATCGACAAGATGGGTTCGGGTGCCTTCGCCGGCGACCCGACCGCGGCGATGCTCGAAGTGCTCGATCCGGCCCAGAACCACACCTTCCGTGACCACTACCTCGAAGTGGATCTCGACCTGTCCGAGGTGGTGTTCATCGCGACCGCGAACGTGGCCGACACGATTCCCGGCCCGCTGCTCGACCGGATGGATCTGATCCGACTCGACGGATACACCGAGGCTGAGAAGGTGTTCATCGCCGAGCGGTATCTCCTGCCGCGTCAGATCGAACGTGCCGGGCTGAGGTCCGACGAACTGTCGGTGAGCGGCGAGTTGATCGGGTCGATCATCCGTGGATGGACACGTGAGGCCGGCGTGCGTTCCCTCGAGCGCGAGCTCGGGCGTCTGGTCCGCAAGGT
This sequence comes from Acidimicrobiales bacterium, assembly GCA_038259945.1. GTDB lineage: Bacteria > Actinomycetota > Acidimicrobiia > Acidimicrobiales > Ilumatobacteraceae > Ilumatobacter_A. The sequence continues at coordinate 8,776 of JBBSOH010000030.1, forward strand.
CACGGCCAAGATCGCGACCGGCCAACTCGTGATCGGCGGAGAACCGGGAGACCAGATCGTTCCGGAAGCCGAGACGGATGGCGACGCGGATGCGGTCACGGAGAACCCGATCGTGATCGGCGACGACGAGTTGCGTGACTGGCTCGGTCGGCCCAAGGTCGACGACGATGTCCAGCACCGGACGTCGTCGCCGGGCCTTGCCACGGGCCTCGCGGTCACGGGTGCGGGCGGCGACGTGCTGTTCGTCGAGACGACGGCGTTCCCGACCGGACCCGACGCAGAACCAGGGCTGACCCTCACCGGCCAGTTGGGCGACGTGATGAAGGAGTCGGCGCAGATCGCGCTGAACTACGTCCGCAGCCACGCCTCCGAACTCGGCCTCGACGACGAGGCGCTCCGCCAGCGGTTCCACGTCCACGTGCCGGCGGGCGCGGTGCCCAAGGACGGTCCGTCTGCGGGCGTCACCATCACCACGGCGCTCGTGTCGCTGCTCACCGGAAGGCCCGTGAAGTCGTCGGTCGCGATGACCGGCGAGATCAACCTGCAGGGTCAGGTGATGCCGATCGGTGGCGTCAAGCAAAAGGTGCTCGCAGCGCACCGCATGGGCATCACCGAGGTGGTCCTGCCCAAGCGCAACGGCCCGGACCTCGACGACATCCCACAGAACGTGCTCGACGAGATGACGATCCACCTCGCCGCCACGTATGACGAGGTGGCGGCGGCAGCATTCGACGCCGCATAGGCTCGCCGCATGGCCGAGACCGGAGCACACCTCTCGAACGTCTGGTCGAAGGCGACCGACCTCCGGATCGAACGGGGGGTGGGCTGCCGGGTGATCGACGCGAACGGAGTCGAGTACCTCGACTTCACCGCGGGGATCGCTGCGGCCTCCACCGGCCACTCCCATCCCAAGGTCACGCAGGCGATCGCCGACCAGGCGGCGAGGATCATCCACTCTCAGATCAACGTGTACCGCCACGACAAGCTGGAGCCGTTGGCGGCGAAGCTCGCCGAGATCACTCCAGACACGATCGACACGTTCTACTTCGGCAGCACGAGCGACGAGATCCTGGAAGCGGCGGTCAAGCTGGCCAAGCACGCGACAGACCGACGCAACATCGTCGTGTTCGACGGCGCCTTCCACGGCCGGACGCACTACGGGCTGGCCATGTCGAGCAGCCGTGCCATCGACCGTGAGGGATACGGCCCGCTGCCCGGTGGTGTGTTCATCTCGCCGTTCCCCGAACCACATGCGTCCGACCAGGAAGCCGAGGTCAGTCGCGCGCTGCGCGGATTGGATCGGCTGTTGTCGACGCAGGTGGCGGCCAGCAAGGTGGCGGCGATCGTGATCGAGCCCGTCATCGGCGAACGCGGCTACATCCCGACTCCGAAAGCATTCGTCGCCGGCATCGCCGAGCGGTGTGCCGAGCACGGCATCCTGCTCGTCGCGGACGAGACCCAGAGCGGATTCGGCCGCACCGGCAAGATGTTCGCCACCGATGCTCTCGACGTGGTCCCCGACATCCTGTGCATGGCGAAGGGCATTGCGTCGGGGTTCCCGTTCGCCGCGCTCGGCACCCGCCGAGAACTCGATGACAAGTGGGTCACGGGCAGTCACAGCGGGTCGTCGAACGGCAACCCGATCGCGTGCGCCGCTGCACTCGCCACGATCGAGGTCCTCCAGGAGCCGGGCTTCCTCGACAACGTCAAGGCACGCGGGGACCAGCTCACCGATGCGCTGCGTGAGTTGCAGCAACTCGATCAGGCGATGGTCCACGTGCGCGGTCGAGGGCTGATGGTCGCCACCGAGTTCGATTCGGCGGCGCGTGCGCAGGCCATCGTGGACCACTGCCTCCGCGAGAATCGGGTGATCCTGATGACCGCCGGAACGACGGGCAGGACCATCCGCTGGAGTCCGCCGCTGATCGTCACATCGAGTGAGGTCGACGAGGCGCTGTCGGCCTTCTCCGCAGCGATCCGCGCCACGGGCTGAGCGCCACATCGGATGCCCCGCCTCGACAACGTCCGCGTCGGCACGTGGCGCGGGATGCAGGCGTTGGTCGCCCAGTTGGAACGCAACATCGACGAGGAACTGCGCGCGGACTGGGACATCACGATCGGCTGGTTCGACGTGTTGACCTCGCTTCAGCGTCTCGGCGGCAGGGCGCGACCCCTCGACATCGCGAACGACCTGCGCCTCCCGGCGTCGAGCGTCAGTCGTCGTCTCGATCGCCTCGAGGAGGAGGGTTGGATCGCGCGTCATCGCCAGGTGGACGATGCCGACAAGCGCGCCGTCGACATCGAACTCACCAAGTCGGGACGCCGACTCTGGCGCGAGATGAACATCAGCTACCGACGTGCCGTGCAGTCGTTGTTCGCCACCCACCTCGACGACGAGGACATCGATGACCTCCGTCGGGTTCTCGACCTGCTCATGGCGGGCGGCGACGAACTCGGCTGACGCCCGCCTCGTCGGGCCGCCGTCCTCACCCGATCGGGTCTCCGGTTTGGGCAATGGTGTGACGCGCGTCAAGACTGGAGTGGATGGGGGATCGGGCGATGCGTGAGGCGGTGGTCGTCGACGCCGTGCGTACCCCGTTCGGTCGTCGGTCCGGGTCGCTGTCGCACTGGCATCCGGTCGACCTCGTCGCCGAGACGTTGACGGCACTCGTCGACCGCACCGGCATCGACCCGGCGGTGATCGACGACGTGATCATGGGATGCGTCATGCAGGTGGGCGAGCAGGGCACCAACATCGCTCGCAACGCGGTGCTCGCCGCCGAGTGGCCCGAGCACATTCCCGGCACGACCGTCGATCGTCAGTGCGGTTCGAGCCAACAGGCCATCCACTTCGCGGCCCAGGGCGTGATGGCCGGCGCCTACGACGTCGTGATCGCTTCCGGGGTCGAGGTGATGACGCGAGTGCCGATGGGCGCATCCACCGCCGATGGGCGCTACGGGTTCCCCTTCGGCCCGAGCGTCAGCTCGCGCTACGCCGACCGCGGTGGCCTGGTCCCGCAGGGCGAGGCGGCCGAGATGATCGCCGACCGGTGGGGGATCACCCGCGAGGAGATGGACGAATACGGGCTGCGCAGCCAGCAACGTGCGGCCCGAGCCGTCGCCGAGGGACGCTTCGACCGCGAGATCATCGCGGTGTCCGGTGACGACGGTGATGCCGTTGCACGCGACGGCGGCATCCGCCCCACCACTGTCGACGCGCTCGCCCGGCTCACGCCGGCGTTCCGCAGCGCGCTCCAAGGCGGGCGTGTCACGGCCGGAAACTCGTCGCAGATCACCGACGGCGCGGCCTCCGTGCTGATCATGTCGGCCGAACGCGCCGAGCAACTCGGTATCGCGCCACGGGCACGATTCGTCGACTTCGCCGTGGTCGGAGACGACCCTCAGCTGATGCTCACCGCCACGGTCCCGGCGACTCGGCGGGTGCTGGAGCGCGCCGGACTCGTCTTGGACGACATCGACCGTTTCGAGGTCAACGAAGCGTTCGCGTCGGCGGTCATCGCCTGGGTTCGCGAGGTCGGGTCGGGCGACCCCGACCTGATCGAGCGGGTCAACGTCAACGGCGGGGCGATCGCGCTCGGGCACCCGCTCGGAGCGTCGGGAACGCGGCTGATCGCCACGCTGGTCAACGAACTCGAGCGGGTCCAGGGCCGGTACGGCCTGCAGGTGATCTGCGAGGGCGGCGGAATGGCGAACGCGTTGATCCTCGAACGATGCTGAAGGTCGGCTGGCGAGCGGGTCGACCTCGGCATCGCACGAGCCACGGGTAACCTGACGAGGTGCCTGACGCTTCCACGATCATCTGGGTCGGATTCGGGCTGTTCTTCGGATGGGTCCTGTGGAAAACCGGCATCGGGATGCTGCGCAGTTTCACACGTCTGCCACCCGAGCCCCTTCCCGCCGGCGAACTCCGCAAGATCAAACGTGAATACCGCTGCGACGTGTGTGGGGTGGAGCTTCGGATGACGATGGCCCCCGACGAGGACCCGCCACCTCCGAAGCATTGCCTCGAAGAGATGCTCGAAGTCGCGCCCGTCTTCGACTGACTTGTCCACAGACTGTGGACAAAACTGGGGACGAACGACATCGATGTCATTCGAGCATCGACGTCGCCGCGCACGCCACTCAGCGAAGTGCGATGGTGGTGCGTTCTACTCCCACTTGGTGGCGAACCAGAGCCCGCCGAGGATGCAGACCAGCCCGATGCCGGTTGCCCACCTGGAAGCGTCGAACGCGAGGTACCCGGCCATGATGACGAGCCCGCCGATGATCAACAGGGCACACATCAGGACCGGCACCATGTTCGGCGGGATCAACTGACGGCGCTGTGCCTTGGGCGTGTAGCGCGACGACGCAGCAACCGAGTTCTTCGACCCGGAACCCTTGGCAGCCGTCCCCTTCGAGCCCGATGTCTTCGACCCTGACGCACCGGAGGAGGTCACCGCCGAGTCGTCGGAGGACGCAGTCGAGCCGCCACCACCCGCACGGTCACCCGGCCGGGTGCCCTTCGGAGTGACGCGCCCGCCGCCGGTCTTTCTCTTCGGAGGTGCCATCGTCGTTCGAGTGTACTCCCCGCGGGCGCAGGCGCCGACAAACCGCCGTGACGGACGCGACGCGAGCGAGGCACACTGTGACGATGCGGGTGCTCGTGATCGACAGCTACGACAGCTTCGTCTACAACCTCGTCCAGTACCTCGGTGAACTCGGAGTGGAACCGGTGGTCGTGCGCAACGACGCGGTCACCGTTGCCGAGGCGGTGGGCATGGCACCCGACGGCGTACTTCTGTCGCCGGGTCCGGGGCGTCCGGAGTCGAGCGGGATCATCTGCGACTCGATCGGTGCGTTCGCGTCGATCGGCACTCCGGTGCTCGGCGTGTGCCTCGGGCACCAGGCGATCGGTCACGTGTACGGCGCCGAGGTGGTCGGAGCCCCGCAGTTGATGCACGGCAAGACGTCGGCGATCGAGCACGAGGACATCGGCGTGTTCGCCGGCCTGGCGTCGCCGCTGACCGCGACTCGGTACCACTCGTTGACGCTGCGGCCGGAATCGATTCCCGACGTGCTCGAAGTGACCGCCCGCAGCACGGACGGCGTGATCATGGGTGTCCGCCACCGCTCACTCGACGTCGAAGGGGTGCAGTTCCACCCCGAGAGCATCCTCACCGCCAGCGGTCACGACCTGCTGCGCAACTGGCTCCGCCGCGTCACCGACTGACGCGCCTCTCCGGCTTTCAGCTGAGCCTCCCCAGACGCCGGCTCGATCAGGGTGGGGGCAGCAGGGTCGTCGTCGTGGTGGTCGTGGTGGTCGTGGTGGTCGAAGAGGTCGTCGGCGAGGTCGTGGCCGGGACGGTGGTGGCGGGTGCCACCGTGGTCGCTGCGGTCGGCGGCGGGGGCGGCAGCGTGGTGATCGCCACGGTGGCGCGGCCGACGGTGATGGTCACGGTCGAGCCCCTCGCCAACTGGGTCGCAGCCGCCGGTGTCTGGCCCATCACCCGACCGTCGTTCGGGTCGCCCGGGTTGACTTCTCGACGCTGCACTTGGACCACGAAGCCCAGTCCGCGCAGCGTGTTCGTCGCCTCCCCTTCGGTCAGGCCGTCGACCACCGGCACCGTCACGGGCGCCGGGCCGGCCGACACGCGGATGGTCACGGAACCTCCCCGCTCGACGAGTTCGCCCGGCCCCGGGGTGACGGAGATGACCTGGCCGGCAGCGACGTCGTCGCTGGTGACGTCCTGCACCGTGACGACGAACTCGTACGGTGGGCCCTCGAGCGTGGCGATCGCCTGCTCGCGGGTCCGGCCGATGACGGCCGGCACCTCGAAGCTCTCGGTCTCGGCGGCAGCGACCAGATCGACCACCGTGCCCTGGGGGACGGCAGAGCCGGGCGCGGGATCACTGCTGAGCACCTGTCCGGGAGCGTTGTCGCTCTCGGTGTCGAAGGTGACCTCGCCGACCTCGAAACCCTGCGATTCCAGCAGGATGCGGGCGTCGGCGAGTTGGATGCCCACGACCCCGGGGACGACCTGGAGTTCCTCGGTCGGGTTGAAGTAGACGATGATCTCGGCGTCCTCGAGCACGACGGTGCCGGCCACGGGGTCGGTCCGGTGCACGAAGTTCGGGGCCACGGTGGCGTTCGGTTCGGCCTCGGTCCGGAAGTTGAGCCCCAGCGCATCGAGCTCGGTGGTGGTCGTCTCGAGGGATCGCCCGACGTAGTTCGCCAACGTCAACTGTTCGGGTGGTGCGTCGGCGTCGTCGGTGTTCAGTGCCTGGAACAGCAGGACGCCGCCGGCAACCAGGCCGATCAGCGCGAGGAACGCGGCGAGCGCGTACCAGCCGGTCCGGGATCCACCCGTGTCGTAGTAGGCGGCTTCGGCCGACGACCCGGTGGGGTAGCCCGCCTCGTACATCCCGTTCGACGGCACCGCCGACGCCTGTGGGTTCACCCGGGATACGTTTCCGGGGGTCATGGTGGTGGGAGCCATGGAGGCCGGAGGCATCGTGCCCTGCGCCATCGTCGCTGCGTATGCCGCGCCGGCCGACGGTGCGTCGACGGGTGCCGTCGGACGTGATTTGCTCGCGGCTGCGACGAGCGCCTGGACCGGCTCGTCGTTGCGGAACCGGCGCAGGTCGTCGCGCAGCGCACCAGCACTCGGGTACCGCACCTTCGGGTCCTTGGCGAGCAGCTTCGCAACCATCGCCTCGTAGGCCTTGGGCACGTCGGCCACGATCTGCACCAGCGGTTGAGGTGCGTCGTGGACCTGCTTGTACGCGATGCTCACCGGGTTGTCGCCGGTGAACGGGGGACGACCCGCCACCATCTCGTACATCACGATGCCGAGCGAGTAGAGGTCGCTACGCGGATCGGGCTGAGCGCCCTGCGCCTGCTCGGGCGAGAAGTAGGTGGCGGTGCCCATCACGGAGCCGACCTGGGTGAGCGCCGATTCGGTCGGCGCGTTCATCGCCCGAGCGATGCCGAAGTCGGCGACCTTCACCTGGCCGTTCTTGCCGATCAGGATGTTCGCCGGCTTGATGTCGCGGTGCGCCGTGCCCTTCTCGTGGGCGAACCCGAGAGCGGCGGCCACCTCACTCGCGATCTCGGCGGCCTGCTTCGACGTGAGCTGACCGTTGGTCTTGAGCACGTCGGCGAGGGTGCGTCCCTGCACCTCCTCCATCGCAATGAAGTAGGTGCCTTCGTACTTTCCCCAGTCGTACACGTTGACGATGTTGGGGTGGCTGAGGTTGGCGGCGGACTGCGCCTCTCGCCGGAAGCGTTCGACGAAGTTGTCGTCGGTGGCGAACTCGGGGAACAGCACCTTGATCGCCACTTGGCGGTCGAGCAGCAGATCGCGTGCCGAGAAGACGTCGGCCATGCCGCCGCGTCCGATGCGCTTGTGCACCTCGTAGCGGTCGTTGATGACCGTTGCGTCGCCGTTGTTCGTCACAGTTCAGGTTCTCCCGCCGGCCCGCTCGGGCCGCTGCACGAGGTTATCGGCATCGAATGTCGTGGCCGTTGCACCAGGTCGGCCCGTGTGGTTCCGAACCGATCGGGCCGCCGTGGGCCCGACCCTGTCCACGTGGGTGTCTGACACCAGCAGGGACACCCCAGCTGGGACACCCGTCCCCGTGCGTGTCTGACACCAGCAGGGACGCTCGCGGTCATCGGGGGCCGCCGAGTTGGACGTTGGCGCCGTCGCCGGTGAGCAGGTAGTCGAGCATCGCCTTCAGCACCGGGCCGGCGATGCGTCCACCCGTCTGCGCATCGGCGGTGGTCGACGTGAGGTCGGTGAGCACGACGGAGATGGCGTACTTCGGAGCTTCGAGCGGTGCGAAGCCGATCATCCACGCGTGCACGCGATCGGGGTCGCCGATCACGCCGAGTTCGGCGGTTCCGGTCTTGCCCGCGAACCGCACGCCGCCGTCGAGGGTGACGCTGCGGCCCGTGCCACCGTCGCCCTCGGTGACGCCGGTCATGAACTCGGTCAACAGCGCAGCGTTCTGCGGCGAGACGGGGGTCTTCCACACCTCGGGTTCGGTCTGTTCGAGGACCCGACCGTCGTTGTCGTAGGTGGCCTCGACGACGTACGGCGACATCATCCGCCCGCCGTTGGCGACGGTTGCCGCCACCATCGCCATGTGCAGCGGCACCATCTGGTCCTCGTTCTGGCCGAACCCGCGGATGCCGAGCAATGGCAGACGCTGGCCCAGGTCGGTCGTGTCGCCGAACGTGCTGGCGGCGGCCTGCGGAAGGTCGATCGGGAGAGTTTCTCCGATGCCCCACGCCTCGGTGCCGGCGACCATCCGCTCCGGGCCGAGTTCGATGGCGGTCTGGGCGAAGGGGATGTTGCAGCTCCTGCGGAACACTTCGGGGAGGTCACCACCGCACACGGAGCCGCGATAGTTCTGGATCGGGTCGGTGGTCTGGGGTGGGACCCACTCGCTCTCGCGCACGAACTGCCGCTCGGGGAACAGCACGCCTGCCTCGAGGCCGATGCCGGTCGTGACGACCTTGAACGTCGAGCCGGGCATGAACCGCTGCTGGTACGCGCCGGAGAGCAGCGGGTCGCCGGGCGCTTCCTGGAGCGCCACGATCGTTTCCTGGGCCTGCTCGAACGGCGCCTGCACGAACGTGTTCGGGTCGAACCCCGGGTTGCTGTACATCGCACGGATCGCGCCGGTTTCGACCTCCGTCACCACGATCGAGCCGGTCCGGCCACCGAGCACGAACTGGGCCACCTGTTGCAGATCGTGGCGCAACGCGAGTTGCACGGTGCCCGAGTTGTCGACCTCGCTCGACAGCAGGTCGGTCAGCGCCCGCACCTGCTGTTCGGTGGTGGACCCGGTGAGCACGTCGCCGTACGCACGCTCGACCTGACTCGACCCGAAGCTCAGCGTGAAGTAGCCGGTTGCGGCCGACAGCAGGTCGCCGGTGGGGTACTCGCGGAGCCGGTCGAACGTGGCGTCGGGGTCGGGGTTCGGGATCGAACGTGCGGCGATCACGCCGTCGGCGGTGATGATCTCGCCACGCGGCTTGTTGAATTCGCGCCGCACGGCGCGGGTGTTCTCGACGTTCGCCGACAGCACCTGCTCCTGGGCCACCTGCCAGTAGTTGAGCGTGGCGAAGAGCACGACGTAGCAGGTCATCAGGCCGAGCGCGAGCTGGCGGATCTGCTTGTTCACGACGGGTCGACCTGCTGGCGTGCGGCCATGTGCTTGCGGTCCCGGCGGACCTGCCGGCGCAGCTGCCAGGCCGACCAGCGCTCGCCCACGGTGGGCTCGTCGGGCGTCTCGCCGATGCGTCGCGACGCCGAGTCCGACACGCGCATCAGCAGCGCGAGGAGGATGTAGTTCGAGATCAGCGACGAGCCGCCGTAGCTGACGAACGGCAACGTGATGCCGGTCAGCGGGATCAGCTTGATCACGCCGCCCATGATGATGAACGCCTGGACGCCGATGATCGTGGTGAGGCCCACGGCGAGCAACTTCTCGAACTCGCGGTCGGTGCGCAGTGCAGTGCGCAGGCCCGACCCGACGATGAGCAAGTACGACATGAGAATCGCCGTGGCGCCGATCAGGCCGAGTTCCTCGCCGATCGCGGCGAAGATGAAGTCGTTCTGTGCTTCGGGGATCTGATTCGGGTTGCCGCGGCCCAAACCGGTTCCGGTGAGGCCACCGTCGGCGAGGCCGAACAGCGACTGCACGATCTGGTACCCCTTGCCGAGCGAGTCCGACCACGGGTCGAGCCAGATCTCGACGCGGGTCTGGACGTGGGTGAACCGGGTCCACGAGAAGTAGGCGGCGGCCCCGAACAGCACGGCGCCGAGGAACAGCCAACCGACGCGTTCGGTGGCGACCCAGATCATCACGACGAACAGGGTGAAGAACAGCAGCGACGAGCCGAGGTCGCGTTCGCCGACCATCACCACCACGGCGAAGCCCCAGGCGACGAGGACGGGCATCAGGAAGCGCGGTTCGGGGAGTCGCATCGGCCCGACCTTCCACGTCTTGGCGGCGATCAACTCGCGGTTGTCGGCGAAGTACGCAGCGAAGAAGATCGCCAGAGCGATCTTGGCGAACTCGCCGGGCTGGAAGTTGATCGGCCCCACGCTGACCCAGATGCGCGCCCCGTTGATGGTCGACCCGAGGCCCGGCACGAGAGGGAGCAGCAGTGCGCCGGCGCCGCCGAAGAAGAGCACCCAGCGGAAGCGGGCGAGGTCGGTGGCGCGCTGGACCACGACGAGTACGGCGACGAACACCGAGATCGCAACGAGGCTCCACAGCGATTGGAGGCCGGCGAGTTCGTCGTCGAGGCGGGTGATCATCACGAACCCGATGCCGTGCAGCAGCGCAGCGAGCGGGAGAAGGGTGGAGTCGGCGCCGCGGGCGAACTTGCGCACGACGAAGTGCGCGCCGAGCAGCAGCCCGAGGAGGAGGGCGACGAACCCGAAGATGCCGGGCGGGATCTCGGCGTTCGTCCCGAGTGAGGCGATCGTGTACGCCGATGCCGTGATGATGGCGGCCATGATGATCAGCGTCAGTTCGGCGTTTCGGCGCCGATATGCGAGGGGCGCCAGCTCACGGCGTTCTCGCCTCCCGATCCGGTCGGGCTCGAGGTCCGCGTTCGGGTCGGTGTCGAGCACGTCGGTCATGACGGTGCAGTGGTGGCGGGGACGGAATCGGTGGTGGTCGTGGAGGCCGCCGGCCTGAGGGTCGTGGCCGGCGCGATGTCGTCGCCTGTCGGGTCGTCCGCGGCAGTGTCGCCGGTGTCCGGTTCGGTCTCGGCGCGTTCGAGGTCCTCCACGAACGTGATGGCAGCGCCGAGGCTGGAGAACTCGGGTCGACGGGTGACGACCCGGATGCTGTCCTCGGATGCAGACGACCTGGTCAGCGTCGTGCTGCCCTCGGACGTCGGGTCGAACCACAGCACGCCACCGGGTTGGCCCTTGTAGACGGTCACCTGGTCGTTGTCGTCGAAGTCGATGAAGTAGCCGCTGCGCGCCCATGCTGCGAACACCACGAAGCCCGAGATCAGCAGTGCGAGTGCGACGAACCCGCCGACCATGCGCCCGAGACGCGGACGGCTTGCTCGTTCGGCTGCCGGCGTCGAGGCGTCGGGTTCGCCGATCGGGGTCTCGGCATCGACGACTGCGTCGGTTTCGACCGCACCGTCGTCGGTGTTCGTCCCGGTCGTCGTGTCGGTGTCGATTGCCGCGTCGGCATCGGAGATCGTGTCGGCGTCCGATGTCGTGTCGCTGTCCGATGTCGTGTCGGTGTCGGACGTCGCCTTTGCGTCGGTGGTCGTGTTGCTCTCGGAACCTGCGGATGCGACGGTGTCGGCGCCGGTGGGCTCGTGACCATCCGGCGTGCCGGACTTGCGGGCGCGTCGTCGGGCCCGGCGACCGAGTTTGGCGACGGCGACCTCCTCGGTCGGCGTGCGTGCGCCGGTCAGCTCGAGATCGCCGGCCTCGATCCGGGCCAGGTCGTCGGGCGAGATCGCCGGGTCGTCGGCCCACACCGGGGTGAGGTCGATCTCCTGGGTCGGATCGGGCGGATCATCTCCTTCGAGCACGTCGACGATGATCACCGTGACGTTGTCGCGTCCTCCGGCGGCATTGGCCATGGCGATCAACAGGTCGACGGCGGTCTGCGGGTCGGGGTTGCTCCGCAGGACCTCGGAGATCTCGTTGTCGGGGATCTCGTCGACCAGCCCGTCGCTGCACAGCACGAACCGGTCGCCGCGCACGAGCGGCAGGGTCCACCAGTCGACCTTCACGTCGGGTTCGATCCCGAGTGCCCGGGTGATGATGTTGCGGCGCGGATGGGTACGTGCTTCGTCGTCGGTGATGTGACCGGTCGACACGAGTTCCTGCACGTAGCTGTGGTCGATCGTGACCCGACGCAGTCGGCCGTGGCGGTAGAGGTAGGTGCGGGAGTCGCCGACGTTGGCGAGCACGAGCGCCTCGGGTTGGTCGCGCGGGACGATCGGTGTGACCTTGTCCAGGTCGAGGCCGTCGTTGTCGTCGATGTTGGGTGCCCCGCGGCCCGCCATCGGGTCTTCGATCACTGCGATCGCCGTGACCGTGGTGCCCATGCCGGCCTGACCGGGGTTGGCGATGGCAGCGCGGAAGATGTCGCCGTTGGCATCCGAGATCGCCTCGACCACGCGTTCGGCGGTCGGTGCGAGGTCCTCGGCGATCAGCACGTCACGGATCCGTTCGACGGCGAGCGCCGATGCGATCTCGCCGGCCTCGTGGCCACCCATGCCGTCGGCGACGACGTAGATGCCGTTCGATGCGTGGAGGGTGTCCTCGTTCTCGGGTCGGACCTGGCCCGGATGCGTGCCGGCGCCCCATGCGAGCTCAGCCATGTGCGACCTCGATCATCGCGAACTGGCTCGAGCCTGGCGCGGACCTGCTCACTCCTGGAAAGTCGTTCGTCATTGCGCCTCGATGACCGTCGTGCCGACCTGGATGCGGTCGCCGGGTTGCAGCAGCTTGGATCCGTGGAGGCGGTTGCCGTTGTGGAAGGTGCCGTTCGTCGACCCGAGATCCTCGACCATCGGCTGACCGTCGTAGTCGTACACCCGCAGGTGCAGGGTGGAGACGTAGGAGTCGTCCTGGATGGTGATCGTGCAGCTGTCGTCGCGGCCGAGGGTGATCTCGCCGGCGATCGCCACGGCCATCCCGCGGCGGTGCTTGGGCTCGAGGATGACGAGTCGTGCGGCGCGGCCACCGCGACCCTTGGGTGGTTTGCGACTCTTCTTCGGTGCCGCAGCCGCAACGACCGGGCGCTGCTGAGGGATCGTCGCTGCCGACGGACTGATCGGCTGGGTGGCCTGTTGCGGCACGGCCTGTCGCTGTTGGACCGGGCGGGCCTTGGGTGTCTTCACTTCGCTCCACACGGCCCAGAGGACGCGTGCGAAGAAGAGGTAGACGAGGCCGAGCAGACTCAGCTTCAAGATGTTGAGGACCTGGTCGCTCATGTCGTCGGCATCCGCGTGAAGGCGCGGAGTGCTGCCACCCCGCTCGCGTCGGGCGTCACGTCAGGACGCCTCGAAGCGGACGTGCGTCGACCCGAAGCTGACGATGTCGCCGTCGGCGAGCATGCGGGTGCCCGAGATGCGCTGGCCGTTCACGAGCGTGCCGTTCGTGGAGCCGAGGTCCTGCACGACGTAGCCGCTGGAGCCCGGCTTGATGCGTGCGTGTTCGCGGCTGACGTTGCCGTCGTCGATGGTGATGGTGCACTCGGGGAGGCGGCCCACGCTGGTGGTGTGCTCGCCGAGCCCGCCGCGTTCTCCCGACGGCAACACGATCGACCCGGCACCCACCCCGCCGGGCGCCTGCTTGAGCTGGGAGACGATGCCGAAGCGACCGACCTTGAGGTCGTTGTCGACGCTCAGCCCCACTCGCACGGGGCCGATGAAGTGGTACGCCTCTTCGCGGGCGTACTCGCGGGCGGCTTCGGCGAGTTCGGTGATGAGCGCCGTTTCGATCTCGTTGAAGCTGGCGTGGTCGTCGGCGCTGAGCAGCACGGTGA
>JBBSOH010000031.1:0-22045 GCA_038259945.1 Acidimicrobiales bacterium
CCGAGCAGGTCGCGGCGGTTCGGACGGGATTCGTTCCCCTGGACGCCCGCTGCGGCGTCGGTTCCGGTGGTGTCGATGTCGGTCATGGTCTTCTCCCGTGTGTTGAGGTTCGTGGCGCCGTCCGCTCGTTCGACCGGGTGGCGACCTGCCTGTCTGGCTCGGCCAACCTGTCACAATCGGTCATCGTGAAGAGCGGAATAAATTTCCTGGGCCTCGAACTGATCGTCACCGACATCGATCGCGCCGTTGCACTGTTCGTCGACCTGCTCGGTTTCGAACTGCATCAGCGCGATGAATCCGACCTCGTGGCCGGTGACGTCGCCATCGTCACCGACGGCCGGATCGCGATCACGCTGCTGGCTCCCACCACCCAGGGCACCGCGCCGGTCCTGCCCGACCGCACCCCTCGCCTGAGCCAGTTGATCCTCGGGGCCGATCCGTCGGGAGTGGACGCCCTCACCGAAGCCATCGTCGAGGCGGGCCTTGCGATGGCTCCCACGACCACCGGGTTCTACATGAAGCCGGAGGGGATCGGTGGCGTCCTCGGGATCGAGACCGCCATCGTCGTCACCGCCGAGACGTGAGCGACCTCCCGCCGTTCACGACGCTCGACGACGAGGTCCTCGGGCGGCACACACGAGCGCACGACGAACTGAGCGCAGCCCGATCCGCCGTCGAGCCCGCCGTCCGGTCGACCCTTCGCCATCTCGACCGTCGCCTCCTGCTCGAAGGACTCGCCAACGTGCTGCCCGTCTTCGACGAGGTCGAACGCCCGCTCCTGCTGCCGCCCCCTCGTCGCTTCCTCGGCGACGTCGATCGGCAGCGCATGGCCGGGGCCGCCGCCGCACTTCGCCACATCGACAGCGCACTGACGATGGCGACGATGCCGGCCGGCCGGCCGGTCCTCCAGCCCACCGCTCCGTGTGTGCTCAACGCTCTGCTCGCCGGGCCGGTGACCGAGCGCGAGACCAATGCCGGACTCATCCGCGTCACACCGACGAACTGGATGCCCGACGCGAACCGGTTCGAGCATCCACCTGCCGAAGCGGTCGGGGAACTGCTCGACGATGCGCTCGCACAGGCCGCCGACGAACGCCGACCGGCAGTGGAGCGAGCCGGATGGCTGGCGTTCGTGACCATGACGATCCACCCGTTCGTCGACGGGAACGGACGAACCGCCCGGGCCCTGTTCCTCGCGACCATCGGTGTCGACATCCCGGGCGACATCGACTGGGGAGTCGTCGATCAATGGCATCTCGCTCGCAGCCAGTACATCGGTGCGCTCCAGGCCGGGCAGCGAGCCGAGCGATACCGCGGCGCCGACGTCGACCCCGGACCGTTCGTCCACATGAGTGCGACGGCGTCGAGTCGCGGCGCCGAACTGGGCATCGCACGCCTGCAACTCCTGGCGGACGCGGTGTCGTCGGTCCCGGCACTCGATGATCCGATCGTGCTCCGAGCCGTGGTCGACCGTTTCGTTCCCATCGACGACCTGGTCGAGGATCCCTTCGCCGAGGGCGTCGAGGGCGCCGAGGGCATCGATGTCCTCGCCCGCATCGATGAACTCGTGCAGACCGGAGTGCTCCGGTTGGCGCACGCCGGCCCGGGTGCCCCCGCCGAGGATCGCGGTGCCCGTGGCGTCGTCGTCGGTGACCGGGTCGAAACTGCCGCCCGGCAACTGCGTCACGCCCGTGCCTCCGGCGGCTGACCGCACGTCGTCGAGTGGTGCAGCGACGACCGACGTGGACCCGGGTCGGCCCGCCGTGACAGAGTGACGACATGATCGAACTGGTCTTGACCATCATCGGGCGCGACCGGGCAGGGGTGGTCGCTTCGCTGGCCGACGTCGTGCAGTTCCACGAGGGCAACTGGAAGCGCAGTGAGCTTGCCGAGATCGGCGGGACATTCGCGGGTGTGATCGTGGTGGAGGTCGGCGACGACCGGGTCGACGAACTCCTCACCAACTTGCTGATCCTGCGTGAACAGGGTCTGCACGTCACGGCCCAACAGGTCGAGGAGCCGACCGCTGCACCCGACGCCGACGAGGTGGGTCTGCGGCTCACCGGCGACGATCGGCCGGGGGTCGTCCACGAGATCTCCTCCGCGATCAGCGAACTCGGGGTCAGCATCTCGCGTCTGGGCACGGTGACAGACCTCCCGGGCGACGGCGACGGCAGGCGATTCGAGATCACGGCCCGCTTGGCCGTTCCGGTCGGTGCCGACATCGATGCCGTGCTCGACGCGATCGGGGCGCTGGCGGCCGACTCGGGAATCACCCTCGCCATCGACGACCCGACCTGATCATCCGCGTCAGACACCAACCAAACGCTGTCTGACACCGAATGGCACCGGTGCGCTGAGGACGGGAGTGAACATCAGCTGAGGTCGGTGGTCGTGTCGGCCGGTGGGCGCAGAGGGCCACGCAATGCTGGTTCACGCGCCGTTCATGGCTGCAGATGAGGGTGCGCGTCATGAGAAATCTTCGTGTCACCGCTCTCGGTGTCGTGGTGTCGATCGTCCTCGTCGCATGTGGAGGAGGGAGTTCCCCGTCGCAGACGCAGTCGGAGGCGGACGACGCGCCCGATGCGCCCGTCGAGGATGTCGTCGACGACGTACCCGAGACGACCGAGTCGCCGGAGACCACCGAGCCGACGGAGGCTCCGGTCGAGACGAGCCCGGAGGAGGAGGTCGCTCCTCGTTGCGGCGTCGAGGACGACGGTGAGTACTCCGATGTGCGTTGCGACGAGCCGCACGACGCCGAGTTCGCTGCGCTCGTCGGCCCGCCCGGGGGCACGTCGCCGACAGATGCCGACGAGTTCGACGACGCGCTCCGAGCGCACTGCCTAAATGCCGTGGCGGAGTTGACCGGACGAGCGACCACGGAGTTCGGTGTCGAAATCGGCGCGACCTCGACCGACCGACCCGGTGCCACGTTCGCCGCCGACGTGGAATGTTGGGCGGAGGTGACGGCCGAGAGCACGCTCACCGCCTCGCTCCGCGACGTCACCCTCGAGGAGGCGCTCGGCGAGAACGTGATCATCGGCGACATCGACCCCGGCGACTGCTACGTGTACGTGGACGAAGACGAGGACTCGTTCGACATCGGCCGAGTGGTCGACTGCGAGGAGCAGTACGCGGCGATGGTCGTGGGTATCGCTTCGTCGGACACCGACACGGATACCGGGGAGTACCCCGGAGACGACGCGGTCTACGAGATCGGCGAACGCGTGTGCAGCGAACTGGCCGACGGGGTCGACTTCGAGCTCAGCGGTGACACCGTGAACCTCATCTATCCGTTGGCCTTCGAGTGGGAGGTCCGTGGGCTCCAGGACTTCATCTGCACGTCGTACCGCAGCAGCGACTACGAGGCGGCACCGTTCTGCGCGACCAAGATCGAGGGCGGCAGCTACGAGGAGACGGAGTGCGACCAACCACACGACATGGAGTACGTCGGGCCCGTGGCGGCTCCCGCCGAACTCCTGCCGGCGGACTACGACGAAGCCGTCGCTCTGCTCACCCGAGCCTGTACCCCACTGGTGCGCGAGTACCTCGGCGGCCGCGATCTGTCGCAGCCCGGAGTCGGGGTCTCGGTCAATGCTGACGCGTCGCTCGGCGAACCGATCATCGGTGACGTCGACTGTTTCGTCCTCGTGAGTTCGGCGAGTGGGCTCTCCGCTGCGATCTCCGAGGTCGGCTTCGACGCCGCACTCGGTGACAACCGGGTCGTGGCCGAACTCGAGCCGGGCACCTGTTTCGTCAACCCACCGGACTCGTTCGAACTGGGGACCGTGGTCCCGTGTGACGCTCCGGATGCGCTGATGCAGATCGGTCGGTTCGTCATCGAGGACGATGGTCCGTATCCCGGGGAGGATCCCCTCCGAGCGATCCGTGCCGAACGGTGCCCGCAGGTCCTCGCCGACTCGGGGCTGGCCGACCTGGTCGACGTCGCAACGCTGTCGGGGGTCTTCCCGAACCTCGAGGCGTGGCGCGATTCCGGCCGTCGTGGCGTCACCTGCGATGCGTCGCCGATCTGACCGCACCTGACCCTGATCTGCCCGTTGTCCGGTTCTCGCTGTTTCGGTGACAGCGCGCGTCGCTTCGAGTCGACCCGGGATGGCCCACATCGGCGTCGCCTCGGGATGACCCTTCGACGTGGAAGAGGGCACGTCGCCGACCGACGACGAGGAATTCGACGAAGCCCTCAGAGCGCACTGTCTGGGTGCGGCGGCGGAGTTGACCGGCCGTCCGGCCAATCGATTCGGATTCGAGGTGGGTGCCACCACCACCGACCAGCCCGGTGCCACGTTCGCCGCCGACGTGGAGTGTTGGGCAGAGGTGACCGCCGAGGGCACGCTCACCGCTTCGCTCCGCGACGTCACGCTGGAGGAAGCACTCGGTGAGAACGTGCTCATCGGCGACATCGAGCCCGGCACGTGCTTCCTGCTGGCCGATGAAGACGAGGACTCGTTCGACATCGGCCGAGTGGTCGACTGTGAGGAGCAGTACTCCGAGATGGTGGTGGGCATCGCCTCATCGGACACCGACACCGACGACTACCCGGGCAAGGATGCGGTCGGCGAGATGGGCGACCGCTTGTGCGGTGAACTGGCCGACAGCGTCGACTTCGAGCTCAGCGGTGACACCGTGAGCACCATCTATCCAGAGGCGTTCGAATGGGAGGTCCGAGGCATCCGCGACTTGATCTGTACCTCGTACCGCAGCAGCGACTACGAGGCGGCACCCTTCTGCGCCACCAAGGACGGCAGCAGCTACGAGGAGACCGCGTGCGACCAACCGCACGACATGGAGTACGTCGGGCCCGTCGAGCCGCCTGCCGAGCTTCTGCCGGCGGACTACGACGAGGCCGTCGAGCTCCTCGTCGGTGCGTGTCTGCCGCTGGTCAGCGAGTACCTGGGTGGGCGAGACTTCACCCGTCCCGGCGCCAGCCCCAGCTTCAGTGCCGACGCCGAACTGGGCGGCCCGATCGAGGGCGTCGACTGCTTCGTGCTGGTCTCCTCCGCCACGGCCTTGACGGCGGCCATCGCCGACGTCGGGCTCGACGCCGCACTCGGCGACAACCGGATCGTGGCCGAACTCGAGCCGGGTACCTGCTTCCTCAACCCGTCGGACTCGTTCGAACTCGGCACCGTGGTCTCGTGCGACACGGAAGGTGCACTGATGCAGCTGGGCGAGTTCGTCATCGAGGACGAGGGTCCGTACCCCGGGGCGGATCCGATCCGAGCCATCCGAGCGGAACGATGCCCGCAGGTCCTGGTCGATTCGGGGCTGGCAGATCGTGTCGACGCGACCACGCTGTCCGGGGTGATCCCGAGTCTGGAGACATGGCGTGATCTCGGGCAACGATCGGTCACCTGCGACGCGGTGCCGATCTGATCCAGGACGCTTCCGGTTCTCGTCGTCCCGGTGACGGTGCGTAGTTTCGAGGTCACCCGGGCCGGCGCACGCCGTCGTCTCACTCGACCCTCGGAGATCCCATGACCCACGACATCGTCATCCGCAACGGCACCGTCCTCGACGGAACCGGCGGACCGCCCGTGTCCGCCGACGTCGGGATCACCGGCGACACCATCACGACCGTCGGCCGGATCGAGGAGACGGGGACCCGGGAGATCGACGCGACCGGTAAGACCGTCACGCCCGGCTTCGTCGACATCCACAGTCACCTCGATGCTCAGATCGGTTGGGATCCGTTGCTCACCCCGTCGAGCAATCACGGTGTGACGACGGCGCTGTTGGGCAACTGTGGCGTCACATTCGCGCCGTGCAAGCCCGACGACCGCGAAATGCTCGCCAACATGATGGAGAGCGTCGAGGACATCCCGGCGCAGGCGATCCTCGGCGGGCTGCCGTGGACGTGGGAGAGCTACGGGGAGTACCTCGACGCACTCGACGGCCTCGACCCGGCGATCAACGTGATGGGTCTGGTCGGGCACTGCGCGATCCGCCCCTACGTGATGGGCGAACGCGCCGTCGGTGAGGCGCCGACCGAATCCGAACTCGGCCAGATCGCCGAACTCGCCGCCGAAGCCGTCAGCCAAGGGGCCGTCGGCTTCTCCACGTCGAGGATCCTGCTGCACTTCCTGCCCGACGGCCGATACGTGCCGGGCACGAATGCGCCCCACGAGGAGATGGTCGCCGTCGCCAAGGCCCTGGGACCGAACGGGCTCACCCAGAACGTGCCGAACTTCGGCGGCGACTTCTCCGGTGAGATCGACCTGATCCGCAAGCAGGCAGAGGCCGCAGGCGGTCGCGTGCTGTTCAGCACCGGCGTCAGTGAGCATCCCGATTCGGGCAAGAGGATGGCCGAGATCGTCGACCAACTGAACGACGACGGGCTCGATGTGACCGCACTGTGCATCCCCCGCCCGTCGGGTCTCGTCATGGGCCTCGTCAACGAGTTCTACTTCCGGGGTGGACCGTGGAAGGTGCTCCACGCCATGTCGTTCGAGGATCGGCTGGCCGCGATCCACGACGACGCGTTCGTCACCGAACTCGTCGACCATGTGAAAGCCAAGGGCACGAACACACCGGCCTCGGAGATCTTCCCGATGGGCGACGGTGTCCCGCGCTACGCCGACGGGCCGGGCCAGAGTCTGCAGGACCTGGCCGACGCCGCAGGCGAGCATCCCGTCGAGACCTTCCTGCGGATCGAACGCGAGACCGACGGCACCGCGCTGTTCACGGTGCGCTACTTCAACCGCAACCTCGACGCGATCGAGTCGCTGATCACGTCCGACCACGTTCTCCCGGGCCTCGGCGATGCCGGCGCTCACGTGGGCCAGGTGATGGACGCCGGGTGGACGACCTTCACGTTGCGCTACTGGGCACGTGAGCGCAAGGCGATGAGCATGGCCGAAGCGGTCCGCCGCATGACGTCGGCACCGGCGCGAGTGGTCGGCCTCGACGACCGCGGGGTGATCGCCGCAGGCAAGCGTGCCGACGTGAACGTCATCGACATGGACAACCTGGTCGAGTCGCTTCCGTCCTACGTCCACGACTTCCCGAACGGTGGCGGCCGCCTCGTCCAGACCGCCACGGGCTACACGGCCACGATCTGCAACGGCCAGGTCATCCTCGAGAACGACCGGCACACCGGCGCCCGTCCGGGTTCCGTGCTCCGCTCCTCCAACTGAGCGGCGCACGGCGCGATCCGGTGCCACTTGATCGGGTGTCGATCGGCACGGAACGGGTAGAACCGTCGCCATGAGCGACATCATCCGACACGACGATGGATCCTTGACCGTGCCCGTGGAACCGGGGAGGCACGACGCAGACACAGAGGAGGGCACCGACGTCGGGGTCGTCGACGCACCTACCTCCAAGGTGATCCGTCCGGGAGAAGGCGGCTACGTCGAGGCGCTCGCCGAGTGGGAGGCCGACCAGCATCCCGATCGTGGCGAGGCGGTGTCCACACCGTCGGGCCGTGCGCAGGCCATGTCTGCCGTGCACGCCGTCGGCGAGGACGAGGACCAACTCGCCGCCGCAATCGACGCGCTCGACGACCCGCAGGACGCCGCCGAGGCGCTCCGTCACGTCCTGGTCGGTGGCAATCCGTCGGTCGAGGCGTTCGCTGCCGAGGTCGCGGAGGCCGAGGGAGGCGAGCCGCTTCCGGCGCACACCGTCACGGGCATCATCGGCGACATTCTCGCCGAGACCGACAAGCGAGCCGACTGACGTCGAACGTCATCAGGTCGGGGGTCAGCGGTCCAGCAGGATCCGGCGCTCGAACACGAACTCGTGCTCGAGGTAGGAGTTGACGTGCTCCTGGCCGGCGCCGAGCGGCGTGAGCTGACTCGACTGCAGCAGCATCCAACCGTCGACGAGCGCCGCCACGCCGGTCGGATACGGCGGGTCGACGTCGGGCACTCCGGGCCGGGCGCCGCCGGTCCCGTCGTGGAATGCCCAGCCGATCACGGGTGAGTCGAGCGCCGATCCCTGCATCCAGAGGTACAACACCTGCTGTCGTTCGACGGTCGATGAACTCATCGCGACCTCATCGTTCGACGAGAGCCGAGCGCTGCTCGAGGCGGGTCCGGTAGTGGTCGACGTCGTACTTCGGATCGCCCGACAGGTATCGCCAGAGCGCCACCCGTTGCATCTGCTCGTTGCGGTACTCGGTGACGCTCAACCAGGGCTGGAACGTGCGCAACGTGTCGGCGATCGTGCTGTGGTCCATTCGCGCGAAGACATGGTCGGTCGGCAGGTTCTGGACGTCGTCGAGGTCGCTCGTGTCCCAGAGCCGCACCTGGGGTCGGGTCGGGTTGAGGCGCACCTTGTGCATCCACCGGTGCTTCG
This sequence comes from Acidimicrobiales bacterium, assembly GCA_038259945.1. Classification (GTDB taxonomy): domain Bacteria; phylum Actinomycetota; class Acidimicrobiia; order Acidimicrobiales; family Ilumatobacteraceae; genus Ilumatobacter_A. The sequence continues at coordinate 8,317 of JBBSOH010000031.1, forward strand.
GCCCGGGGTTCGGCTGACCTGCATGCCACAGGCCGTGGTGGAACACGAACACGGTGCCGGCCTTGCAGGCCACTTGCTGCTCGCCGGTGATGTGTTGGTATCGATCGAGCCCCGACGAGCGGACCCGTCGCAGGTGGCTTCCGGGGAGGTACCGCGTGCCGCCCTCACCCGGTTCGACGTCGTTGCAGAACCAGAAGAGTTGAATGTCGAAGGTCGCGTCGGGTGAGTCGGTGACGGCGTCGACGTGGAGGGGTTGGACATCGGTCGCACCGGCGTCGATGAAGTGCGTGAAGTCGTGGTCGAACGTCGGATCGGGTCCGACGAGCGACTCGATGATGCCGCGGATCGCCGGGAGGCGCAGGTACTCGCCGATCACCGACGGATCGGGGTAGCAGTCGTCGAGCGGCGTGCCGGTGTGGGGTGGCTTCAACCCGTCAGGCGCGAACCGTTCGTTCTTCAACCGTTCGAGTTCGGGAACCGCTCGTTCGTTGATGTCCCGGGGGACGATCTCGTCGAAACGGAGCACGCCGTTCGTCACGAACTCCGCCATCTGCCGGGTGGAGAGTCGGTGTTCGCTGGGGTCTGACCGATCGATCATGTTCGTTCGACCATAGACGCCGTGTTGCTCGGGTCCGCTGCCGGATGCACCCGGTGGCATGATCGTCGGATGAGAGCTGTCGGTGTCCGAACGTACGGTGGTCCCGAAGCGCTGGAGGTCGTCGAACTCTCCGATCCCACCGCAGGGTCGGGCCAGATCCTGCTCCGGGTCCACGCAGCGGCGGTCAACCCGACCGACACGTACGGACGCAACGGTGCTCGCGCCCAGCAGCAGGAGAAGTCGCCGCCCCCGTACGTCTCGGGGATGGACGTCGCCGGTGTCGTGGAAGCGATCGGGCCCGACACCGACACGCCGTTGGCCGTGGGGGACCATGCGATGGCGATCGTCATCCCCGACGGCTCCCACGGCGGATACTCGGAGAGGTTGGCACTGCCCGCCGGCTCTGTCGTTGCGGTTCCCGCCGGCGCGAGCGACGTCGAAGCATCGACGCTTCCCATGAACGCACTCACGGCCCGCCTCGCCCTCGACCTGCTCGGGTTGTCGCCCGGCCAGACCGTTGGGGTCACGGGGGCCGCCGGAGCGTTCGGCGGGTACGCGGTCCAACTCGCCAAGGTCGACGGACTGCGTGTCATCGCCGACGCGTCCGAGGCGGACGAGGAGTTGGTTGCGCAACTCGGTGCCGACGTGGTGGTCCGCCGCGGGGACGACGTGGCCGACCGGTTCAGAGAGCATGCGCCCGACGGTGTCGACGCGCTGATCGACGGGGCCGTCCAGAACGAGCTCGTCATGCCGGCGGTTCGCGACGGGGGAGGGTTCGCCACCGTGCGCGGATTCCAGACCGATGCGCCTCGTGGAATCGAGATCCATCAGGTGTGGGTGCGTGAGTACGCCGAGGCGCGCAACAAGCTCGACCTCCTGCGCGAGTTGGTGGAGGACGGGGCACTGACCCTGCGTGTGGCCGAGACGTTCACACCCGACGACGCGTCGAGCGCCCACCGCCGGCTCGAAGCTGGTGGCGTCCGAGGGCGACTCATCATCGAGTTCTGACGGCGTCCGTCGCTCAGCAGGAGTCGGAGGCGAACTGCATCGGCAGCTGAGAATCGGGTGACGGCGTGGCGAGCTCGCACAGCTGCGTTGCGAGCAGTCGGCGTGCGATCACGACTCGACTGGCCGGATCGAGACCGACGATGTCCGAGATCGTGCACGGCTGTCCAGCAGCGAGTTGTCGGATCGCCGGTTCGCACGACGACGGGGCTTCGAGATGACTCGCTCCGTCGTCCACGCGAATTCGGTCGTCGTCCAACGACGTGACACTCCACTCGGCCGGCCCACGGACGACCCTCGTCTTCCCGTCGATCTCGACCCCATCGACAGCCCGGCGCAGTGCTCCGGCGACGGTGAGATTCTGGCGTCGCCTCGATCGTTCGCTGGTCGCGGTGTCGTGCGGGTCGAGCGAGCCGAGGTGGGCCAGGACATCGTCGAGCCGCTTCGCGATCTCGTCGGCGAGCTCCACCCCGTCGTCTCGGTACCGGAGCGGGAGCGGATCGTCGAGTGACGACGGACCGTGGCGCAGCAGACGTTGCACGACCGAGCGATACGTCACGCGGAGGACACCGATCGTCAGGTGGAGCGACGCCTGGTCGGTCGATGCAGCGCTGTGGCGGGTCTCAGCCGGGAGGTAGAGAACGTCGCCGTCGCCGAGTTCGATCTCGCCGAGGCCGTCGACCGTCCACGACTTGGTTCCGTCCAGTTGGACGACGAACACGTCGTGGCGATCGACGTGGGGCGCCAGACCCTGCGATCGAGGAGGCGTCAGATAGGCGTTCGCCTGGACGGGGTGGGACACCTCGTGGGACAGCGTTGCCACGAAGCGTGCGGTCGAGGGAAGCGTGCGGTGCAGCGACTGGGCGACGATGGTGGCACCCTCCGCGAACCGTTGTGCCACCCGGTCGGCATCGATCACGTCGTCGAAGTCGGTGCCCCCGAGTCGTCGAGGTGACGTGTAGCGCTCGGGAGCGAGAGGGCGTCCGTTCTCGATCAACCTGAGCAGTGGTCGGCGCGGTGACGAGGCGACGAATTCGTCGAGTACCTCGAGATTCAGGACGTCGTGGAAGGAACCCGGCCCGTGTCGGAGCCGGTGCGGTCGCCGACCCCACACGTCGGTCTCGAAGTCGACGACCTCACCGACCAGACGCGCCAGTGCGCCGCCGGAAGGTTCCGACGGCGCACTGCCAGGTTGCTCGCTGTTCAGGACTCGTCGCCGGTGTCGGCGGAGTGCTCGCCGGGAGCATCGAGGTTCTCGTCGCTCTCGGTGGGCTCGTCGCCGGTGTCGGCGGAGTGCTCACCCGGAGCGTCGAGGTTCTCGTCGTCCTCGGTGGGTCCCGTGGAGAGGTCGTCGTCGGAGATGGATGCGTTGTCGTTGCTCATGGACGTCGACGTACCCCGTTGATGTACGGGCCATGCATCCATCCGCGATTTCGTCCGGATGGAACCGGGCTCAGGCGGAATCGCGAAGGGCCTTGACCTCAGCGTGTGCGGCCTGGATCGCGGCCTGCTGGCGCTGCAGAACGACGCGGAGGTCCGAGGAGATCTCGGTCTTGGAGAGTGCCTTCTCGTACTCGGACAGTGCGTGGTCCTCGCCCTGTTCGGCGGCATCGAGCACACCGTCCGGGTCGGATCCGGCGAGCGCGTCCTTCAACGACATCCAGCCACGGTGGACGGCGGCGAGTACCGACCCGTCCTCGTCGATGTCGTCACCGTAGGCCGCAGCCATGGTCTCGAGTTCGGCGGAGAATCCTCCGCGCTGCTCGGCGAGTTCGCGGAACTTCGGGGCGAGGTCGGAACGGTTCGAATCGGCGAGCTTCTCTGCAGCGTCGGTGAAACCCTTACGGCCGTCCTCGAGGGTCTCGATGAGGTCCTTGGTGATCTTCTTGTCGACTGACATGGTGACTCCTTCGTGATGCCGGCCCGCCGGTCGGGCCGCAGATCAGCGAGTACCCGCCGGCGCACTTCGCCATGCGACCTCTCCGACGAATCACCCGTTCGTGGAGGTCGTCCGTCTGCTCAGCCTTCGTCCGTGAAGGCGTCCTTCAGTGCGGCGACGACGTAGGTCACGGAGAGCAGCAGGAACACGGCGCCGATGGCCGCCCGCACCTGATCTTCTCCGAACGGCGAACGTTTCGCCACCGGTCGGGCGACTGCGCCTGCCACCGAACCTCTCCATCCGCGAAGTCCTGCCAATCCGACCTGTTTCGTCTGCATGGTGAGGGCCGTACCCGCTCGGCGGCCCGTTCACGCCCCGTGAACCTGCCGTACCGCGGCCGGGTGGGATCTCGGCCGGATCCGGGATGCTCCAACCGGTGCCGGCAACCGTATTCTCGCCTGATGACGCTGCGCCACGGCCGCCCACAGGTCGCCATTCCCGGCCCCTCCATCATCCCCGAGCGGGTGCTCGCCGCGATGCAGCGGCCGATGCCGAACATCTATGAAGGTGCGCTGGTCGACGTCTCCAACGGGCTGTTCGAGGATCTCCCGAAGATCGCGCGGACCGAAGGCGAGGCGTTCATCGTGATCGGGAACGGTCACGCGGCCTGGCAGATGGTGGTGTCCAACACGATGCGACGAGGTCGCAAGGTGTTGGTCCTCGAGTCCGGACGGTTCGCCGTCGTGTGGGGCGAGCAGGCTGCGCTCAGCGGCGTCGACGTCGAAGTGTTGCCGGGCGTCGTGGACGGTCCGGTCGACCCATCGGCCGTCGAGGAACGTCTGCGTGCCGACGTCGACCACGAGATCGATGCCGTGCTGGTGGTGCTCACCGACACAGCGAGCAGCGTCCGCAACGACATCCCGGCGATCCGCCGGGCGATCGATGCCGCCGGCCACCCCGCACTGTTGATGGTCGACGCGATCGCCTCGCTGGCGTGCGAGCCGTTCGAGATGGACGAGTGGGGTGTCGACGTCACCGTCGCAGCGAGCCAGAAGGGCCTGATGACCCCGCCGGGAATCGCGTTCGTGTGGGCGAACGACAAGGCGATCGCTGCTCATGCGTTCGCCGACATGCGCGTCGGCTACTTCGACTGGGAATCGCGTCGCAACATCGACGCGCACTACCAGTTGTACAACGGCACGCCGCCGATCTCCCACCTCTATGCGTTACGCGAAGCGCTCGACATGATCTTCGAGGAGGGTCTGGAGAACACGTGGCGCCGCCACGAGGTGCTCGCCCGGTCGGTGTGGGCAGCGGTCGATGCGTGGGGCGGTGGACGCGACACCGGGTTGCGATGCGTCATCGGCGACGAGGCCAGCAGGTCGCATGCCGTCACGACCGTGCTCACGGGGTCCGTCGATGCGACGCGACTACGCGAGATCTGCGAGGACGAAGCCGGGCTGACCCTCGGGCTCGGGATCGGTGCCGACGTCGACGCCCAGTTCCGGATCGGCCACATGGGTCACCTCAACCCGCCGATGCTGCTCGGCACGCTCGGCACGATCGAGGCTGCCCTCCACTCACTCGATGCCACGATCGACGGGTCGGGTGTGGCCGCCGCTGCGCGAGTGATCGGTGACGCGTTCGCCTGACGGTGGGCGACCATCGTCTCTTCTTCGCATCGGCCGCCTCACTCACGGCCCCGAGAATCGCGACGGGACCGTCGAGGAACACCCTGCCGGGCCGGATATTCCGGGACAGGGGTGTCGAAAGAGCGCATACTTCTGCGATCGGGCGGATCGGATGCCTGCTTCACAGATCGGCTCACCGGCCATGCGCACTCCACTTCTCCGTCGGCGGATCGGGGCGGTCATCGCCCCGCTGATGCTCCTGCTCGCCGCGTGCGGTTCCTCCGACACCGACAGTTCGCCTGGAACCGACCTGCCGCCACCGGACACCGTGGCGGCAGCAGCGACCGAACCGATCACCGACGACCCGGTCGCGCCGGATTCGGCTGCGACCGCGACCGAGGATGCACCGACGGTCCCCGACACCACCGCAGACACCCAGGCCGAGGGAACCGAGCCGCCACAGCCGCCCGAGACCGAGGTGCCCACGAGCGAAGCCACCGGCACGGGCGACCCTGCGGACGGTTCCGGTGAAGGTGTCGGCAGCGAGTTCTGCGACATCGGCCAGGAACTCGACGCACTCGCCTTCGACCTGACCGCCACGCCCGAGGATCTGCGTGCCCAGTTCGACGGATTCCTGATCCTCGCAGACGAGGCAATCGCACTGGCCCCCGACAGGTTCCGGCCGTTCCTCGAGCGGAACTCCGAACTGCAGCGGGCGTTCTACGACGTGCTCGACCGGAACGGCTTCGATTTCGAGGCGGCCAGCACCGACTCCGACGGCGCAGCGCTCACCGCGTTCGAGACCCTCGACGAGGACTTCCCCGGTGTGGAGGCCGAACTCGACGCCTACTGCGGCCTCGACGGCGGATAGCGCGCAGGTGGGGTGGAAGAGGCGCCGGAGGCCTCGCCGTCGTATTCTCGACTCATGTCCCCCCGACTGATCGAACCGTCCTTCTGGAAGCAGCCTCTCGACGACCGGATGCGCGAGATGATCGACATCCGTGGCGCCGGCCCGTTCTCCGAAGTCGAGTTCCTCAACGAGATGACCGGCCAACAGGAGCGGTTCTTCGCGGTCACCCGGTACGACGAGATCGTGGCGATCAGCAAGAACGCCAAGGCGTTCAGCTCGGCGCAGGGGGCCGTTTCGGTCGTCGACCTGCCGCCCGAAGCCCTCGAGTTCTTCGGATCGTTCATCAACATGGACAACCCGCGCCATCAGCGTCAGCGTGCGATCGTCGCCAAGACCTTCACCCCGACCGACCTTGCGAACGTGCTCGAATCGGTCGAGAAGATCTCGACCGAGGTCATCGACGGGTTCTGCGAAAAGGGCGAGGTCGACCTCGTCGAGGTGCTGTCGCAGCCGTATCCGTTGCTGATCATCTGCGACATGATGGGCATCCCGCGCAGCGAGTTCAAGACGGTCCTCGACTCGACCAACGTCATCCTCAGCGGCGGCGACCCGGAGTTCATCGGTGACGGCGACCCGATGATGGCGATGTTCGGTGCGGGCATGCAGCTCACCGAGCTGATGAACGGTCTGGCCGAGGACCGCCGCACGAACCCGACCGACGACCTCACCTCCAAGCTCGTCCACAACGACCTCGACGGTGAGATGCTCGCTCCCGAGGAGGTCGCACCATTCTTCATCCTCCTCGCCGTGGCCGGCAACGACACCACCCGCACGGCGATCAGCCACGGGATGAACCTGCTGTCGCAGCACCCGGACCAGCGGGCGATCTGGCAGAACGACGTCGAGGGAGTCACGGCCACAGCGGTGGAGGAGATCGTCCGCTACTCGTCGCCGGTCACGTTCATGCGCCGCACCCTCACCACCGATCTGACGATGTCGGGCCACGACTTCGTCGAAGGCGACAAGGTCGTCATGCTCTACGGCGCGGCGAACCGTGACCCGAGCGCGTTCGCCGATCCGGAACGTTTCGACGTGCTCCGCAATCCGAACCCACACCTCGGCTTCGGCGGCCCCGGACCGCACTTCTGCCTCGGCGCAAACCTCGCTCGTCGCGAACTCGCCGTGGTGTTCCGCGACCTGTTCGCCCGGCTCCCCGACATCGAGGTGTCGGGCGACGTCGTCCCCCTCGACGTGGCCGGTATCCCGCTCGTCACCGGCATCAAGCACCTGCCGGTCACGTTCACACCGGCGGCCCCGGTCGGCACCACCGCCGGAACCCGGCCAGGGCCGCGTCGACACACTTGGCGATTCGAACTCGGTGAGCGAGCTCGAATCGTTAAGTTCTGAGGGGGTCACGGGGTGCTCGCGATCGCAGCGTTCGCGACGGGGTTCTGGCAGTTCTGCGTGATCCTCGCGGTTGCCGGTGCGGCCAACGCGCTCAATCAGCCGTCGGCCAACTTGATGCTCACGACCCACATCAGCGGGGAACGCCTCGGGTTCGCCTTGGCGACCAAGCAGTCGGGGATGCCGGCGGCCGCCCTGCTCGGCGGGGTGGCGGTTCCGGCGATCGCGCTGACGGTCGGATGGCAATGGGCCTACGTGGCCGGGGCGGCGATCGTCGTGGTCGCCATCGCGTGCTTTCCGGCGGACGTGGGTGGCCGGGCGGACCGCCATTTCTCCACGACTCCGTCCGGAGCGAAGCGCGCCGCCCGTCCCGATCTCGGGGTCCCGTTGCTCGTGCTGTACGCCACGGTCGGCATGCTCGGTTCCACGAGCGCCGGGGCAATGGTCGGATTCATCACCAGCGGAGCCGAGGAGTCCGGGCTCGGCCCCGGTGCGGCCGGCCTGGTGCTCAGCCTCGGCTCGTTGGTCGGTGTGGTCAGCCGCCTCGTCCAGGGTTGGCAGGTGGACCGCAGGGGGTGCTCCCGATCCAGCGCCTCGTCTGGCTGTACGACCTCGGCGGCCTCGGCGGGTTGCTGCTCGCCGTCGACGTTCCGCTCACCTATGTGATCGCTCCGCTCCCCGCGTTCGCATTCGGGTGGTCGTGGCCCGGCCTGTTCAACCTCTCCGTCGTGCGTAACAACCCGTCGGCACCGGCGGCAGCCACCGGGATCAGCCAGGTCGGCGTGTTCGTCGGAGCTGCGGTGGGTCCCGCGCTGGGAGGGCTGATCATCGACGGTGCGGGATACCGGGCGCTGTGGCTGTTCGGCGCGTCCTCGATGTTCGTCGGTTGCGGACTCGCGGTCCACCTCCGGACTCGGATCCGGGCTGCTCGCGAACTCGTCGAGTCCGCACGCTGACTGCGCGGGCCGCGACCGGGCGTACATCCTGTGGCGCCGATCGCCGGGAGCGGGCATGGAATGGCGCCGCACGGTGTTGTACCGACCCGACGACAGAGGAGACGAACCGATGAGAATGCCATGGTCGACCAAGCCGAGAGCGACGGGGGAGCGAGCTGAAAGACTGCGCGACCGACTGACACGTGAGCAGTACCGGGTGACGCAGCAGGGCGGCACCGAGCGTGCGTTCAGCGGTGAGTACCACGCCACGAAGGACGCCGGCACCTACCGCTGCGTCGTGTGTGACACCGAACTGTTCGACAGCCACTCCAAGTACGACTCGGGCACGGGTTGGCCGTCGTTCTCCGACGAGGTCGAGAGCCGTCCCGTCACGCGGGTCAAGGATCGTTCGTTCGGTTTCACCCGGATCGAAGCCCGCTGCGGCACCTGCGACGCCCACCTCGGCCACGTCTTCCCGGACGGGCCCGCCCCGACCGGCGACCGCTACTGCATGAACTCGGCGTCGCTCCGCCTCGAGCGCACCGACGAAGACTGATCCCGTCCCCGTTCCGATTCTCAGCCGGCGGCGATGATCGCTGCGACCTCGTCCGAGGAGATCGGCCGGTGGTCGCGGACGTCGACGCCGACGTTGATCATCCGGCCGTTGCGCGCCCACTGCTCGTGGACGTGACCGTGGATCAGCCACTCGCCTTCGTCGACCGGGCGGTGCTCCACATACCGCTCGGCGGCCTGGCTGTCGCCCGTGTACGGGAAGTGGCAGGCGAGGACGTTCGTGCCGTCGATGTCGATGGTGGTCGAGCCCTGCACGATCCGTTCGAAGCCGACATCGAGATACCGCTGCACCCACTCATCGGAACGTACGCCGTGGCCGAACCAGCATCGGTCGTGGTTGCCGGCGACGAGGAACTTGTGGCCGGCGAGTCGACCCACGATCGGGAGCGATTCCTCGATCCGGCCCATCGCCACGTCGCCGAGCACCCACACCGTGTCGTCCTCCGACACGGTCTCGTTCCAGTTCGCGACGAGCGTCTGGTTCATGTGATCGACGTCGGAGAACGGCCGATCGCAGTAGGTGATGATGTTGCGGTGACCGAAGTGGAGGTCGGCGGTGAACCAGGTGGTCATCGGTCTGCAGGATGCCACCGGAATCGCTGTCGTGCGAGACTCGTCCGGTGACGAAGACGACGATGCTGCCGATCGCCGACCACTGGTTCGAGCGTCGGACGATCGACGACGCTGTCACCCTGCTGTGGGAACCGCACGTGATCCCGCTGATGCAGTGCAACATCTGGCACGTGGCCGGGCGCGACCGCGACCTCGTGATCGACACGGGCATGGGCGTCGCCAGCCTCGTGGACGAACTCGCCGACCTCGTCGACAAGCCGGTCACGGCGGTGGCCACCCACGCTCATGGCGACCACATCGGCTCGCACCACGAGTTCGACGACGTCGCCATCCATCCGGCTGAAGCCGCGGCTCTCGAATCGCCGACCACGCAGTCACTCGATCCACTGGTGGCGTTCGGGTCGGCGGGCATCGCGTCGCTCGAAGCAGCCGGTTACCGACTCGACGCGCCACACTTCGTGACCGCACTCCCGGCCGGCATGGCACTCGACGACTTCCGACAGCACGGCGCGACCATCACCCGATCGATCGAGGACGGCGACGAGTTCGACCTGGGCGACCGATCGTTCGAGGTACTCCACCTACCAGGTCACTCGCCCGGTTCGATCGGACTGTGGGAGGAGTCGACCGGCACGCTGTTCTCGGGCGATGCGATCTACGACGGCCCGCTGCTCGACCAGGACGCCGACTCCGACATCGCCGACTACTGCGCCACCATGGAGCGGCTGCTGACTCTGCCGGTCACCGTCGTCCACGGCGGCCACGACCCGAGCTTCGGCCGCGATCGCATGTACGAGATCGCCCGCAGCTACCTCCAGCGCCGGCGGTGCCAGTGACGGGGGTGCCGGTGACGGACGTCGAGGAGGCAATCGGCGCTGCGCTCGGAAGCGGTGTCGTCGCGAGCACGCCCGTCTCCGGCGGCGACATGGCAGCGGCGTTCCGCCTCGTGCTCGACGATGGACGCACGATCTTCGCCAAGACGCATGCGTCGCCGCCTCCCGGCTTCTTCACCCGAGAAGCGTCGGACCTCGGGTGGCTCGCAGCCGCCAAGTCGATCCCCGTTCCGACGGTGCTCGCCGTGTCCGACGAGTTCCCCGCCTTCCTTGCGCTGGAATGGATCGAGCCCGGAGCGTCGCGGCGCTCGACCGACGCTGACTTCGGGCCCGGCCTGGCGAGCCTCCATCGGGCGGGCGCCGACTGCTTCGGTCGGACCGACGCACGCACCACCGGGTCCCTCGCTCTGCCGAACGAGCCGTCCGAGACATGGACGGCGTTCTACTCCGAGTGTCGACTGCTGCCGTTGGCGCGCATCGCGGCGGATCGCAACTCGTTGTCTACAGCGTCGATCGAGCGGATCGAGTCGGTCGCAGCACGCCTCGATGATCTGGGCGGCCCGATCGAACCGCCGGCGAGGCTCCACGGCGACCTGTGGGCCGGCAATCGCCTGGTCGACGTGGATGGTGACAGTTGGCTGATCGACCCCGCGAGCCACGGCGGCCACCGTGAGTTCGACCTCGCCATGATGCGACTGTTCGGTGGCTTCGATGCTGCTGCGTTCGACTCGTACACCACCAGGTTCCCGCTCGCTGCCGGGTGGCAAGGCCGCGTTCCGCTCCACCAACTCGCCCCGTTGATCGTGCACGCCATCAAGTTCGGCGGCGGCTACGTCGGTGCCGTCGAACGTGCTCTCGACAAGCTCGCCAGTTCGGGTGTGGCAGGGGTCTGACCCACTCCACACCTCTCGGCCGTCAGCGGCCCGTGAAAACGGGGGTGCGCTTCTCGACGAATGCCGCTGCGGCTTCGCGATGATCGACGGTGCTCATGGTGCGCACCATCGCCGTGGCCTCGGCGTCGAGAGCGGTCTCGAGGTCGCACGTGATCGCACGGTTCAGGTTCTGTTTCATGAGACGCAGCGCGATGGGCGCACGATCGGCGAGCGACCGACACCAGTCCAGAGCGGCTCCGTCGAATCCGTCGTCGGCCAGGACCTGGTTGACGATGCCGAGGTCGAGTGCGTCCTGCGACGTGAGGCGCGGCGACGTGAAGTACAGCTCCTTCGCCTTCGCGGTTCCGACGAGTTGGGTGAGGAACCAGCTCCCTCCGAAGTCACCCGAGGCGGCGACGTTCGCGAAGGCCGGGACGATGATCGCCCGCTGTGCAGCGAGGCGGAGGTCGCATGCGAGCGCGATCGACATCCCGGCTCCAGCGGCCGCTCCCGGCAGGGCCGCCACGACCGGCTTCGGGAACCGGTGGATCGCGAGCGACACCCACCGCTGGCGCTCGGCCAGGCCGTGAGCACGCGATTCGGCATCGACGCCGAGTTGTTCCTTCGGATCCCCGCCGTTCGCCTGATGGGACTCGTTCATCCCCTTCACGTCGCCGCCGGCGCAGAACGCTCCACCGGCACCGGTGATCATCACGACGTTCACCGTCGGGTCGTCGGCGAGGATCGGCAGAGCGGTGTGGAAACCGTCGTACATCGCGTTCGACAGGGCGTTGCGACGATCGGGGCGGTTGAAGGTGATCACACCGACGTTGCCGTCGACGTGCGCGAGCAGATCGTCGGTGCCGGTTTCGATGTGGCGATGGGTGTCGGTCATCGTGCCAGTGTGTCATCGGCCCGCTCCGAGGCCGGAGGCGGGTGATCGGTACGGTCGAGACCATGACGGTCGACAGCTCGGAGCACCGATGATCCGCATCCGCCAGGTGGCGTTGTGTACCGATCATGTCTGGCGCGAGGAGCAGAGGATCGTGTCAGCGCTCGCCGTGGCCGGTGTTCATCGCGATCCGCCGAACGTGTTCGAGATGCGCAACGTCGTCTTCGCCGTGGGGGACACGTTCCTCGAAGTGCTGCAGCCGACATCCGACACGGCGCCGTCGGCCAGGTTCCTCGCGAAGCGCGGCGGTCCCGGCGGCTACATGTTGATCATGCAGGTCGACGATCTCGTTGCAGCTCGCGCCCGGGTGGAGGCGCTCGGAATCCGGATCGTGTACGACGAGCCACCTGCTCGGCATCACGGCGTCGAAGCCGAGGCAATCCATCTCCATCCCGCCGACACGGGTGGATGCATCATGTCGCTCGATCGGATGGACCCCGTCGACGGGTGGGCGTGGGCGGGACGCGCCTGGCAGGGCCACGTGCACACCGACGTGGTCGAGCGCATCGTCGGCGTCGAACTGACATCCGTCGATCCCGAAGCGCTCGCGACCAGGTTCTCCGCCCTCGTCGGCAAACCGTGGACGGTCGACGTAGCGGGATCATGGTCGATCGAGCTCGACGAAGGCACCATCCGCGTGGTGGCGAGCACCGGGATCGGCCACGACCGGTTGAGTGCCGTCGAGATGTGGGCCGCCGATCGGGAGGCGGTCGGGGCGGTGCACGTCGTCGCCGGCACCGAGATCCGCTTCGTCTGAGGCCCTCCCTGCGCCGGATCACTTCTTCGCGCCAGCGCCCCGCAATGCCTTCGCGTGAGGTTCTTGCGTCCCACGACCGCAAGGACCTCACGCGAGGGTGAAGTTCGGTACGGATCTCGCGTCGGACGGTCTCCGGCACAGCCCGTGGGGCGGTCGAACCCGGTGCAGGTGTGACCGGGCCGGATCCTGGCGAGTCGGGATTCAGGCGGGATCGGCGACCGGAGGGAGCATGACCCCGGGGTTGAGGCGGTCGTCGGGGTCGAGAGCACGTTTGATCGTGTTCATCAGATCGAGTTCGACGTCGCTCTTCTGGCCGACGATGCGTTCGCGGAGTTCTCGACCGAGACCGTGTTCGGCCGAGATGGTGCCGTCGAAGTCCCACACCAACCGATCGAGCGCCGCGCGCAGATCGGGTGCCGCGGCTTCGAGGGGCCCGTCGTCACGGCCCGGCGTGAGCACGGTGAAGTGCAGGTTTCCGTCGCCGACGTGGCCGAATGCGAACGAGAGTGCATCGGGAACGATCGTGTCGACCAGCGCCGCCGCCCGGTCGAGGAACTCGGCGATGCGGTCGGGCGGGATCGCCAGGTCGTACTTCACGCCGAACCCGCCGAAGGAGCGCGTGGCGGTCAGTTCGTCGCGCATCAGCCAGAGATTGGCCTCCTGGGCGGGCGACGAGGCCACGACGCCGTCGGTGATCAGGTCGCAAGACATGGCGGCTGCGAGCAGCGAGGTCAGGTCGCCGTCGAGGTCGTCGACCTCGCGCGTCGAGTCGTAGCGGACGAGCACGTACCAGTCGGCCACCGTGTCGAGCGGACGTTGCACGCCGAAGCGCTCGACCACCTGCGCCACGCCGACCTCGGGAATCAA
>JBBSOH010000032.1:0-21890 GCA_038259945.1 Acidimicrobiales bacterium
CGACGGGTGCCAGTCCTGCGTGAGCACCACGACACCCCCGCCGGCAACGGTGCGTTCGATCTCGTCGTTGATCGCGCCGACGATTCCGGGGGCCCCCTCGACGAACAGCGAGCCGTCGGGATGCCCGAAGTCGTTCTGCATGTCGACCACCACCAGCGCGGTGCCGGGTCCGGCGTTCGAGGCCAGGGCGGCGGCCTGGTCCCAGTTCTCGGCCGGAGTGGGCGTGCGGGTCGCGAACTGCTCGTCGGTCACGGATCGGAGCCTATTGCGAGGTCGGGTCGGGCGAATCCCCCGACCGAATCGAGCGAATCCTCCGACCGAGACGGCCGTACGCTCGTCGCCCTGTCACGACCGGAGTTCGTCGGGCTGCTCCCAGCCGCCGCCGAGCACGTGCTGGCCCAGGAACGCGAAGATCGTGGCGTACCACGCCCGCGAATTGTTGGGCGACAGGATCCAGTGGTTCTCGTCGGGGAAGTACAGGAACCGGTGTGGCGTCGTGCCGTTCTCGTCGGCGGAGTGGCGGACGAGTTCGTACCAGAGGCGCAACCCTTCGCCGATGGGGACCCGGTAGTCGTGGTCGCCGTGGACGACGAGCATCGGCGTCGTGATGGCGTCGAGATGGTGGTGCGGCGAATTGGCCTCGGTCATCTCGGCGGTCATCTCGCGTGCCCAGAAGAACGCCGCGTCGGTCGTCGGTCCGAACTGGTCCAGCGCCCACAGGCTCGCATGGGTGACGATCGCGTCGAAGCGGTCGGTGTGGCCGGCGACCCAGTTGGCCATGTACCCACCGAACGACCCGCCCATCGCTGCGGTCCGGGTGTCGTCGATGTCGTCGCGTGCCACCGTGGCGTCGGTGAGTCGCATCAGATCGGTGAACGGTGCATCGCCCCACGAACCCCACCCACGCTCGATGAAGTCTCGGCCGTAGCCGGTCGACAGCGCCGGATCGGGGAGCAGCACGGCGTAGCCGCGGGCGACCGCGGTCCACGGGTTCCACCGCCACGACCATGCGTTCCACGAGTTGAGTGGCCCGCCGTGGATCCACAGCAGGAACGGTGCCGGCGTGTCGGCAGACGCACCGTCGGGCAGCGCGAGCCACGCTCGCAGTGCCGTCCCGTCGTCGGCCGGCGTGGTGACCTCGACGAGATGACCCGGAAGTTCCGGCGAGGAGACGGGCGACGGGATCCTCGTGACGTCGCCGTCGGACAGGGAGATCCGCACGGGTTGGGGCGGTTCGCCGACGGTGGCCCGGAGGGCGAAGACGGCGCTGCCGTCGGGTGAGACCCGATGGTCGGAGTACGTCCCGTCGTCGGTGGTGATGCATCGACGCTCACCCGATGCGACGTCGACCAGGTACAGGGGACCCCGCCCGCCCTCGTCGACCGACACGACCAGGCCGGTCCCGTCGGGAGTCCAGCGCAGGTCCGTCGGCCAGAGGTCCCAGCCGTCCGCGATGGTGCGTAGGTCGCTCCCGTCGATCGACACGAGCGCGATGCCGACGTCGGGGGACCGGTCGGGGGTGGATCGGTCGGAGGCGATCATCGCCACCGTGGAGCCGTCGGGGCTGAGTCGCGGCGACTCGTACTCGTGGTCGGGGTCGTCGGCGATCAGCGTCCGCTCGCATGTCTCGGTATCGATCCGCACGACGCCGAGCCGCACGCTCGCCGCTGCTTCGGGAATGGTCCACGTGCTCACGACCACCGACCCGTCAGCGCACACCTCGAAGTTCGTCTCGTCGCCGAACGCACCCGGCACGTGACCGGTGAGGTCACGTAGCTCGAGTCGCGCGTCGGCACCGCCAGCCGAGGTCGTCGGTTGCACGGCGTCGGCGGTGTACAGCCGATCGGCCACCGGTCCGAGGTCGTGGTCCCAGTAGCGCACGGGATAGCTGTCGTGCAGGATCGCCGACACCTTCGACTCGGAACGGCCCTTCGCCGTGCGGTCGTCGGATCGGGGGTGGTCCGTTGCGGTGGAGGCGAACGTCGGGGCGGTCAGGAACGTCGCACCCGTGTCGGCTGCGACGACCACGTCGCCGATGCCGCCGGGCCGGGTCAGGATGCAGCGCGCCTCTCCCGAACGTGGAAGCAGCCACAGCGCAGCCGAATCGTCGCCTTCACCGGATGTGCCCCCACCGCCGGCGGCGTCGGAGTCGCTGTCGGAGTCGTCGTCTCGGGACGTCGGGGTCGAGGGGACGGGCCGCTTCGCGGTGAAGAGCAGTTCGCCCTCGGGCGTGAACGCCACCACCGACTCACTGGTGGAACCACGGGTCAGTCGTCGCGGCTCGTCGGTCGCATCAGGGTCCAACTCCCACAGCGACGCGACGTACCCGGTCGCCTCGGCGTTCAGGGTCTGCACGGAGACGACGAGGCGCACGCCGTCGGGGGACATCCGCAGCCCACCGATTCGGGGGCTGGCGACGAAGGCGTCGAGGTCGTGGAAGAGCGAGCCGGTCATGGTCCCATTCTCTACCAGGCCGACCCGTCGTGGGCCAGTCGGTTCCCTGGCGCCTCCCCGTCGGTCAGGCGCCGGCGACGGGCGTGTTCTTCTCGAGGTCGACGAGTGGGGCGCTGCCCGCGTGGAGCTTCGCCTCACCGGCTTCGAGGGCATCGACGAGGTGGATCGCGATGTCGGCGACCTTGACCTGATCGTCCTCGATTCCCGCGCCCTTCACGCCGTCGTCCATCATGATGTAGCAGAACGGGCAGGCGGTGGCGACGCGTGACGCACCCGTCGAGATGGCTTCGGCGGCACGCTCGTCGTTGACCTTCGTGCCCGTGGTCTCCTCCATCCACATGCGGGCACCACCGGCGCCGCAGCACATGCCCGTCGTGCCGTTGCGCTGCATCTCGACGACTTCGACGCCCTTGATCGATGCGACGATCTTGCGCGGAGCGACGTAGACGTCGTTGTGGCGACCGAGGTAGCAGGAGTCGTGGTACGTGATCCGCTCGTCGAGCGATGCCTGGCTCACGTCGAGTTGGCCCGAGTCGATGAGCTGTTCGAGGAGTTGCGTGTGGTGCACGACCTCGTAGTTGCCGCCGATCTGGGGGTACTCGTTGAGCAGCGTGTTGAAGCAGTGCGGGCACTGCGTGATGATCTTCTTCACGCCCATGCCGTTGAGCATCTCGACGTTGGGCTGGGCGAGCATCTGGAACAGGTACTCGTTGCCCGACCGGCGAGCGGAGTCGCCGGTGCACATCTCGGAGGGGCCGAGGATCGACACGTCGATCCCCGCACGGCGCAGCAGGTTCGCCATGGCCTGGGTGACCTTCTTGTTCTTGTCGTCGAACGACCCGGCACAGCCGACCCAGTAGAGGTACTCGGACTGCAGCGCTTCGCCGGGGTCGACGATCGACACGCCGTCGATGCCCTCGGCCCAGTCGGCGCGCTCACCCTGGTTGAGACCCCACGGGTTGCCCTGGTTCTCCATCGCCCGGTAGGCGTTGCCCAGCTCCGCGGGGAAGTTCGACTCCATCAGCGACAGGTACCGACGCATGTCGAAGATCTTGTCGGTGATCTCGATGTTGACCGGGCAGATCTCGTCGCACGCCTTGCAGGTGGTGCAGGCCCACAGTTCCTCGGCGGTGATCCGCTCGAACAGCGAGTTGGCGCTGACCTTGACCTCGGGCACGGTGCCGAGGGGAGGGGACACGGCGGGAGTGCCGGTGGCGGCCATGACTTCGCCGGCCTTGAGCACGATCTCGCGCGGGTCGAGCGGCTTGCCGGTGGCGTGGGCAGGGCAGACCGAGGTGCAGCGGCCACACATGGTGCAGGCATCGAGGTCGAGCAGTTGCTTCCAGGTGAAGTCCTCGACGACGGAGGCGCCGAACGACTCGAGTTCGGTCTCCATCAGGTTCGGCATCGGCCGCATCGCACCCTTCGGACGGTCCTTGTCCTTGAGATACATGTTGATCGGCGACGTGAACATGTGGCGCAGCATCGTGATCGGGAGGATCGCGAGGAACACGATGAAGCTCACCACGTGGGCGATCCACCACCACTGGTGCCACGTTTCGAGAGCGCCGGTGCTCATGCCGTCGACGAGAGTGGACAGCGGGTATCCGACGTAGCTCCACCGCTCGTAGCCGACGTCGCGGGTCTGGCCTTCGAGGGCGATGCGGAACATCTCAGCACCGAAACCGGACACACCGAGCACGAAGAACGTGCCGAGGATGACCGCGTGTTCGGGCTTGGACTTGATGCGGATGCGGTAGGGCCGCTGGATGTACCGACGGCCGAGGGCCCAGACGATGCCGCCCAGGAAGATCAGGCCCATCGTGTCGCCGAAGGCTGCGTAGCCGCGGTACACGTCGCCGTGGAGGAACTTCAGCACCGGCGGCAGTTGGTGATCGATCTCGAGCACGGTGGTCACGCCGAGCAACCCGAGGAACCCGAAGTAGATCATCGAGTGCATCAGGCCCGCACCCGCATCGCGCAGCAGGGTCTGCATGTAGACACCGGCGCGGAAGTCCTTCAGACGCTGAGCAGCATTCTTCGTGGTGGTCTTGCGTTGGGCGGGTGCGCCGCGCTCCCAGTTCTTCATCCGGTTCGCGAACATCACCGCGACCCACACGAGCAGCACCGGGATGATCGTGTAGAACGCGATCTGGAGGGCCCCCGGGATGTTCACGAACACGGTGCGGTGCACGGCGTTCTCGTTCTCCCACCCGGTGATCTGCGGGATGATTCCCGAGATCACCGTGAAGATCGCGATGGCGGTGAACAGGACGAGCGCCAGCTGGTGCGGCTTGACCCGCGCCTTGGGCGCAGCGTCGGCTGTTTCAGGGGGTGCTTGGGCAGTGCTGGTCATGCGGCCCCAAAGCTACCCGCGGGTCGCTCCCGCGGTCACAACCCTTCGGGTGGAGTGCGCTCACCGCGCACCCGTTCCCTGGTCGTCAGCTTCGCGAGTAGGCGATTCCGTGGAGGAAGAACTCGGTCGCAGTGTGGAGTGGATTGTCGGCGGCGTCGAGGTCACCGAACGCAAGCGTCGCACCGAACGGTGCGTTCCAGAACTCAGCCGGGCCCGGGCGTTCGTCACCCCACGGGCCGACGTAGAGATAGGGCTCCTGGTGCCCCTCGTCGCCGGCGGACGCACCCAGGTTGAGTCGGGCCCCCGGCCTGGTGACGGGGTCGACCGCGAGGTCGATGCCGACGTCGAAGTGCTCCGGCCACAGCCGCACGACCGATGCCTGCGGGTCGGGGAGGGACGCGATCGCGATGTCCATGGCTCGTTGGCCGAGCGCCCACCAGTCGCCGAGCACGGTGGTGGTGTCGGAGTCGAGGACGATCATCTCGTCGGGGTCGCGGAGTGGCGGTGTGTCCCCACCGACGGAGAACTCGAGGCCCACGTCGAGGCTCATCCGCTCGCACAACTCGCGCACGGTGGAGCCGGCGACCATGTACACGTCGGTGCGCGCGGTCGACGTTCCGTCGGGGTTCGCTTCGACCTGCTCGACGAACACCGAACCACCCGCCATCCGCACCCGCTGGCGGTCGGGCCCGAACTGCGGGGTGCCGAACCCGCCGGGAAGTGGCATCAGGGCGAAGTTGCCGGTGACCTCGGCCTGCGCCCGGGCGACCACATGCGTCGCGACACGCCGCAGCGCCTCGCGCTGTGCAGGCCAGTCGTCCGGGAGCTGCACGAAGTTCACGGCGTTGCGATCCGGGTCAGCCGTAGTAGGCGCGGTCGAGTTCGCGGATGCGCCCGGCGAGGCTGGCGAGCAGCTTGTAGGCGATGGCCGGAATCTCCTCGACCACACCGAGGAACCGGCGCTGGTCGATCACGAGCAGTGTGCATTCGGTGTCGCAGACCACGGTGGCGGTGCGTGGGCCCTTGTCGAGCAAGGACATCTCACCGACGACGCTGCCCGGGCCGAGCGTGGCGACCTTGCGGTTGTTGCGCTTCACGGTGACGTCACCTTCGACGATCACGAACGCCTCGCGACCGGTCTGGCCCTGATCGATGATCATCGTCCCGGCGGTCATGGTGATCTCGTCGCCCGCTTTGGCGACCTTCTCCAGTTCCTTCTTCGAACAGGCGCTGAACAGCGCCACCTTGGAGAGACTGTCGAGGTGTTGCTTCTTGCTGGCCATGGGCGATCACACTACGCGCGTTCGCCGGTGCCTCCGGCAACGGACGGATCGAGCGTCCGCCGGGCCCGACCTCGGTCCGGTGTCAGGCCGGTGTGAGGTAGGCGACATAGCGCGGGCCGGCTGCGCGCAGTGCGGCCAATTCGTCGAGCGTCTCGGTGCTGGCGCCCCGCCGTGCGAGCTCCGCACGCGAGCCCTCGTCGTCGACGACGTTCGGATTCGGTGTGGCCTCGATGCCGACATTGGCGACGATGTCACCCCACAGGTCGTCGGCCCGTGTCCGTTGGGCCGGGGTGAGCGGATCGTGGGTCGCGACGACCGCACTGCCTTCGGGTGCGGGGAAGCCGGCCTTCGCATCGTCGTCACCGATCACGTCGATGATCATGTCGACGTCGGACGGGTCGGCGTAATGCCACGAGTCGTATGCGTCGGGTCGGCCGCGGTCGGCGTACACCTCGTAGCCCGAGCGATCGAGCGCCACGAACACGCCGGTGGGGATGTAGCCGATCGTGAAGGCGTCGGCGTACCGGTAGAGGTAGCTGGCGTCGGGATCGAGTCGAGCGTCGAGTTGTTCCTCGAGGTCGGCGGCGACAATCGAGTAGTCGGCGTTCGGCGGATCGACGTCGAGCGACCGGACACCGAGCACGAGGGCGAGGCAACCGGCGACCGCGAGCAGCACGCGGGGTGACACCGAGTCGGAACCGGGCTGGGAGCGGTGCAGGAGCGCGAGGCCCGACGTGAGGATCGACATCCAGAGCAGCGCGCCGATCACCCACCACCACCGGAACAGGTAGTCGAACGGATAGCCGGCTACCCGCGTGGTCGTGACGAGTCCGAGAGCAGTGGCGACGACGGCGAGCACGGCGAGTCGGACCGCAGACCCGGCTCGACGCCTCGCGGCGAAGAAGCCGAGAACTCCGAGGAGTCCGAGCACGGCGACGGCACCGAACGGGAAGCCGCTCGTGCTGAGGTCGGTGAACTCTCGACCGGTCGCCCATGCGCCCGGGAACCCGATCTCGAAGTCGACGATGTCGACGGCCAGTCGCCACGACACGCTGGGCTCGGGCGGCGCCGACGCGTAGCGGGCGAAGAGGGTGATGTTGCCCGGGTCGCGGATCAGTTCCTCGATCGCCACCGGCAGCCACATCACCACGAGGACAACGGCGGTCCACATCGCCGACCGGTGCCAGCGCGACGGGTGAACCCGCTCGGTGGAGCCGAGCGGGCCCGTCCGCGGACGCCACGCGAGGAGGCCGGCGCCGGCGACGAGCACGACGACGAAGGGCGCGTAGCCCACGTGCTGCTGCACGACGAACGAGCCGGCGGCCACGAGGAACGGCAGCACTGCCAGGTCGCGCTCGGCGATCGACCAGACGAGCAGCAGGAAGACGAAGAAGGGCAGGACGGCCGCCCACGGGTTCCACATGCTGACGAGGAGGTCGGGGCCCTGGGCCGACGCGAGGATCAGCCCCACCAGGGCGGTCGCCGCAGCGATCGGCACCCCGCCGCGTCGCCGACCGACGACGACGGCGCCGACGAGCGATGCGAGATTGAGGAGTCCCGTGCCGATCAGGGTTCCGGTCGGCCCGAGCAACCATGCGAACGGGGCAAGGGCGTAGAACTGGATCGGCCCCGGGTGGTTCCATCCCCAACGGGACCAGACACCGGTCAACGGCGTGTGCGACGTGCCGACCTCGCTGATCTGCAGGGTCTGCAACGCCAGGTCGCCTGCCGGTGTCCACGAGCGGCCGGCGATGGCGACCACGGCGACGAGGACCGGGAATGCAACGATCCACAGCGCCCACGGGCGTGCGGGCCCCTCGCCGAGTGCGTCGTGCTCCGCCTCCCGACTCATCGTCCGGAGGCTATGCGGCTCGGTCCGCGCTGGTGTCGATCCCGCACGTCCACGCTCGACCAGCGCCGCGGTCGACGAGGTACGGTGGCACCGTCACGGCTCGACCGTGCGCTGATCGTCGGAGAGCGGTCGCGTGTCGAGCGATCAGAAGTCGATGAGCGACGGCAGGTAGTCGTCGGGGGCGTCGTAGCCGAGCAGGTTGAACACCGTGGCCGCCACGTTCGCGAGTCCGTGAGCGGGCCCGGGGGCAGCGCCGACCATGTGGTACTCACCGTCGAAGTTCGGGTCGTGGATGGCGAACGGCACCGGGCTGAGCGTGTGGCTGGTCTTGGGTGACCGTTCGCCGTTCTTCTCGGTGAACATGATGTCGGCGTTGCCGTGGTCGGCCGTGTAGACGAGCACGCCCCCGAGTTCGTCGATGACTTCCACGAGTTGCGCCATGCACTCGTCGATGATCTCCATCGCCTCGACCGTGGCGTGGAGATGGCCGGTGTGGCCCACCATGTCGCCGCTCGGGAAGTTCAGTCGTCCGAACCGGTACGCGCCCGAGCGCAGGAGGTCGACCGTCTCGGCGGTGATCTCGCGCACCTTCATCGCCGGGGTCGTGTCGAACTCGACGTTGTCGGAGGGGATCTCGATGTACGTCTCGAGCGACTCGTCGATGTAGCCGGACCGGTTGCCGTTCCAGAAGTAGGTGACGTGGCCGAACTTCTGGGTCTCGCTGATCGCAAAGCTGCGCACGCCTTCGGCGCACAGGAACTCGCCCATCGTCCGGTCGATCGCCGGAGGCTCGACCAGGTACATCGTGGGCACGAGCAGGTCGCCGTCGTACTGCAGCATGCCGGCGTAGAACACGTCGGGCCGCGTGCGCCCGTCGTCGCCGGTGCGATCGAAATGATCGAACTCGGCGTCCTCGAACGCCTGGGAGATCTCGATCGCCCGATCGCCGCGGAAGTTGAAGAAGATCACTGCGTCACCATCGACGATCGTTCCGGCGGGCTCGGGCCCGTCGCCGAGGTCGCGTTCGACGACGAACTGGCCGAGGTACTGATCACCCTTGTCGGTCTCGGTGTACATCGTCTCGACCGCCTCGGTCGCCGACGCGAACCGCCGGCCCTCACCGAAGACGTGGCACCGGTAGCCGCGCTCGACCATCGCCCAGTCGGCCCCGTAACGGTCCATCGTGATCGTCATCCGTCCGCCGCCCGACGCGATGCGGAAGTCACGTTGCACGTCGGAGTCGCCGCCGTTGTTGATGCCGGCGAGTTCGCTCTCGGTCGTGGCGATGTACTCGAGCGCGGAGCGCGCGGCCACGTCGCGACCGTCGTGGCGGATGTGCACCGCACAACTGGTGACCCCCTGGTCGGCGGCCTTGCGGAGCAGTTGGTAGAGGTGCTGGTTGGTGGAGTGCACGCCGCCGTCGGAGTGCAGGCCGATCAGGTGCAGCGTCCCGGAGCGTCCGTGCTGCACCGCTTCCTTCCATACGTCGGTCTCGAAGATCGAGCCTTCGGCGAGCGCCTTGTTCACGAGCTTCGCGCCCTGCGCGAAGATGCGACCGGCGCCCAGCGCGTTGTGGCCGACCTCGGAGTTGCCCATGTCCTCATCGGTCGGCAGCCCCACCGCCGGGCCGTGTGCCGCCAGTTCGGTGTACAGCTCCGACGACGTGAGTCGGTCGAGCGTCGGCGTGTCGGCTTCGGTGACGGCGTTGCTCGCTCCGGGAGGTGCCACCCCGACCCCATCGGCAACGACCACCAGCACTGGCCCCGGCCGACCGGAGAACGACGGATGCTTCGACAGGCTCGACGTCATCCCCCCAGCCTACGAACCCAACCAAATGGTGTCAGACACCGCATGAAACGACGCAGAGTGGTGACCCCGCCGCGCAACTTTCATTCGGTGTCTGGCACCATTGGTTACTGCGTGGCGGCTTCGGTGAGGTCGGTGATCGTGAGGGTGCGCAGGGCGTCTCGGTCGAGGCCGGTGTCGAGGTCGCGTTCGAGGCGGAGCGCTTGTCGTTGGGTGGCGCGTTCGAACAGGGTGCGCGCGTGGCGGGCGTTGCCGAATTCGGGTGATCGCCGTGCGCGGTCGAAGATCGCGACGAGCGTCGGGTCGGCGTCAGCGGCGATCAGGTAGTCGGCGCCGGTCGCATGCTGTCGGATGATTGCGACGAGGTCCTCGTTGGAGTAGTCGGGGAACGTGATCTCGCGGGCGAACCGCGACCGCAGGCCGGGGTTGGAGGTGAGGAACTGCTCCATCAGGTCGGGGTATCCGGCGACGATCACCACGAGTCGACCGCGTTGATCTTCCATCCGTTTGATCAGCGTCTCGACCGCTTCGCTCCCGAAGTCGAGGCTTCGTGGGCCCGGAGGCGTCAGTGCGTACGCCTCGTCGATGAACAGCACGCCGTCGAGCGCACGTCGGATCGCCCGGTTCGTCTTGAATGCCGTGTGGCCGACGTACTGGCCCACGAGCCGGGCGCGATCGACCTCGACGAGGTGACCGATCTGCACCAGGTCGAGCGCACCGAACATCTCGGCCACGAGCCGGGCCACCGTGGTCTTGCCCGTGCCCGGGTTCCCGGTGAACACCAGGTGGTGCGACGTGTCGGTGGCGGCGAGCCCGTGCTCGGTGCGCTGCTGCTGCACCCGGATCTTGGCGCTCAGCGCGTCGATCTGCTCCTTGACCGAGTCGAGTCCGATCAGCGAATCGAGTTCGGCACGCACCTCGGCGGGCGTCCGACTGCTTCGCTCGCGCTGCCCGAAGCTCTCGTCGCGTCGATCGGCGATGCGCCGTCCGACGGTTTCGGATGCCTCACGCGCCCGGCGAGCAAGGTCTCGGGCTCGGGCCATCGGCCCAGTATGCGGGGCCGCAGGTCGACCCGCTCAGGCCGAGGCGAATCCGTCGATCGCGTTTCGCTCCGGAGCGTCATCGATCGGTCGGACGATCGCTTGACGACGGTGACGGAGGTTGACAGAATCTGATTCGGTCACCGTCGGTCGGTCCGACATCTGGGGAAGGGCAGGCGGACACATGCGACAGCGTCGAAGCACCCTCCATCGCTGCGTGGAGACGCGACCCGCCGACCGACCCACGGCGTCCGTTGTCATGGTCGTCGTCGAATGATCTGGTCGACGGTCCTCGCTGCCGGCGAGGGGTTCGACGAACACGTCATCCCGCGCGTCTTCCTGGCGATCGCGATCGTGATCGGCGCCGCCCGCCTGATGGGCGCCGTTGCGAAACTGGTCCGTCAGCCACCGGTCGTCGGCGAGATCATCGGTGGAATCCTGCTCGGCCCAACTCTGCTCGGACTGTTCCCGGGGGAACTCGACGAGTTGTTCTTTCCGACCGACATCCGCCCGTTCCTCACGGTCATCGCGAATCTCGGCCTGATCATCTTCATGTTCATCGTCGGTCTCGAGCTCGACGGGACGCTGATCAAGGGAAAGGAGCGCATCGCCGGGGTCATCTCGATCAGTTCGATCGCGCTCCCGATGGCCCTCGGGTCGCTGCTCGCGATCTACCTGCACCGCTCGCACGGAGTCGTCGACGGTCAGGACGTGAAGATCCTGCCCTTCGCCCTGTTCATCGGAGCGGCGATGTCGGTGACGGCGTTCCCCGTCCTGGCGCGCATCATGATCGACCGGGGGATGTACCGCACCCAGATCGGCGCGCTCACCCTCGCGAGCGCCGCCGTCGACGACGTGCTGGCCTGGGCGCTGCTGGCGATCGTGCTCGCCGTCGTGGAATCCGGCACGTTCCTGACGTGGGAGTTCCCACAGATCATCGGCCTGTCGATCGTGTTCGCAGTGGTGATGATCGTCGTCGTGCGACCGTTGCTGGCACGCCTGGTCCCGGCATACCAACGGGCCGGTCGACTCACCCCGAACCTCGCCGCGATCGTCATCGGCGGGTTCCTCCTGGCTTCCTTCGTCACGTCCGGGATCGGGATCCACCACATCCTCGGTGCCTTCACGTTCGGCGCGATGATGCCGCGTCGCGACGCGCACGCGCTCAACCTCGAGATCCTCGAACGACTCGAACAGGTGACGGTGATCCTGCTGCTGCCGGTGTTCTTCGTGACCACCGGCCTGGCCGTGGACATCGGCGCACTCCGCCTGTCGGACCTCGGGGTGCTCGGGTTGATCCTCCTGACGGCGTGCGCGGGGAAGTTCATCGGCGCGACCGTCGCAGCGCGGTCCCAGGGCGTGCGCCCGTGGCGGAAGGCGGCCGCCATCGGCAGCCTGATGAACACCCGTGGTCTGACCGAACTGATCATCCTCTCGATCGGGCGCGAGTCCGGTGTGCTCGACGACCGGTTGTTCACGATGCTCGTCGTGATGGCGGTGCTCACGACCGTGCTCACGGAGCCGGCACTACGTCTCTTCTATCCCGACCGGATGTTGGCGCGTGACGTCGCCGAGGCGCAGAAACTGAGCCTCGGACTGGAGGACGCGTTCCGCGTCTTCGTCGCGGTGGACGATCCGGCCGATGCGTCGCGAGCGGTGCAGATGGGCTGCGACATCGTCGGCGACGAGCGACCGTCGGAGATCGTGCTCAGCCGACTCGTCGAACTCGGACGGACACCCGAACTCGGCGGCACGAGCGCTCGACTCGCCGACATCACGGCATCGATGGACGCAATGGCGGTCTTGGAGCAGCAGGTGACCGACAGCGGGATCGGGGCCCGTGTGCTCACCCGGTTCAGTTCCGAGCCGACGCGTGACCTGCTCAGCCAGGCCGCAGCGAACGACATCGACATCGTTCTGCTCGGCGACGGCGACTCCGTGGACGCCGGTGCAGCGGCCGACGAACTCGATCGGACGGTGGTCGTCTACCGGGCGGACGAGGCATCCGGTGCGAATCGCACGGTGACGTTGCTCGCTGCCGACGGCGACGATGCGATCGCCGCGTTCACGATCGCCATCCGCATCGCACGAGCGAGGAAGACGTCACTGGTGATCCGTGTCGACCGCTCCCGCTCGCGGCGGTGGGAGGCGGCCGTCCAACGCCTCCGACAGATCGGCATCGATGCCGCAGTCGAGTCGGCCGCAGCGTCCGACACCGGATCGGCGGGTCTGACCGCCGCACGGGGGCTCGTGGTGGCTGGGGGTGGCCGCTCGACGAGCGGGATGTCGGGCGCAGCTGAGACGCTGCACGTCTTCGCACCACCCGACATGGGTCGCACGATCGACGACGTGCTCGCCGAGTTCGATGACACGAATGACGACCACATCGACGACCCGAGAGAGACCTCGAGCGCTGAGACGAGCGAGAGTCCGAGCGACCGCCGGCCGCTCGACGCGTGAAGGTCAACCGACCGTGATCGACCAACCCACCGGCACCCGTGCCGAATCGAGATGAGACACAGATGATCGATGAAATCAACGGTCTGCGACCGGACTTCGTTCTGGCGTTCGTCCTGTTCAACCTGGTGGTGATCCTGATCGCCGCTCGCCTCGTCGGTGCGCTCGCGCTCCGCCTCGGCCAACCGCGCGTGGTGGGGGAGATCGTGGCCGGGATCCTGCTCGGGCCGTCGCTGCTGGGGATGAAGACCCTCGCCTGGACCGACTCGTGGTCGGTGCTGCAGTGTGACGCCTCTCGGTCGTTCATCCCGGTCGGAGCCGACGTCGCCGCGTTCACGCCGCGTGCCGAGAGCATCAGCAACTGCTTCTTCCCCGCTCAGTCCCAGAGCGTGCTGTCGCTGATCGGTCAACTGGCGCTGGTCTTCTTCATGTTCCTCGTCGGGATCGAACTCGACTTCGCCTCGCTCAAGGGCAAGGTGACGGCGATCGTCACGGTCGCACTCGGTGTCGTGATCGTCCCGCTGGGGCTCGGCCTGGCAATCGGGCCGGTGCTGCACACGGACAAGTTCTCGTTCGCAGGACCGGACGGGGCGCTCCCGGCGACCCTCGGATTCTCCCTGTTCCTCGCTGCGATGCTCGCCGTCACCGCATTCCCCGTGATGGCGAGGATCCTGCAGGAGAAAGGCTTGACCACCAGCCCGATGGGTGCCGTCGGTGTGGCCGCAGCCGGGCTCGTGACCGTGCTGATGTTCATCCTCGTCGCCGTCGCGAAGGGGGTCGACGCCGAGAAGACGATCGGCGGGCACAGCCTGGTGTTCGTCGGCACGATGGTCTACCTCGCCGTGATGTTCCTCGTCGTCAAACCGTTGCTCGCACCGATCGGGCGCAAGATCGACGAGGCCGGAGCGCTGAACGGCACCTTCTTCGTGTCCGCGGTCGCCGTGGCGATCGGCTCCGCCTACGTCGCCGACCGCATCGGCATCAACGTGATCGTCGGTGGCTTCGTCGCCGGCGCCGTGATGCCGGCGCGCAAACTGCTGTTCCGCGAGATGACGAGCCGACTGTCCGAAGTCACGGCGAGTGTGCTGCTCCCCGTGTTCCTCGCCTTCTCCGGGCTGAAGACCGACTTCACCTCGCTCGGATGGAGTTGGCTCCCGGGGATCGCCCTGTTCCTCGTCGCCGGTGTCGTCGGGAAGTGGGGCGGTGGAGCGGTGTCGGCCCGATTGGGTGGGTTGAGCTGGGCGGAGGGCAACGTGCTGGGTGTGCTGATGAACTGTCGAGGTCTGTTGGTGCTCGTGGTCGCCCTCTCGGCGTTCGACGCCAGGATCATCACACCCCAGATGCAGGTCGGCGCCGTGTTGATGGCGCTCGTGACCACGGCGATGACCGGCCCGCTCTTCGACCGCTTCCTCCCGGCGGCCATCGCGGCGCAGGCCGCCGCAGGCGAGAAGGGCGGCACTCCCGTTGCGAGTGGAACAGCCGGAGGCGGAGGCGCATCATGACCGGTGCCGACGGATCCGATCCGGTTGCGACGTCCATCGCCGACTACGCACTCGTGCGACGACTCGAACGTGCCAACAACGGAGAGTTCCACCTCGCGCGCGCACCGCAGCGCCTCGGTCTCGAGGCCGAACACGTGATGGTCAAAGTGCTCGACAGCGGCACGCCCGAGGAGACGTTCCGTCGAGCGACGCGCGAACTGCGAGCGTTCGCTGCCGTCGAGTCGCCGTACCTCGTGGCCCTGTACGACGCCGGTCAAGAGGGTCACCGACTCTTCTACTCGATGGAATACCTGCCACTCGGCTCGCTCGCGGATCCGCAGATCGAACTGGATCCGGGACGGATCGTGCGGGCCGTGGCGTGCGCAGCGCGTGCCGCCCACGCGCTCCACGAGCACGGGATCGCGCACCGCGACATCCAACCGGTGAACGTGCTGCTCACCGAGGACGGAGGAAAGCTCGCTGATCTCGGGCTCGCCCAGGTGTTCGTACCGGACTACACCGTCACCGGCTTCGGCAACATCGGCGCCGTCGAGTACATGGATCCGGTCGTGGTCGAAGGGGCGCCGAGTTCGCGGGCATCCGACATCTGGGCGCTCGGGACCACCCTCCACCGGGCGATCGTGGGAGTGGGCGTCTTCGGTGCGCTGCCGCCGGAGAATCCGCTCGCTGCGATCCGCAAGGTGCTGTCGTCGAAACCCCAGATCTCGTCCGAATTGCCCCCAGCCGTGCGGGCCGTGGTCGAGACGTGTCTGCAACCCGATCCGCTCGACCGCTACGCCACCGCCGAGGAGGCAGCCGACGCACTCGATGGTTGCATCGCCGATCTGTGACCGCTCGAACCCAGGACATGCGCACGGATGAAGACCGACCCCGAGCCTTCGACCCTCGGCCCGGAGGTCTCAAGCCCGGGCCGCACCGTCGTCAGGGCGCGACGTGATGAAGTTGGAGTTTCAGTGAGCGCGGGCCGATCTGGAGATGATCACCCTGACTCATCGACACCGGTTGGTGAGCGACGAGCGGGGCGGCCAGCCCGCTCTGGGCGTTCACGATCAGGGTCCCGTTCGCGCTCCCGAGATCGGCGACGGTGACGGTCCAGTCGTGCAGGGTGATCGCCAGGTGATGGCGTGACACGACGTTGCTGGCATCGGTGAGCAGGACCGCCTGGCGTCTGCCGGCACGTACGTCGTCGTGGGTCGTGGCATCTCGCCCGATCAGGAGGTCGGTGGCGATCGGGATCGCGCCGCCGTCGTCGAGGAGGAACAGGCCGAGCGGCGGTCGTGGGCCCTTCACGAAGACGGCTGTTGCGTTGATCCCCATCTTGCGTCCGCAGTGAGCGCAGTACTCGGCGTCGGGATGGTTGTGGTGGTCGAGCGGACACCGGATGCCGAGCACCCAGTTCGACTCGTCGTCGACGTCGGACGACGTTTCGACAGGCGCGCCGGGGTCCGGGGCCGAGGAGTCGGCGGACGCGGGTGCCGGCGTAGCGGCCGGAGCCGCCGCAGATGCAGGAGCTGCGACGGGCGCCTGGACCGCGGGTTCCGGGCGGCGGACGACCGGCAGCGGTTGGGGCACGAAGTCGACCGCGACCGACAGGTCGACGACCTCGAGGCCGACCGGGGTCGGATCGGGCTGGGCGTCGACGCGGAGGTCCACGACGAACTGGCTCGCCGTTTGTCCGTGCGGGCTCGAGAGACTCGCGGCCGTGTTCGGCGTGACGTCGGACGGGGTCGTGGCCCGCAGTGCGACGGCGACGCGCAGGGCATCACCGGGGATGCGCATCGTGTGGTCGGCGGTTCCGGTCGGTCGGACGAACCATTCGGCGTTGGGGAGTTCGACCAGCGCAGCGACCCGACCCGACAGGGTCAGCCGCAGTGGACCGTCGGCCTCCTCGAGCATTGCCGCGGTTCCGCCGTTTGCGGCGAGCGTCCGCATGACGACGTCGGAGCCGACGTCGTCGGCGATCCGGTCGAGATCGTCGCCGCGCAGAGCGGGCGTCTCCTCGGTGAGGATCACCCGCCCGGCCGGCGTCACGGTGACGAAGCCATCGGCTCCGCTCACCAGGCAGCGGTACGGGTTGTCGTCCATGGTCAGGATCCCTTCGTGGAAGAAGAATGGTGTCCGCCGTGAGCGGAGTGGGCCTCGGCATCGGCGAGTTGACGACTGACGTCGTCGAGGGCCTCGGCGAGGTCGAGCGCGGTGTCGAAACGCTGTTCGACGGGCGCGAAGCAACGGTCGATCACGCCGAGCAGTTCGGGTTCGAGCATGTGATCGAGTCGCGGTCGGTTCTGCACGACGTGGCGGAACGCGGCGATCAGGTCGTCGGTGGGAAGACCGTCGTACGGTTCGGTGTCGCTGAGGACGTCGTGCAGCGTCATCCCGAGCGACCAGATGTCGGTGGCGCGAGATGCGCGGCCACCCCACACCAGGTCGGGGTCGAGGAAGCGCAGCGAGCCGATCGGGCCGGCGCCGACCGAGGCGGTCGTGCCGTCGAAGGTCTGAGCGAGAGCGAGGTCGGCGAGGCGGCCCCGCGTCCTGTCGACGAAGATGTTCGTGGGGTTGATGTCACGATGGGCGACCCCCGCTTCGTGCATGTCGTGAGCGCCACGCGCTGCGTCGGCGACGATCGCGACGCGCGCCGAGCGGGCGAGCCCCGGCCCGGCGACATCGAGCGTTCCGCTCGGATAGTGACGCGTCGCCATGTACATCCGTCCGTCGACCGATCCGGCGTCGAGCACTTCGACGAGGTGTGCGGTCTGGAGAGAGTGGAGGAGGCGTAATTCGTTGGTGACCCTCGCGAACTCTTCGGGCGACCCGAACTGCTCGAGCACTCTGAGCGTGACGATCGGGTCGGTGAGACCCAGCCGGGCGGGTGGTCGTGCGGTGTAGGAGATGCCGTGGCCGACGTCGCCCACCCGCTCGGCTGCGTCGATGATCTCGTAGTCAGCGAGACGCATCGTCGATCACCACCCCGTCCGGTCGCTCAACTCGGATCCCACCTGGTGTCGAAGCGACCGCCCCGGTAGCGCCAGCGCAACGAGAAGATCTGCATCGGACCGTTCGTGAACGCCCAGATGATCAGCCACAACGTGATGAACATGATCAGGAACGCCGGGAGTGGGAAGTTCCCGTCGGGTGCTCGCTGGTCCCACGGGAGCCCTGCGTCGAGGATCAGGTAGGCGACGATGCCTTCCGGGACGGCGACGATCAGGCCGAACATCGTCGGCCAGTCCTTCTCCCAGCGGAACTGTTGGAGTCCGTGGTAGATCAACTCCCAGACCACGCCGACCACCGCCACGACGAGTACCGCTTCGTAGAGGGCCTTGTACATGTTGGCCAGGTCGACGCCGTCGGGTCGGGGGAGCAGCCAGCCGATGATCAGGGTCCATCCGACGCCGAGGGTGGCCATCATGATGATCCGGGTCTGGATTCGTCCGAAGAGTGTGGGTGTCATGTCATGTGTCCGCTCGTTCTCGTTGACGTCTCAGATCGGCTTGTTCCGCGCCCATTTCCACCATTGAGAGGTGGAGCGGAGCGGACCGATCTTCTTGCCGAACCCGTGCTCGGCGAGTGAGTCCGCGATCCGGAGCGCGGCGTACTGGAGCCCGAGGAAGGAGTCCACGCCTGCGTAGTAGCCGCCGAGCGTGCTGGTGCCCGACGCGTACAGCCGACCGGTGCCCGACTGGGCGCCGCGGATGGTGAAGTCGCGGTCGACGTCGAGTCGGCCCTTCGGGTTCTTGCGGGCACCGCCGTACGCGAGCAGGTCGCTGAGCACGCGGTGTTCCTCGAGTCCGGCTTCGAGTCCGGTGGCGTCGATGACGAAGTCGGAGTCGATGAACGACTCGCGGCCGGAACCGTCGACGATGACGGTGCGAACCCCTCGGCCGGCTTCGGCGGGTTCGACGTTCTTCACGGTGCCGATGAGCTGTCGGTAGAAGCCCTGTTTCGCTCCTCGTTCGAGTTGTTCCTGCCAGTCGTTGCGCACCGCGGTGTTGGTGCCGCCGAGCGAATCGACGAACTTCGCGCGGTCGTCACCTTCGAGCTTGAGGATCTTGTCGCGGTACTGGCCACCCCACGCCGACTTGGCGAAGTTGAAGCCCTGGTACGCCCACCCCTTCTCGGTGGGTCGACGGAACGTGGCCTTGGTGCCGGCCGTTCCGTCGACGTAGGTACGGAACAGGTGGATCACCTGTGTTTGAGCGCCGTTCTTGTCGCGGTCGTCGATGATGCGCTGCAAGACACGCGAACCGACGATTCCCGCACCGCGTACGAGCACCGTGCACGGTCGCCTCAGCATCTCCTCGTACACGTGGAGGTGCGGCTCGTAGGCGTTGACGACTCGGGCGAAGTCGTTGTGTTCGACGCGGTACTTCTGGAGGTCGGGCAGCACCCGGATGCCGGGGTAGCCGATCGCTAGGTGGACGTGGTGACATCGATACGCGACTCGCTGCTTGGGCCCGTTCGGCTGGGCGCCGCGCTGATCGGTCGGCGTGTGGATGACGAAGTATCCGCCCTGGCGGCGACGTCGGACGGTGCGTACCACCCCCGGCCGCAGCATCCGCTCCCACCCGATCCGAGCCGCTTCGCGTCGGACCGACTCGTACACCTGGCCGGCCTGGGGCGTGAAGTAGTTCGCGAGGATCGGCTCGGTGAGCACCGTCGCAGCGGGCGCGAGGCTCTTCTTCGCGACGGCTTCACGCATTGCATATCCCGGCCATCCCCAGATGCAGTCCATCGTCGACCCCGAGTCGGACCGCAGGCGCTCGTGGCGTGGGATCTGGCTGTTGTTGGCGAGGTACTCGTAGGTCTCGCTGGGCACGGAGAGTTCCGACAGTACGGTCAGCGCCTCGATCGGCTGACCGGCGATGCGCAGCGTGTCGATCATCGCGAGCGATCCCATCCCTCCGCCGACCGACACGAACGGTGTGTCGATGATCGGAATCTGATGCCGCGCGATGTCCTCGTCGCTCCAGTCCGCCGATTCGAGCAGTTCCCGCGTGAGTTCCACAAGCGGCGACACTAATCACTTCGATCGATGCCGTGTTGCACGAATGCCAACAGAACGACAACAGGACATGTCGCTCGTGGTCGCATCCCCCGGTCGTTCCGGCGTGGCACGATCGGGAGATGAACGAACAGCGCACCATCGCCGAATCGTCCGACGAGGTCGCGGAGTTGTTCGCCGCGGCACTCGCCGCTCGCGAGCGATCGCACAGCCCCTATTCCGGCTACAAGGTCGGCGCGGCCATCCGCACCACGACCGGTGAGGTCTTTGCGTGCTGCAACGTCGAGAACGCCGCCTACCCCGAGAGCGTCTGCGCAGAGGGTGGTGCGATCTCGATGATGGTGGTGGGCAGCGACTCGACCCCCGTCATCGCCGATGTCGTGACCATCACTTCGGGCGACTCGCCGGGAACGGCCTGCGGCGGCTGTCGCCAGAAGATCCGCGAATTCTCCGGCCCCGACACCCGCATCCACTCCGCCACCGACACCGGCCTCGTGTTCACCATGGACATGGCCGAGTTGCTCCCCGAGTCGTTCGGCCCCGACCGCCTCCTCTGACCGCCCCGGCTCGATCCTTCCGGTCCCGTCCGATCGCGATGAGTCCCGGTCGCCGACAGGACGACCCAATCTCACCCGTCGGGCGCGCATCGGGTGGCGGTGAACCGGTCGCCGACAGGACGACCCAATCTCACCCGTCGGGCGCGCGTCGGGTGGCGGTGAGTCCCGGTCGCCGACAGGACGACCCAGTCTCACCGGTGGTGGAGGAGAGTTCGCGAACTTGAGTCACATGCACTCATGTTTCCTGACTGACGGGTTGGCGATGACCTCCGACGCCCCTATCTTGAGTGACAGCAATTCAAGATCTGAACACCGTTCCCCCAGAAAGCGAGCAATCACATGGCCAAGGCAGTCGGCATCGACCTCGGAACCACCAACTCCGTCGTCTCCGTTCTCGAAGGTGGCGACCCGGTCGTCATCCCCAACTCCGAAGGCGCACGCACCACCCCGTCGGTGGTCGCGTTCTCCAAGACCGGCGAAGTGCTCGTCGGTGAGGTCGCCAAGCGGCAGGCGATCACCAACCCGGATCGCACCTTCCGTTCCGTCAAGCGCCACATCGGCGAGGACTGGAAGACCGACGACGTCGACGGCAAGAACTACACGCCGCAGGAGATCAGCGCCCGCACGCTGATGAAGCTCAAGCGCGACGCCGAGGCGTACCTCGGTGACTCGGTCACCCAGGCCGTCATCACGGTCCCCGCCTACTTCGACGACGCGCAGCGCACCGCCACCCAGGAGGCGGGCACGATCGCCGGCCTCGAAGTGCTGCGGATCATCAACGAGCCCACCGCTGCGGCGCTCGCCTACGGCCTGGAGAAGGGCTCCGAGGACGAGACCATCCTGGTGTTCGACCTCGGCGGCGGCACGTTCGACGTGTCGGTCCTCGAGATCGGCGACGGTGTGTTCGAAGTGAAGTCCACCCACGGCGACACCGACCTCGGTGGCGACGACTGGGACCAGCGGATCATCAAGTGGCTGGTCGACGGGTTCAAGGCCGCCCACGGCGTCGACCTCAGCGCCGACCGCATGGCGGCACAGCGCCTGCAGGAAGCAGCGGAGAAGGCCAAGGTCGAGCTCAGCCAGACCCAGAGCACGCAGATCAACCTGCCGTTCATCACCGCCACCGCCGACGGCCCGCTCCACCTCGACGAGCAACTCAGCCGCTCGAAGTTCCAGGAGATGACCGCCGACCTCATCGAGCGCTGTCGGATCCCCTTCGAGCAGGCCCTCAAGGACGCCGGCGTGAAGGAGGGCGAGTTGGACCACGTGATCCTCGTCGGTGGATCCACCCGGATGCCCGCCGTGAGCGACCTCGTGCAGAGCCTCACCAACAAGGAGCCGAACAAGACCGTCAACCCCGACGAGGTCGTGGCCATCGGCGCCGCCATCCAGGCCGGCGTGCTGCGCGGCGACGTCAAGGACGTGCTCCTGCTCGACGTCACCCCGCTGTCGCTCGGCATCGAGACCAAGGGCGGCATCATGACCCGCCTGATCGAGCGGAACACGACGATCCCGACGAAGCGTTCGGAGATTTTCACCACCGCCGACGACAACCAGCCCTCGGTGCTCATCCAGGTGTTC
>JBBSOH010000033.1:0-21883 GCA_038259945.1 Acidimicrobiales bacterium
GGCCTTGCCGTCGGGGCGCACGTTGAAGCCGATGATCGTGGCGTTCGTGGCCGAGGCGAGCGTGATGTCGTTCTCCGTGATCCCGCCGACGGCGCGATGCACGAAGGTCAGGTCGACCTCGTCGGATTCGAGCTGACGCAACGATCCGGTGACCGCTTCGAGCGAGCCCTGGACATCGGTCTTGAGCAACAGGTTCAGCTCGGCCTTCTCGCCGGCCTGGATCTGGGCGAAGATGTCCTCGAGCTTGGTGCCGGTCTTGACCCGGCTGTCCTCGCGGAGGTGACGTGCCTTGAGACGCAACGCACGGGCCTCACCGACCGCTTGTGCGGTCTTGTTGTCGGGCGCGACGCGGAACTCGTCACCGGCTTCGGGCACGTCGGACAGGCCGAGCACCTGGACCGGCGTGGACGGGCCGGCGGACTTGATCTGCTCGCCCTTGTCGTTGATCATCGCTCGGACCTTGCCCCAGGTACCACCGGCGACGATCGGGTCACCGACGTTCAGGGTTCCCTTGTCGACGAGGACGGTCGCCACCGGGCCGCGGCCCTTGTCGAGTTGCGCCTCGATGACGATGCCCTTGGCACGGCCCTCCGGGTTCGCTTCGAGCTCTTCGAGTTCGGCCACGAGTTGGAGCTGTTCGATCATCTCGTCGACGCCGTCGCCGTTGAGCGCTGACATCTCCACGACGATGGTGTCGCCACCCCACGACTCGGGAACGAGCTCGTACTCGGCCAGCTGCGTGAGCACCCGCTGGGGGTCCGCGTTGGCCTTGTCGATCTTGTTGACCGCGACCACGATCGGCACATCGGCCGCCCGGGCGTGGTTGATCGCCTCGATGGTCTGGGGCATCAGTCCGTCGTCCGCGGCGACCATCAGCACCACGATGTCGGTGGCGTCGGCGCCGCGAGCACGCATCTGCGTGAACGCTGCGTGGCCGGGCGTGTCGAGGAAGGTGACCGAGCCGTGCTCGTTCGCGACGGTGTATGCACCGATGTGTTGCGTGATGCCGCCGGCTTCACCGTCGACGACGTTCGCGCCACGGATGCGGTCCAGCAGCGTGGTCTTGCCGTGGTCGACGTGACCCATCACCGTGATGACGGGAGCCCGCGGTTGCAGGTTCTCGTCGTCGTCGGAGTCGTCGAACAACTTCTGCAGTTCGACCTCTTCCTGCTGGCCTGGCTCGACCATCAGGATCTCGGCGCCCACTTCGAGCGCGAAGAGTTCCATCTGCTCGTCGGCCAGGGTCATGGTCGCCGTGACCATCTCACCGTTCGTGAGCAGGAAGCGCAGGACGTCGGCCGACGTGCGGTTCAGCTTGGGTCCGAACTCCTGGGCGGACACACCGCGCTCGATGATGATCTCGCCCTCGGGGACGGCCACGTCGGACGACGTGTACTGAGTTGCCTGGGGCTGCAGCTCGTCCTGGTCGCGACGACGACGCCGACGGCCTGTGCGGCGCGGAGGTCTGCGACCGCCGCCGGGTCGACCTGCGCCACCGGGACGCGGACCGCCGGGGCCACCGCCGGGGCGGGCACCGGCGCCACCGCCGGGTCCACCGCGGTACCCACCGGCACCGGCCGGGCGCCCGCCGGCCGGAGCCGGACGTGACGAGCCGGGCGGCGGCGGGATCGGCTTGCCCGACGGCGAGAGCGGCTTGGCTCCACCGGGGGGCGGCGGGACTGCTCGGCCCGAGGGGCCGACGGGACCGCGCCCCGTGGGAGCAGTGGGATCGACGATGTCGGCCGGGATCGGCGGATGCGCGTCCGGGGGCGGCGTGCCATCGGCGCTGGGACGCGCGCTCGAGATGACGCGTCGCGGCTCGGGAGCGGGCGGGGGAGGTGCGACGACCGGCGCCGGCACCACACGGGCCGACATCTTCGG
Organism: Acidimicrobiales bacterium; assembly: GCA_038259945.1. Lineage (GTDB taxonomy): Bacteria > Actinomycetota > Acidimicrobiia > Acidimicrobiales > Ilumatobacteraceae > Ilumatobacter_A. The sequence goes on from JBBSOH010000033.1 coordinate 1,882, forward strand.
GATCGGCTTGCCTTCGGCCGCGAGGACCACGAGGTCGGCTGCGGATGGCCCGGCGGGCTGCACCGGGACGGTGGGAGCGGAACCGATGGGTGCCTTGCCAGGGGGCGGAGGCGGTGTGGGCTCGGGGGCGACGGGCTTGCTGTCGCCGACCTTGGGAACGTCGGCCTCGGGAACCTCGGCTGCGGGGACATCGACGACCGGCGGAGCGGTCTCGACCGGAGCGGACGAGTCGGCAACCGGAGCATCCTGTGGCGGTGTTGCGGACGTGATCTTGGGAGCCGCAGGCGCCTCGCTCGATTCGTGACCGGGATCGCCGGCGGTGTCGTTCGCCCGATCACCCGGAGACTCGGTCTCCGGCGTGTCTTCGGCAGCGGCCTTGGCCGCAACCGTCTTGGCGGCCGCCTTCTTCTTCGCAGGCGCCTTCTTCGACGCCGCCTTCTTGGGCTCCTCGGGCTGTTCGTCTCGGACGAGGCCTTCGCGCTCGGCGCGACGACGGAGCATGTCGGCGTACGCCTCTTGCAGGGACGACGAGGGTGCCTTGGCGGCAACACCCGCAGCTCCGGCGAGATCGAGCACCTCTTTGTTGGTCATCCCGAGCTCCTTGGCGAGCTCGTGGACGCGGATCTTCTTCGCAGGCACGTTTCGATTCAACCTTTCCCTGTCGTCATTCCCTCACCCGGTACGCATTTGCGCGGGTGAGTCTCATTCGTCTGTGTGCGACTCGCCGATCGCTCGGCGGATCGCATCGATGTCGTGCTCGTCGAGCGAGGTCCGCCACGCTCGGGCGAACTGTCTGGCTGCAACCGCTGCATCGAGGCAGGCGTGCGACGCAGCGCCGCCCCCGTCCCGACACAACCACACACCCCGGCCGTCACTGGCACCATCGACATCGATGGATGGGCCGTCGTCACGTACCGAACGTGTGACGCGAACGAGTTCGCGCATCGTTCGACGTGTACGGCAGCCGATGCAGCTGCGGACGGGGCGGTGCAGATCAATCGCTCGACCCTGCCTTGGTGTAGCCGGCGGCTTCCGCCGATGCCGCCGTGTCGAACCAGATCTCGGCGACTGCTGACTCGAACCACTGCCCGTCGGGCTCGTGGTACTTCATCGAGTCGGCATTGCCCTTGATCGGGAATCCGTCGGGCGCAGCAGCCGGGTCGTCGAGCGGCGCGTGCGAGCCGGTTGCCGCCTCCGACCCGGTTCCGTCAGCCGGATCCGCTGCGTCGGCCACGGGCGACTCGCCCGCTCCCACAGCAGCGTCGGCCGCGTCCTCGGCGTCACGCGCTGCTTGACGTGCGGCGGCAGCCTCGGCGGCCTGTTGGTCCTGCCATGCCGACTCGGAGATGACGGTGCCATCGCTGGCATGCCATTCCATCTCGCCGGTCTCCTTGTTCGCGACCCACTGTCCGTCGGCGTAGTCGACCTCTTCCTGGTCGCGTCCGCCCGAGGGGATGCCTTCGGCGTACTGCGTCTCGGAACGGATGTCGACGCGCACCCCGGTGAGGCGGGCCGCGAGACGGGCGTTCTGGCCCTCGCGGCCGATCGCCAGGCTGAGCTGGTGGTCGGGCACGATCACGTCGGCCTGGGTGCCGTCGTCGGAGATGATCACCTGGGTGACCTTGGCCGGCGAGAGCGCCTTGGCGACGAAGTCGGGGAGATCCTCGGAGAACGGGACGATGTCGATCTTCTCACCGCGCATCTCGTTGACGACCATGCGGACCCGACCGCCGCGTGCGCCGACGCATGCGCCGACCGGATCGACGTTGTGGTCGTTCGACCAGACGGCGATCTTGGTGCGGTGTCCGGGTTCGCGGGCGCAGGCCTTGATCTCGACGATGCCGTCGGCGATCTCGGGAACTTCGAGTTCGAACAGGCGCTTGATGAGGCCGGGGTGCGTGCGTGACACGACGATCTGGGGGCCCTTGGGCGTGCGGCGCACTTCGACGATGTACGCCTTCTGGCGTTCGCCCTGTGCGGGACGCTCGAACGGCACCTGCTCGGCCTGGGGCAGCAGCGCTTCGGCGCGGCCGAGATCGAGCAGCGTGTAGCGCGTGTCCGTGCGCTGGATGATGCCGGTGACGATGTCGCCCTCGCGGTTCGCGTACTCCTCGAACTTTCGGTCGGACTCGACCTCACGGATGCGCTGGCTCATCACTTGACGGAAGGTCTGGGCGGCGATGCGGCCCATCTCCTCCTTCTTCGGGGTGTCGTCACGCTCGTTGACCCAGTTGCCGTCGTCGTCGACGTCGTACCCGATGAAGGAGAACTCCATGGTCTCGGGGTTGACCTCGACGACGACCTCGTCGGCTGCGTCGGGACGCCGCTTGTAGGCGGACGCCAGCGCGTCGACGAGGACATGGAGGAGTGCGTCCTCCGTCAGACCCTTCGTCTCGGCCAACGCCGAAATGGCTTCGCTCATGTCGATGTTCGTCACGACTGCTGCTTCTCCTTCATGCTCTGACCCGACTTGCTCTGGGTGTCCTTCGCCGAGTTCTTCGTCTTGGTGTTTCCGGGACCCTTGCCCGGTTTGGGCTTGGGGCCCCATTCGAAGATCGTGCGCGCCTTGTCGACGTCGGCGATCACGATTGCCCGCTCGTCGCCCTCGGCGGTGAGCAGCGTGGCGGTGGTGTCGTCGGCAGCGAGGAGTTTGCCGTCGACGCGACGCGCTTCTCCGTCGGCCACCGCATGACCGGCGAGGCGCACGGTGACGTCCTTGCCGACTTCTCGTTGGAAGTGCGCCGGTGTCCGCAGCGTGCGTTCGAGGCCGGGGCTCGTGACCTCCAGCGTGTACTGCGTGGTGATCGGTTCCTCGTGATCGAGTTCACGACTGATCAGGCGCGTCGCCAGCGACAGCGTGTCGAGGCTGATTCCGCCGTCGGACCCGGGAGGCGTGTCGACCGTGATGCGCACGGTGGCACCGCGGCGCTCGATGTCGTAGAGGTCCAGGTCGAGGTCGGAGGTGATCGGTTCCACCAGCGCACGTACTCGTTCGAGTTCGTTGGCCATGTCGATTCACCTTCCTCTCGTGGCGTCGCGGTGGCGACGGTTTCGGGCCCATTCAACAAACAAGGCGTGAGGCTGACGCCCCACGCCTTGGTCTACGAACCAATTTGCGGGAACCGATGATAGCAGCACGATCGAACCTTCGGTCCGGGTCCCGGATCGGCGCAGGAGTTCCGTTCCTCAGGCAGGACGAAAGGCGAGCGGACCGGCGCAGCTCCGCAACGGTAGGTTCTGCGGCGTGCTGCGCATGTCGACCATGTTCCTGAAGACGCTCCGTGAGGCGCCTGCCGACGCCGAGGTCGCGAGCCATCGACTCCTGGTACGTGCCGGGTACATCCGGCGCGCCGCACCCGGTGGATTCTCCTGGTTGCCGCTCGGTTGGGAGGTGTTCCGCAACGTCGAGAACATCGTCCGTGACGAGATGAACAAGGCCGGCACGCAGGAAGTGCACTTTCCTGCCCTCCTCCCCCGCGAGCCGTACGAGACCACAGGCCGCTGGACCGAGTACGGCGACAACATCTTCCGGATCGTCGACCGCAAGGGCGCCGACTTCCTGCTCGCACCCACGCACGAGGAGATGTTCACGCTGATGGTCAAGGACATCGCCGCGTCCTACAAGGACCTGCCGGTCAGCCTCTACCAGATCCAGACCAAGTACCGCGACGAGGCCCGACCGCGCGCCGGGCTGCTGCGCACGAGGGAGTTCGTGATGAAGGACTCCTACTCGTTCGACCTCGACGACGCCGGGCTCGACGCCTCCTATGAGATGCATCGCGAGGCCTACATCAAGCTCTTCGAGCGGCTACACCTGCCCTACGTGATCGTGTCTGCGATGTCCGGGGCGATGGGTGGCTCGAAGTCCGAGGAGTTCCTGGCCCCGATGGCGGTCGGCGAGGACACCTACATCCGTTGCACGTCGTGCGACTTCGCCGCCAACGTCGAAGCGGTCACCACGCCGGTCCCCGACGATGTCCCCCTCGACGGTCTGCGTGCTGCGGAGATCCACGACACCCCCGGCACTCCCACGATCGGCACGCTCGTGGAGTTCGTCAACCAGGACGAGTCGATGCGCCATCCCGACCGTGACTGGACCGCCGCCGACACGCTGAAGAACCTCGTCGTCAATCTGAAGCATCCGGACGGCACGATCGAGCCGCTCGCGATCGGCATCCCGGGTGACCGCGATGTCGACATGAAGCGGCTCGAAGCCGTCGTGTCACCCGCCGAGGCCGAACCCTTCAGCGAGGACGACTTCAAGCAGTACCCGTCCTTGAAGAAGGGGTACATCGGGCCCGGAGCGTTGGGCTCGAACAATGCGTCGCGCATCCGCTACCTGGTCGACCCGCGCGTCGTCACGGGAACCCAGTGGGTCACCGGCGCGGACGAATACAACCGACACGTGATCGACCTGACGGCCGGACGGGACTTCACACCCGACGGCGTGATCGAGGCCGCCGAGATCCTCGATGGCGACGTGTGTCCCGCATGTGGCGAGCGTGTCGAGATCGCTCGTGGCATCGAGATCGGTCACATCTTCCAACTCGGCCGCAAGTACGCCGAGGCGCTCGACCTGTGGGTGCAGGGTGAGGACGGCAAGCCGCTCACACCCACCATGGGCTCCTACGGAGTCGGTGTCTCACGCTGCCTGGCAGCGGTGGCCGAAGCGCACTGCGACGAGATCGGCCTGGTGTGGCCGCGCGAGATCGCACCGGCCGACGTCCACCTGGTGATGGCGGGCAAGCCCGGCAGTCCACAGGAGTCGGCGGCCGAGAAGCTCGCCGGCGAACTCGAAGCCGCCGGCCTGCGGGTGTTGTTCGACGACCGCGTCAAGGTCTCCCCCGGCGTGCGCTTCAAGGACGCCGAACTGATCGGCGTGCCCACGATCGCGGTCGTCGGTCGCGGCATCGAGGCCGACGAACCGACCATCGAGGTCAAGGACCGCACGTCGGGTGACCAGGAGGATGTCGCGCTGGCCGACATCGTTGCGCACCTCGTCGAGGTCTGCGCACACTGAAGCGACGGACTGCGTCCCTGCGGGTGTCCGACACCAGGAGGGACGCTCGGCCTCGCTGTCATCCGTGACGGAGCAGCCCCTGGTCGATCACGACGCGTTCGGTGTCGCCCGTACCTGCGCTCGTCGTGAACACGGTCTCGCCGTCGCCGATCGACCACATCCGGATCGTGAGCGATTCGCCGGGGAACACCGGCGAGGCGAAACGTCCCTCGACGTGGCGGAACCGGTTCGGGTCGGAACCACAGATCGCGTGGAGCAACGCTCGCCCGGTGAATCCGTACGTGCACAGGCCGTGGAGGATCGGGGTGTCGAACCCGCCCATGGCCGCAAAGGCCGGGTCGGTGTGCAGCGGGTTGCGGTCGCCCGAGAGGCGGTAGAGGAACGCCTGGTCGCGTGACGTCTGGTACGTCACGACATGGTCCGGGTCGGACTCGGGCGGTTGGTTCCTCGGGCCCGAGGGTCCGCGCTCACCACCCCAACCGCCGGCACCGCGGATGAACGCAGACGAGGTCAGGCTGTACAGCGGTTGGTCGTCCATGACCGCAACGCTCGTGGTCTCGACCACGGCCGCCTTCCCCTTGTCCCACATCGCCGTGATCTCGCCGGCGATCGTGACCGAACCTTCGACGGGGATCGGTCGGTGCAGGGTGATGGCCTGCTGGCCATGGACGAGCAGCGCCGGGTCGAAGCTGCCGATGTTCCGCATCGCCGAACCCCGCCCGTAGCCGACGACGACCGGGAACGTCGGCAGCACCAGTTGCTCGACGTCGGCCGTGTTCTCCGTGGTGAAGGCCAACTCTTCGTGGCCGGCGCCCACGCCCACGGCGTAGAGCAGCGCGTCCTTGGAGTTCCAGTCGACCACGACGGGGTCGGAGGTGGAACCGAGCGCATCGGGGTTCAGAGCCATGCGTCGACCGTAGACCGCATCGACGTCCGATCGACGACTCGGCGGGGGCTCCGCACGCGGGACCCCGGGTCGTCTGCGCCGCGCATGGCAGAACGATCTCCTTCGGTCGGTGAGCTCCGAGAGTCGACCATGCCGTTTGTCAACCTGGCCTGACGCGGAAAGCAGAGATGTCAACCCAGGTTGACATTTTCCCGACCGGGTCCATGGGACTGACCGGACGCTGGAACCGAGGACTCGAGCGTGCGATCCGCCTGGGATGGGCCGGTTTCACGGGCTTCGTGGGGGTCGCCGGGGGCGGCACTCGTAGCCTGAGAATCGATGACTCACGAGAACCTCAGCGCCGACGTCGTGGTCGTCGGCGGCGGACCGGCGGGATCAGCCGCAGCCACCGAACTCGCACGGGCGGGACGATCGGTGATCGTCATCGACAAGGCGACCTTTCCACGTGACAAGTGCTGCGGCGACGGGTTGACCACGCTTGCGCTCCGCGAACTCGACGGCCTCGGATTCGACCCCGGCACGGTCGGCGACTGGTTCGATGTGTCCGGTGCTGCGCTGCGTTCGCCGTCGGGCCGCGAAGTGACCGTGCCGTTGCCGACCGACGGTCGGTACGCCGCAGTCGCCCCTCGGCTCCAACTCGACGACGCACTCCTCGACATCGCACGGGCGGCCGGCGCGGACATCCGAGACGGGCACGGATTCCGGTCGATCGATTACCGCAACGGTGCCGACGGTGGAGGTGTCGTGCGTGTCGAGGCCGACGGCCTCACGATCGACACTCGCTACGTGATTGCCGCCGATGGGATGTGGAGCCCGGTCCGCAAGGCCGTCGGGCTCAACGAACCCGGCTACCTGGGCGAGTGGCACGGGTTCCGCCAGTACGCGCGCAACGTGACCGGAACAGCGTCGACGCAACTCCACGTCTGGTTCGAAGCCGACCTGCTGCCCGGCTACGCCTGGTCGTTCCCACTCCCCGGCAACCGCGCCAACATCGGCTTCGGGGTGCTACGCGACGGCGAACGATCCGGCAAGGAGATCAAGGCGATCTGGCCGGATCTGTTGGCGCGACCCCACATCGTGGAGGCGTTGGGTGCCGGCTTCGAGATGGAGGAACGGCACACGGCGTGGCCGATTCCGGCTCGGATCGATTCGCTTCCGCTCAGCACCGACCGCGTGCTGTTCGTCGGCGACGCTGCCACGGCGACCGACGTGATGACCGGGGAAGGAATCGGCCAGGCGCTGCTCACCGGTCGGCTGGCGGCGGAGTCGATCATCGCAGCCGGCGCCACGCAGCCTGACGTCGCGAGCGATCTCTACGAGCGCGAAGTGCACCACCATCTGATCGCCGACCACAAGATGTCGCTCGCGCTCGGCGGGGTCCTCGCGAAGGAGTGGGGCGCTCGCGGAGCGATCCGAGTCGTGGCGGGTTCCGGCGAGTGGGGAAGGCGCAACTTCGCCCGCTGGATGTTCGAAGACGAGCCCCGGGCGATTGCACTCACACCGTCACGCTGGCACCGCCGCCTCTTCAAGCAACCCGGCGCATACCGCTGATGTCGAAGTCGACGCGGCCGTATCGGGCCTGACCCGATACGGCCGTCAGTCGTTCGAGGGGAGTCTCGATTCGACGTCGACGTCGCCGACCTGGACGAGGATGCCGTCCTTGTCGATGTCGCCGGGTTCGTCCGGGGACTCCGACACGGCGACCATGTCGTCCTTCTTCGGTCCTTCGTAGATCTCCTGGATGGCGAGCATCGCGCCGGCCATCGCGGCACCCATGACGCCGCCCTTGCGTCGGCCCGCTGCGATCGACGACACCCGCCGATCGGCGAGTGCTTCGTCCTCGGTGCGCTGCCACTTCGCTTCGAGGTTCGAACGGTCGTCGGAGTCGAACGGGACGGCGTCCTCCTCTTGGGCCAGCGCATCCGCGGCCTCGTCGACGGTGTCGTCGGCCCTGTCCTCGAGGCGGTCCTCGTGCGGGTCGTCCGCCGTGGTCGTGTCCCGGTCGGTCATGGTCCGAGGATACGTCTACACGGGGAAACGTCCCCGTCGGGCCGACCTGTCGTCACACGACGACGCCAGTAGCTTCAATCGCAATGAGTGACGCGGACTCCCCGACCATCTTCCACCCACCCGGAAACGACGAGACAGCGAAGGCGGCATCATCGGCGGGCCGACCGTCGGCTGCTCCCATGGACGACCTCAAGACCGCGGAGACCTTCGAGCAGATCTTCTTCGAGTTGCGCAAGGTGATGGTCGGCCAGACGCGCCTCCTGGAACGTCTTCTGGTGGGCGTCCTGTGCCGTGGGCACTGCCTGCTCGAGTCCGTTCCCGGCCTGGCGAAGACGCTCGCGGCCGAGACACTGTCGAAGGTCGTGGGTGGCACGTTCGCCCGCATCCAGTTCACCCCGGACCTGTTGCCGTCCGACATCGTCGGCACCCGCATCTACCGCGGGTCGACCGAGACGTTCGACGTGGAACTCGGGCCGGTGTTCGTGAACTTCCTGCTGACCGACGAGATCAACCGGGCACCTGCCAAAGTGCAGTCGGCACTCCTCGAGGTGATGGCCGAGCAGCAGGTCACGATCGGCGGCGTCACGCACCCCGTCCCGGCCCCGTTCTTCGTCGTCGCCACACAGAACCCGATCGAGTCCGAAGGCGTCTACAACCTTCCCGATGCGCAGCGCGACCGCTTCATGATGAAGATCGTGCTCGACCACCCGACGGCGGAGGAGGAACTGACGATCCTCGACCGGATGGGTGTCACGACCGCCGTCCCGGTGCCCGAGCAGGTCATCTCCCTCGAACAACTCGTCGAGTTGCAGCGTCGCGCCGACTCGGTGTTCGTCGACCGATCGGTCGCGCAGTATGCAGTCGATCTGGTGCAGTGCACCCGCAACCCTGCCCGCTTCAACGTGGGCGACCTCGGCGACATCATCGGTCTCGGTGCCAGCCCGAGAGCCACGATCAACCTGGTGCGTGGAGCACGAGCGCTCGCGATGCTCCGCGGGCGCACCTACGCTACGCCACAGGACGTGTTCGACCTCGCCCCCGAGGTCATGCGTCACCGGTTGCTGCTCACCTACGACGCACTCGCACAGGACGTCACCACCGACGACGTGATCAACCGGATGCTCGCCGCTGTCCCGGCGCACTGGGTCTCCCCCAAGCCCAACGACGCGTTCTCCCGGAGCTGAGCGATGGTGACCACGTCCGCCGGCCGCCCGACCGGGCCGCCGACATCGATGCCGGCAGCCGCGCCGAGGCCCGCACCACGCGGGTGGGTCCAGGGGCCGACGCCCGACACCGTCGCCGAGCACCTGCGTTCCCTCGAGTTGATGATCACCCGGCGCCTCGACGGTGTCCTCCACGGCAACCACCAGGGTCTCACCCCGGGGCACGGCTCCGAGCCCGGAGAGTCCCGTCAGTACCAGCCGGGTGACGACGTGCGTCGCATCGACTGGAACGTCACGGCGCGCACCAACGAGACGTTCGTGCGTGAGCAGATCGCCGACCGCGACCTGCTCGCCTGGCTGGTCGTCGACGTCTCGGCGACCATGAACTTCGGCACCGAGGCGAACGACAAGGCGCAGACCGCCATGGCCGCTGCGGCCACGGTCGGTTTCCTCACGGCCCGAGCGCAGAATCGGCTCGGTGCGGTGCTGGTGGCGGGCCCGCGCATCCACGTGATGCAGCCACGCGCCGGCAAGAACCAGGTGCGGGCGATCCTGGCCTCGCTCGCTTCTCCCCCGCCCGCCGAGGGCCTCGGGCGAGCCGACCTGGCGGGAGCACTCGACCGAGTGGGCGCGATCGCAGCGCGCCGAGGCTTCGTCGCCGTCGTGTCCGACTTCGCCGGCGACGCCTGGATCGAGCCGCTCGGACGCACAGGGATCCGACACGAGATCCTGGCGATCCCGATCACCGATCCGCGTGAACTCGACGTGCCGCCGATCGGCCTCGTCGAACTGGTCGACCCGGCGACGGGCCGCAGCCGCGAGATCCGGGTCACTGCCAAGGTGCAGCGTCGCTACGCCGAGGTCGCAGCCGAGGAGCGCAACCGCCGACTGGCCGGCATGCGTCGAGCCCACGCCGAGGTCATCGAACTGTCCACGGCCGACGACTGGCTCGGCTCGATCGTGCAGCACGTCCAGCGCAAGCGGGTGCAGGCAGTGCGCGGCGGGGTGATGCCCCGATGAGCTGGCTGTTCCCCGACTTCCTCGCCGCCGGACGACTCTGGCTCCTCCTCGTCGTGGTGGCGATGGGCGCAGCCTACGTGGCATCGCTGACCTGGCGAAAGGCCGCGCAGGTCCGCTTCACGCAGGTCGACCTGCTCGACCGGGTGGCACCGAACCGGCCTCGCTGGCGCCGCCACGTGATCGCATCGGTCCAACTCCTCGGATTGGCCCTCGCCGTCGTGTCCATCGCCCGACCCGTGGAACGCACGACCGAGCGCACCCGCAGCGAAGGTCGGATCCTGCTGCTGTTCGACGTGTCCCTCTCGATGGAGTCGACCGACGTGGCTCCGAACCGGCTCGAAGCGGCCAAGACCGCCGCCCGAGACTTCATCGACGAGGTCGACGACGACGTCGAAGTCGGGCTGATCTCGTTCGCAGGTGTGGTGCGTGTGGAGGTCGACCCCACCCTCGACCGCTCGCGGATCGACCGTCGCATCGAGGGTCTCGAACTCGACATCTCGACCGCCATCGGCGACGCCCTGTTCGTCGCCTCCGATCTCCTCGTCAGTCGCGCCGAGGAGGATCCCGACCGCGACCAGGAACTCGCTCCGGGTGCGATCGTGCTGCTGACCGACGGCGCCACCACGGTGGGCCGCGAAACGGCGGACGGGACCGCCGCCGCCGTCGAGGCCGGCATCCCGGTGTTCACGATCGCTTTCGGCACCGACGGCGGCACGATCGTCGACCCGGTGTCGGGCGACGTCGTCCCGGTTCCCGTTGCTCCGGCCGAACTCGAAGTGGTCGCCGAGGCGACCGGTGGTCAGGCGTTCGAAGCGCAGAGTGGCGATCAACTCGCGGATGCGTACGACCAGGTGCGCGACAGCCTGGGCGAGACGTTGGGCGAGGAGATCGAGATCACCAAGGAGCTCACGTGGCGCTGGGCGATGGCTGCCTTCATCGCGCTCGTCACCGCCTATGCGCTCTCTCTGTGGTGGCTCCGAGGGATGGTCTGACGATGGCCGTGTGCGGAACAGTGGAGGTGCGACCATGAGCGACGACTTCTGGCTCCCGGGCTCTCAGTCCAGCCCACCATCGGGTCCACCCGCGCCCCCGTCCGGCACGCCGCAACACTGGGGACCGACCGAAGGCTTTCCACCGCCGCCCGGACACCAGCCCCCCGGCAGTGGCCACGCCGGTGGTGCGCCGGGGTTCCCGGGTCCCCCGAACCGAGGCGGCGGCTTCGGACCGCAGCAGAACGCGGACGGTGGCCCCGGTCCGGACACGGGGTCCAGACTGACGGTCGTCCTCCTGTCGCTGGCTGCGCTCGTCGCCGTCGGCGCGCTGTTCATCGTCTTCGTCGTCCTGCGACAGAGCTCCGGGGACTCATCGAATCGATCCGATGGTGGTGACGATCGCACGGAGAACTCGAACGACGACGAGTCGGAGTCGTCCGACGATCCTGATGGGTCCGACGAGGGTCCGGCCGCTGGAGATCCTTCCGGGTCCGACGACCCCTCCTCGTTCGGTGCGGCGTTCCAGCCCGACAGCGTCGCCGTCGATGCGGCGTCGGTCTGGGTGACCGATGCAGCATGCGGCGTCGTGGTTCGGATCGACAAGCAGACCGAGGAGGTCACGGGCGCCGTGGTCGTGGGTGGTTCTGCGTCGGGCGTGGCCATCGCCGCGAACTCGGTCTGGGTCGGCGCTCGCGACGACGACCACGTCTCGCAGATCGACCCGGACGAATTCGTCGTGACCACCGAGGTCGAACTGCCCGGCTCCGCTCTCGGGATGACCGCTGACGGCGACGACATCTGGGCAACGGATCCATTCGCCGGAGTCCTCTACCGGATCGATGCGGCCACTGCGCAACTCGTCGAGACGACTCCCGTCGGCCTCGACCCGCACCACGTCACCGTCGTGGACGGCACCGCCTGGGTCACCAACAACGGCGACGACACCGTCACCATGATCGACGTGGACGACTCGGGACCCCCGGTCGACGTCGCGGTCGGTGCGGCGCCCCTGCACGTCGAAGTGGGTGGCGGGAGCGCATGGGTCACCAACACCCTCGACGGCACCGTCACGCGGCTCGACGATCAGACCGGCGAGCCCGAGGCGGTGATCGAGGTCGGCATGTGGCCGCATGCGTTGGCCTACACGGACGACGGCGTCTGGGTCGGAACCGAATCGGGCACCTTCTGGCGGATCGACCCCGACACGAACACCGCGGCGCTGGTCGAAGATGCGACCTTTTCCTCCATCGACACGGTCGTCGACGGCACCGACATCTGGATCGCCGACGCTCTCGGCGGCACGGTCATCCGGTTCGACACCGTCACGGCATCGGTCGGTTCCGTCGTCGACCTGGCCGACTTCGGTGACTGTCAGACGTTCGAAGGCGGGTTCGAGCCGCGGCCCGATCCATCATGACGGAACGTCGGCGGCCCCAATCTCGGTGACGCGTGCCGCCGACGAGCCGTCGAGTCAGGGAAGGAGCGACTTGAGGGTCTCGATGGTGGCCACGTCGTCCTTGCCGACGGCGTTGACACTGAGGTGGGTCACGCCGGCCTCGCTGTATGCGGCGAGACGTTCCTTCACGAAGCTCTTCGGCCCGACGAGGTTGATGTCGCGCAGCATCTGGGCCGGCACGAGTGACGCCGCCTTGTCCTTCTCGCCGGCCAGGTAGTTGTCCTGGATGGCGATGGCTTCGTCGACGTAGCCGTACTTCTGCAGAATGGTGTTGTAGAAGTTCTTGTCGCGTGCACCCATGCCGCCCGTGTACAGCGCCACGCTCGGACGGGAGAAGTCGAGCAGCGCGTCGGCCTTGTCGCCGACCAGTTCCTCACCGATGGCGACCATCCCACCCGCCGAGATCTGCAGCGGTCCGAGTGCGGGGTCGCGGTTCACCGTGCCGGCCTTGATGTCGTCGCCCCACACGTTGTGGTACTTCTCCGGATCGAAGAAGATCGGGATCCAGCCGTCGGCGTGCTCGGCGGTGTTCTTCACGGACAGACCCATCAGCGACGCCCAGAAGATCGGGACGGTGTCGCGGACCGGGTGGTTGATCAGCTTGAGCGGCTTGCCCATCCCGGTGCCCTCACCCTCGGGCAGGGGGATCTTCACCGTCGGGCCGTCGTAGACGACCTTCTCGCGCTTCATCGTCATCCGACACACGTTGATGTAGTCACGGATGCGCGGCATCGGCTTGTCGTACGCCACACCGTGGAAGCCTTCGATCACCTGCGGGCCCGACGCACCCAGTCCGAGCGTGAAGCGACCGTCGGACACGAAGTCGAGGCCGGCTGCGGTCTGGGCCATGCAGGTGGCGGTGCGGGAGAACACGTTGAGGATCGCCGAGCCGATCTCGATCGTGTCGGTCTTGGCCGCGAGGTACCCCATCTGGGAGACAGCGTCGAAGCTGTATGCCTCGGGCACCCACACCATGTCGAGGCCGGCCTTCTCCAGGGCGACGACCTTGTCGACGTCGGCCTTGAAGTCGCCGGAGTAGTTGATCATCATCGAGAGCTTCATAGGGGGCCGACGTTAGGTGAACGGTTGTTCTGCCGGGGAATCGGCAGCGATCCGGTCGACGCATCGACGACGATCACGGCGACCGCGGTCGGCGTTGCCGCCGCAGCACCTCGGGTGCGCGAGACTCTGTCTCCGATGACGATGCCGGACTGGTGGAGGGAACGGCGTCTGGGTCTGTTCGTGGAGGCGACGGTTGCGACCGTGCCTGCCTGGGCTCCGATCGGCGAAGACGCCGGGTTGTACCGCAGCCACCTCGGCGACGACGTGGCCGATGTGGTGCTGCACCCACAGCCGATGGTCGAGGTGCTCGCCCACCACCGGGATCGGTGGGGTCACATCGAGCACTACGACGACTTCGTCGACCTGCTCGACTTCGGCGGCTTCGACGCCGAGCAGTGGGCGGAACTCGCCTCGGCGCTGGGTGCCGGGTACACCGTCTTCGTGGCCAAGCACCACGATGGTTGGGCCTGGTGGGATGCGCCCGGCTCGACGAAACAGCTCACCGAGCGCGGCCCGCAGCGCGACGTTCTGGCCGAGTACGCCGCAGCGTGCGAGCGCCACGGCATCACCTTCGGCGCGTACATCTCGCTCCTCGACTGGGGCGACGCCCGGTACCCGAGCGACGAGTTCGTCCGCGACGTTCTGCATCCCCAGGTGCTCGATCTGGTCGAACGTCACGGCGCAGCGATGTTGTGGGGCGACGGCCACTGGAACCGCGACGCAGGAGTGTGGCAGACGGCGTCGCTGATGGAACGGGTCCGTGCGATCGATCCCCAGGTCGTGATCAACGACCGGTGGCGGGCCTCGTCGTCCGATGTCCCCGACGACTCCCCCGGCATCGTGCGCACCTACGAGTACGACTGCCCCGAGGACATCGTGACCGGGCCGTGGGAGTTGACCCGCGCCGTCGGCCACAGCTTCGGTCACAACCGCGCCGAGCGGGCCGAACACCACCTGGCCGCAGGCGAGATCATCGACATCTACACCGAGGTGCTCGCCAAGGGTGGCAACCTGCTGCTCGGCGTCGGGCCCGCCGCCGACGGCACGATCCCGGCGCTCCAGTCCACACCGCTCAGCGAGGCAGGAGCATGGATCCACCGCCACGATCACCTGCTGGCGCCCACTCGGCCGTGGACTCACTGGGGCGACCGCAACGTCCGCTACCTCGACGCCGGCGACCGGGTCGTGGCGATCGACCTGTCGGGTCGAGGTCGCTTCGATGCGCTCGGCAGCCGGCACCACGTCGTCACGTCGGTGGTCGACGTCGACGGTCACGACCTGGAGTGGGACCATGACGACGAGAGCCTCCGGGTCACGCCGGCTGCGCCGATGGACGACTTCACGATCGTCGTCGCCTGCGTTCACCTCGTCGAAGCAGTCGCGCCCGCCTCACTCTTCGCGCTCGTCGCCGACGAGGCGATTCCCCTCGCACCGCTCCTCGCAGAAGCCCGCCCCGGCGACCTGATCCAACTCGGCGACGGAGTGTACGAAGGCCCTGCTGCGGTGCCCGACGGCGTGATCGTCCGGGGTCTCGGACCGGCGCGCACGACGATCCGACCGGCATCCGCGGCCGCACCCTCGATCGTGCCGGCGGGGGCGACACTCACGGTCGGACGCAACGCCAGGGTCGAACACCTCGCTGTCTCGAACGCCGAGAGAGCGACACCGCGCGCACCATCGATCTCGATCGCGCTCGACCACGACTTCGCCACGGTGCTCGGCTGCTCCGTCGACGGCGTCATCGCGATCACCGGGTCCGACGTCCTGCTCCGTGCTGTCACCGGTCGCGGGCTCCGCGCCGTCGACGCCCACCGTCTCCACGTCTCGCGCTGCCACTTCCGAGGCAACCTGTGGGACGTGGGCGCCGAGATCACGGGTGGTGGCGGCCACCACGTCGAGTCGAGCGAGTTCCACGATCACCTGTGCGCCATCCGCTTCTCCGGCACCACCGGTTCAACGGCGCGCGGCAACACGATCAGCGCACGCTGGTGGGGCGTCCACGTCGACCACACCGAGGACGCCCACGTCCACGGCAACCGAATCCTGACCACGATGCGTGCCGTCGACATCGATGGCGGAACCCGCGCCGTGGTCGACGGCAATGCGGTCGTCGACGGTGACAGCGGTTGCATCGTCCAGGACGGCGCTGCCGAGTGCGAGGTCTACGGCAACCACTGGGACCGCTGCCGGATCGGGCTGTTGGCGTGGGACGCCACCACGCTGCACCACCAGGACAACGTGGGCAGCGATCTCCACGAACTCGACGGGGCGTTCATCACCGGACCCTGAGGGCCGCAGGATTCACGCTCAAGTCCTCGCCGAAGCTGCCGAGTACCACACGTGAGCATCGTCGACCACGGCCCACGGGGCGACGTCGTCGCGTTACCCGTCAGGAGCGCAGCGTCGTGGAAGGTCCTCGAACAACTCGGTCCGCTGCTCCGCAGCGAAAGCGAGCACGACGCATGGGAGCAGGCGGCGATGTTCGCACGCCGTCACTTCGCCGCAGATCTGGCAGCCACGTTCGAGTTCGTCGACACGGACCGCGCCATCTTCCGCTCGTCGGTGGGCTTTCCCGATCACGTCAGCGACGAGTTCGCGGTCGCTCCCGACTCCCAGGGGGCCTACGTCCGTTCATCGAGCGACATCTGCGTCTCGGGCGACATCGACCTCGACTCACGATTCCAGGCCGGGACACTCCTGGCCACCGCCGGTGTCCGCAGCAGCCTCAGCGTCGCATTCGACCTCCTCTCGGGTGATCGAGGAATCATTGGCGTGTACTCGCGCACGCCCGATTTCGACTTCGCCGAAGCCGACCACCAGATGATCGGGACGCTCGGGCACACGCTCGGGCACGTGATCGATCGACTCCGCAACCAGCTCGACCTGGAAGTGCAGGCCCGCACCGACTCGCTCACGGGGCTCGACAACCGGTCGTCGGTCCTCGCTGAACTCGACGACCGACTCAGCTGCGGTGCCGATGTGACCGCACTGCTGATCGACCTCGACGGCTTCAAGTCCGTCAACGACCACTGCGGCCACCGCACCGGCGATCGCGTCCTCCAGACCATCGCCGAGCGACTCACCCGGTCGGTGGAGACCGGCGACCATCTCGGACGGCTCGGCGGCGACGAGTTCCTGCTCCTCTGCGATGGCGACGTCGGCACGCCGAGGGCCGAACAGATCATCGGCCACATCGAGGAGATCGTCGTGTTCGAATCGCGAACGATCGGTCTGTCCGCCTCGATCGGCATCAGCCGCAGTCGCCCCGACGACGACGTGAGCAGCATGCTCGAACGCGCCGACCACATGATGTACTCGGCGAAGGAGCAGGGTCGCGGGCGCGTCAGGGCCGATGAGCCGATCGTACGAACGACCACTCGGGGTCCGATGTCGGCTCCGGTACTGCCCGACCTCGAGGCCTTGGAGCACGCGATCGCCGAGCTGAAGGTGGTCGTCCAACCGATCGTGTCCGCGGCCACGGGTGACGTCTGCGGAGTGGAGGCGCTGACGCGAGGGCCACACGGTCAGACGTTGGAGTACCCCGACCGCCTCTTCGACGTGGCGACGACGTTCGGCCGGATCGGCGACGTGGAGCTCGCGTCGAAGCGACTCGCGTTCGCCCTCGATCTTCCCGAGCACCTCATGCTGTTCATCAACCTCGAACCGTCGCTGCTGTGCGAGGCCACGTGGTTGGAACGGCTCAGCGAGGCGTGGACGACGAGCAACTGCCGGCGACCGGTGGTCGCGGAACTGACCGAACGCGCCGTTCTCGAGCACCCGGGCAGACTCATCGAAGCGGTCGCCGCATGCCGGGCGCTCGGATGGCAGATCGCGCTCGACGACGTCGGTGCGCGATCAGAGAGCCTGGCCGCTCTCCGGTGGATCGCCCCCGACATCGTCAAGCTGGACATGAGCCTGCTGCGCAACGAGAACCGGGCACACACCGCGCACGTCGTGGCAGCCGTCGACGCGTATCGCACGAACTCCGAACAACGACGCGTGGTCGTCATCGCCGAGGGGGTCGAGACCGAGACCGACGCGAAGCTCGCCGACGTGCTCGGCGCCGACCTCCTCCAGGGCTTCCTGTACGGACGGCCCGTCCCCGTCGTCGACGCATCGTGGCTGCAGCGCATGGGTCCGAGGCCCGTCACCGAACCCTCGTTGCCTCGACCGGTCCGCCATCTGGTGGAGCGGACCGCTGCGAAGTCCGATCTGCTCGCGATGTCGCAACACATCGAGGCGGCGGCGTTGTCGCCCGACTGTGTCGTGCTGTCCACGCTGCAGGACGTCTCGAACTTCACGCGGCCCACCCGACGCCAGTACCGCGCGATGGCGCGACGGTGCGGCTTCGTCGGTGTACTCGGCCGCAACGTCAGCTCGGTTCCGTCGTCGGAGGTCACCGGAATCCGCCTGGTCGACCTCGCCGACGACGACCCGATCACCTCGAGCTGGCAGGTGCTGGCGATGTCCCCCACCGTGTCGCTCGGTTTCGTGGCGACGGAGATCGAGACCTCGGACGACACCGACGACATGGACCGGCTCTTCCGGTACCGCCTGGTCAGTCACCCGACCGAGGTCGAGCGAGCTGTTCGTCGGCTGCTGCGCTACTTCTGACCCGGCACGACACGCCAGGTCGGGCGTCGCTCAGTCGGCGTGTGCGGACTTCTTGGCGGCCCGGATCCGGGTCGTCGGGTCGAGTTCGACCTTGCGGATGCGGACGTTCGCCGGGGTCACCTCGACGCACTCGTCGATCGAGATGAACTCGAGCGCGCCTTCGAGCGACAGCAACTTGGGAGGCGTGACGTTCACCGTCTGGTCCGACGACGAGGCACGCACGTTGGTCTGCTTCTTCTCGCGGCAGATGTTCACGTCCATGTCGCCCGACCGCGAGTTCTCGCCCACGATCATGCCGCAGTAGACCTCGTCGCCTGCGCTGACCATGAGCTGCGAGCGTTCCTGCAGGTTGACCATCGAGTAGTTGGTGACGGGGCCGGTGCGGTCGGCCACGAGCACGCCTTGCGCACGTGCACGGATCTCGCCCGCCCACGGCTCGTAACCCTCGGAGGTGTGCGACAGCACTCCGGTGCCGCGAGTCTCGGTCATGAACTCGGTACGGAAGCCGATCAGCCCGCGCGCCGGGACGAGGTAGTCGAGGCGCTTCCAGCCCGACCCGGTCATGTTCTGCATCCGACCCTTACGAGTGGCGAGCAGTTGAGTGACGGCACCGATGTACTCGTCGGGCACGTCGATCGTGACCCGCTCCACTGGCTCGTGCACCTTGCCGTCGATCATCTTCGTCAGCACCACGGGCTTGCCGACGGTCAGCTCGAAGCCTTCCCGCCGCATCTGCTCGACGAGGATCGCGAGCTGCAGTTCGCCTCGACCCTGGACTTCCCAGGCGTCGGGTCGCTCGGTCGGGAACACCCGCATCGACACGTTGCCGACGAGTTCGCGGTCGAGACGGTCCTTCACGAGGCGGGCGGTCAACTTCTTGCCTTCACGCCCGGCCAACGGTGACGTGTTGATGCCGATGGTCATCGACAGTGCCGGCTCGTCGACCTCGATGATCGGCAGCGGGATCGGGTTCTCGGGGTCGGCGAGGGTCTCCCCGATGAAGATGTCCTCGATGCCGGCAACGGCCACCAGGTCGCCCTGACGCGCCGAGTCGACCGGAACGCGTGTGAGGTGCTCGGTGAGGAACAGTTCGGCGACCTTGGCGCGGGTGATCGTGCCGTCACGCTTGCACCACGCGACGGACTCGCCCTTCTTGATCGTGCCTTCCATGACCCGCAGGAGCGCCAGACGGCCGAGGTACGGGGAGGCGTCGAGGTTCGTGACCCACGCCTGCAGCGGCGCGCCCTCGGTGTAGGTGGGTGCGGGGATCGAGTCGAGCAGCACCTCGCCGAGCGTGGTGAGGTCCTTGCCGGTCACCTCGCCGCGCACGATGGCCTTCGCCTCGTCGAGATCCTGCGTGGCCCATCCGTCGCGACCCGAGCAGAAGACGATCGGGAACTCGATGTGATGATCCTCGGCGCCGAGGTCGAAGAACAGTTCGTACACCTCGTCGACGACTTCCTCCACGCGAGCGTCGGGGCGGTCGATCTTGTTCACCGCCAGGATCCCCGGCAGGTGACGTGCGAGCGCCTCGCGCAGCACGAAGCGGGTCTGCGGGAGCGGGCCCTCCGCGGCGTCGACGAGCAGCACGATGCCGTCGACCATGGTCAGCGCACGTTCCACTTCGCCACCGAAGTCGGCGTGACCCGGTGTGTCGACGATGTTCAGTGTGATCTTCTCGTCGGTCCGCTTGTCGGTCCAGACCAGTGACGTGTTCTTGGCGAGGATCGTGATCCCCTTTTCACGCTCGAGGTCACC
>JBBSOH010000034.1:0-21729 GCA_038259945.1 Acidimicrobiales bacterium
ACGACGACGCCGACGACTACGACCTGAGCTCCACGGCCAAGTCGTTCATGGCCGGGCTGCTGCGCCACGCTCGCGAGATCACCGCCGTCACCAACCAGACCGTCAACAGCTACAAGCGTCTCGTCCCGAACTTCGAGGCGCCGGTCCACATCAGTTGGGCCCGCAACAACCGATCGGGTCTGATCCGGGTGCCGATCGCGAAGAGCGCGAACCCGAACGCGACGCGCATCGAATACCGCTCACCCGACCCGGCGTGCAACCCGTATCTCGTGTTCAGCCTGCTGCTCGCCGCCGGCATGAAGGGGATCGAGGAAGGCTACGAACTCCCCGACGAAGCCGACGCCAACCTGTTCGAAGCCACCGACACCGAACTCGAGGAACTCGGTGTCGACCAACTCCCGCACTCGTTGTACGACGCCCTAGAGATCATGGAGGAGTCGACGCTCGTGCGAGAGGCCCTCGGCGAACACGTCTTCGAGTGGTTCCTGCGCAACAAGCGACGGGAGTGGCAGGGGTACAAGACCCAGGTCACCCCCTTCGAGCGCGATCGTTATCTGAGGTCGTTGTGATCGCCCGGGTTGCGCCGGAGACGGGCAGGGTCGCAATGCGTTCGGTGGCGGTGGTGCGATGAAGTCCGACCCGGCCCGCATGCTCGCCGTCGTGCCCGACCCGGCCTCGCCGGAACTGGCGCGCACCCTCGACCTCGCCGGATACGCGTGGAAATCGGTCTCCAGCATCGGCGACGCGAGCGAATCCGAGCCGACGGGCGGGTGGGCCGGCGTGATCGTCGACGTCACCGACGACACGGACCACGCCTGGACCTTCTTGCGTGCCCTGCGCAAGCAGCACACCGACGCCACGCCTGCAATCGTGCTGATCGGCGGGGGACAACTCCGCGAGCTCGAGCATCGAGACGATCTTTTCGACGACTTCTGCCTCAGCCCGTTCCATCCGTCCGAGCTCGAAGCACGCTTGCGGCACCTGCTCACCGCTGAGGTCGACGTGCAGTCGGCCGACCTCGTCGAGTACGGCGACCTCGCACTGAACCTCGAGACCTACCAGGCGTCGATCGCCGGCCGGCCACTCGACATGACGTACATGGAGTACGAGCTGCTGAAGTTCCTCGTGCAGAACCCCGGCAAGGTGTTCACCCGCGAGATCCTGCTCAGCAGGGTGTGGGGCTACGAGTACTACGGCGGCGCCCGCACCGTCGACGTCCACGTGCGGCGCCTCCGCGCCAAGCTCGGCGAGGAGCACGCCAACCTGATCCAGACCGTGCGCAGCGTCGGATATCGCTTCGGTCAGTCCCGCTGGGAGAGCTGAAGCCGAGGGTCGCCTGGGGGCCAGCCTCAGCCGACCACCCCGCTGACGATCAGCGCTGGAGGAAGTCGGCCACCGTGGTGGTCACGAGGGCGGCGAACACCTTCGCGCCGTCGGAGTTCGGGTGCACGCCGTCGCCACGCAGCACGCCGTCGCTCGGTGCGATCTGATTCCACTGACCGACCACGGCGTTCCCGCGGGAATCGATCACCTGCTCGATCGCGGCATTGACCTCCGCTGTGTCCTCGGGACGATCGGCGAAGTAGGTGTTCACCCAGACGAGTGGGGCGTCGGCGGGCATCGCGTCGACCACGGTCTCCATCTCGGCGACGATCTCCTCGACCGAGCTGTACTGGCTGATGTCGTTCGTTCCGAGTGCGACGATCCACAGTTGCTCGTCGCCCGGCCGCTGGGAGTCGGCCGCCACGAACGAAGCGATGTCGGCCCCGCTCGGGTTGTTGCTGATGTTCTGGCTCACTCGCTTGAGTTCCTGCGCCACGATCGTCACGTCGGCGAACCCCAACTGTTGGAGTTGCTCCTGGAGGAACGGTTGCGCACCGACGGTGATCGAGTCACCGATCATCACCACGGACTCGACCGAACCGGTGTCGATCTCTCGCACGTCGGCACCGCCGCTGATCCGGCCGAGTTCGGAACCGAGGCCGATCGTCGGAAGCGGCATGTCGACGCCTTCCACTCCGTTGCCCGACGACGTCTCCGACGACGAGAACGTGCACGCGCCCAGGACGCCGACGAGGGCGAGCGTTGCGAGACGGGACCGGATCACCTCGACAGTCTGGCGACTCCGGACCCCCGAGTCGCGTCACCCTCCCGGCGACCGACGTCACATGGCCGTATCGGGTCTGACCCCCTCCGGGCGTCCGCACGCGGCGGCCGAATCCTTCATCCCCCGGCCGGCGTGGGCCCGACCCGAGACGGACGTCAGGTGAGTTGCTGGATCCTGCGGGAGAGGCGGTCGTGGGCGATGAGCATCTCGCCGAGGCGATCCGAGATCAGCATCGCATCGCGTACGACGGCTTTCCCGGCCACGATCGTGTCGCGGGCACCGGTCGGGCCACAGCGCAGCCAGGCTTCGACCGGGTCGGCGACGGCGCCGGCAAAGGTCGGGCCCGTCAACGACCAGATCGCCAGGTCGGCGACCGCACCGACCGAGATCGTGCCGATCTCGCCCTCGCGCCCGAGACATCCAGCGCCGCCGATCGTTGCGATCTCGAGCGCCATCCGCGCCGTACCGGCGTCGGCTCCGTTGCGGAGCTTCGCGAGCAGCATGGCCTGACGCGCCTCGAGCCAGAGCGAGGCGCTGTCGGCCGACGACGATCCGTCGACACCGAGCCCGACCTTCACACCCGCCGCGCGGAGATCGACCACGGGGGAGATCCCCGACGAAAGGATCATGTTGCTCGACGGGCAGTGAGCGGCACCGACACCCGCAGCGCCGAGTCGGGCGACCTCATCGGGGTTCGGCATCACGCAGTGCGCCACCCACGTGCGATCGGTGCACCATCCGGTGCGCTCCAGGTACTCCATCGGGCGGCACCCGAACGTCGCGATGCTGAACTCGTCGTCCTCGGCGTTCTCGGCGAAGTGAGTGTGCAGGCGTACGTCGAGTCGCTCTGCGAGTTCGGCCGTGCGCACCATCAGGTCCTCGGTGACCGAGAACGGTGAGCACGGCGCGAGCGCGACGCGGGTCATCGCGCCGAACGACCGGTCGTGGTGCCGGGCCACGGCGTCCTCGCACGCCGCGAGGATCTCGTCGTCGTCCGCGACCACGTCGTCGGGTGGCAGCCCACCGTCCTTCTCCGACAGCGACATCGAGCCGCGGGTCGGATGGAATCGGATGCCGAGATCCTTCGCCGCGTCGATCTCGGCGGTCAGGAGGTCGCCGGCCCCATGGGGGTGCAGGTACAGGTGGTCGGTCGACGTGGTGCAGCCCGACAGCGCCAGTTCGGCGAGTCCGACCCAGGCCGAGGTGTAGACCGACTCCGTGTCGATCGCCCGCCACAGCGGGTACAGCGACTGCAGCCAGCCGAACAGAGGCTTGTCGGTCATCGACGGGTTCGCCCTGGTGAGGTTCTGGTACAGGTGATGGTGGGCGTTGACGAGGCCGGGGGTCACGAGGCACTCGCGGGCGTCGATGGTCTCGTGCGCAGCAGGGGGTTCCCCGCTGCCGACCGCCGAGATCAGCCCGGCGTCGACCGCCACCCACCCGTCGTCGATCTCACGCCGCTGCGCGTCGACCGTGGCCACACATCGGGCATGCGCCACGACCAGATCGTGAGGGGCGGATCGGGTCTCGGACATGACGGGGGTCCTCTCAGAGGGGCGGACGAGTCAGGCCGTGTCGGTGTCGATCGCGCACTGCTCGATCCCGTGGAGAATCAGTCGGGGAGGTCGAGGAGTTCGGAGTCCGGATGGCGACGGATGCCGTCACGTCGCAGGGTCTCTCCGAGGATCGCCGACGCGGCGGCGCCCGTGGCGAACACGGCGATCGGGATCGCGATCATGGCGATGATGAGGGCGATTGCTCCGATCATGAGCAGAGTCTACGCCCCGCTCGGATCGGCACGCGATCCTGCAACCATCGGACGTCGGCGACAGGTGCACCCGCTCGAGCGTGTCCCTGCAGGTGCCTGACACCGGCAGGGACGCTGACAGCGCAGTGTCGTGGCCGTCAGGCGAGCGGCTTGTAGGCGACCGCTTCGACTTCCACTGCGAAACCCGCCGGCAGCGTCCTGACCGCGACGCAGGAACGTGCCGGACGATGGTCGGCGGGAAAGGCGGCTGCGTACTCGACGTTGAACTTCGCGTAGTCGTCCATGTCGACGAGGAAGCACGTGGTCTTGACCACGTCGGCCATCCTGGCCCCCTGGGATTCGAGGAGCGCAGCCACGTTCTTCATCGTCTGCACGGTCTCGGCCACGACGCCACCTTCGACCTTGACGCCGTCGTCCAGCCCACCCTGGCCCGAGACGTAGATGAAGTCACCGGCGCGGACGACGGGCGTGTACGGACCGAGTGGCTTGCTCATGCAGGAGACAGTAGAGCAACGATCGGGTTCGGGCATCGCCCGACGCACCAGCGGCTCAGGCGCCGCCTTCGAGGTCGTCGGTGACGGTCGTGAACTCCTCCCACCGACCGGCCGCGAGCAGTGCGGCCTGGCGCGGCCAGGTGGCCGGTTTGTGCACGGCGTACCGCGACCCCGCTGCGTCGAGCATCGACTGGAGATCAGCGACATCGGTGTCGGCGAGTGTCCGCCACGTGGTGATGCCCATCCCGCTGCACAGTTCGCAGATCTTGGGGCCGATTCCCTCGATCACGGTGAGGTCGTCGAGCGTCACCTTTCTCCCGAGGATGCGTGCCGCCGCATCGAGGTCGAGCACTCGGGGCTCCTCGACCTCGGCGACGTCGTCGGGCCCGGTCGTGCCACCGACGGAACCCAGCAGCGTCGACACGTCCCGACCATCGAGATCCGCGACTCGGTCAGCGCCGTCCGATGAGTGCTCGACGTCCACGAACTCGCCACCCGCACTCTCACCGGGAAGGGCTGCGGCGTCGTCCCGAGAGGATGCCATGTCGCCGTGGCCGGGTGGGAGGACATCCGGCCCGCCGACGACGACCGAGCGGGGTTGCGCTGGTGGTTCTGCGTCGGGCCGCTGCTCAGACTCCGGGGCCTCCGGGATCTCCCCACCGACGATGCCCGGCGAATCCGCGTGGCGCACGTCCGCGAGCTGGATGCGCAGGCGGTCCCGCTCCGCAACCACCGGTTCCAGATCGGCGAGCCGCATCCGGAGTCGCTCCAGTTCTGCTGCATCGACGTTCGATCCGATCGCCCGTGCCTGCTCCGTGCGGAACGTCAACGAGCGCAGCGCCCAGCCGACGCACACGCCGATGAACGCCAGGAGCATGCCCCAGCCGAGGAACTTCAGGAGTGTGTAGAGCACGGGTTCTCACTTCCGATTCTGAATCTTGTCATGACGTCGACTCGCAACGAGCGTCCTTCGTCACTGTGCACTCACCACGAATTCGACACGGCGACTCGCTGCCTTGTTCTCTGCGCCTGCGTCGTCGATGATGGGTTGGGTCGAGCCGCGTCCGGTCG
Organism: Acidimicrobiales bacterium; assembly: GCA_038259945.1. Classification (GTDB taxonomy): domain Bacteria; phylum Actinomycetota; class Acidimicrobiia; order Acidimicrobiales; family Ilumatobacteraceae; genus Ilumatobacter_A. The sequence continues at coordinate 5,441 of JBBSOH010000034.1, forward strand.
ATGTGAGCGTTGCCGGGTCGAGGTCGCGATCCACCAGCGCCTGCAACACGCTCGCCGCCCGGATCTCGCTCAGCACCTGGTTCGTCACCGGATTGCCGTCGGAATCGGTGTGGCCGACGATGGTGATCGTCACGCCTCCCAGGCGAGCGGCGCGTGCCGCGAGTTGGTCGACGACGGCACCCGCTTCAGGGGTCAGGGTCCCGGAGTTCGCTTCGAACAGGATCGGGTTGTCGCGTGCGAACTCGTTCAACTCGACCTGCAGTGCGGCGGCGGCATCGGCATCAGCGGTCGGACGCGGGGTGAGGACCAGGTCGATGCCTTCTGCGGTGGCGAACTCCGCGAGTGCGACCTGCGCGCCGTCGTCGACGTAGGTGCCGGTGAGGCCGAGTCCACTTCCGGCGAGATCGGCTCGGCCTTCGACCAGGTTCGGGACCATCAGCGTGATCAGGGCGGACAAACGTTCGACATCGGCCGCACCGAGCGCGACGTTCGGGTCGACCGCAAGGGAATCGACGACGTTTGCGGGGTCGATCTGCGTTCGTGCTGCATCGAGGAGTGCACCGCGCTGTTCCTCGCTCTGCACGTCGCCGGTCAAGGTCAGACGCCCACCGAGCAACGACGCGGCGATCGTCGGGGGCGTCGCACCGGCGACGTCACCGAGGACGAGTCCTTCGGGGACGAGCAGTCGGTCGATCGCATGGACCACGCCGTTGGAGGCCTCGATGTCGAGCTGGGTGGCCGGGTCGTCGACTCCGGCCGCCGTTCCGCTGCTCGTGAAGGTGATGCCGCCGTCGGCGTCGGGGTCGACGGCCACCGGCGTCCCGTCGAGCATGTCGAGATCACCGACCACGAAGTCGCTCGACATGAACGTCCCGTCGGTCGCATGATGCAGCAGCAGCGTGCGCAACGTGTCGGGGTCCGACATCAGGGCGATGAATGCGTCCGCACCGAATTCCTCGAAGGCGGCGTCGAAGGCGGCGTCGGTGGGAGCCAGCAGAGTAAACGGACCATCACCACCCAAGGCGTCCGGGCCGTCGAGTCCGACCGTGGCGAGCAATCCGGCGAGCTCACCGAAGAGCGGGTCGCCGCCGATGATGTCGACGATGCCGTCGGTCTCGGGTTCGGTCGCCGGCGGGGCGTCGGTCGTCGTCGTTGCGTCCTGTTCGGCGACGGGCGGATCGGTCCCGGCCACGTCGCTCGTCGTTGCGATGTCGTCGCCGACCACCGTTGGCGACGGCGACGTGGCGCCATCGCACGATCCCGCCAACTCGATGACTCGGACCCCGTTCACATCGGAGGCGATCGCTGCCACGGCGACGGGATCGTCGAGCGGCGCATCACAGCTGAGCGTGCCGTCCTGCCCGGAGAACGACGCGCCGACACCGCCTTGCCCTGCGTCCGCGAGTGCGGCTCCCACCCGATCCTCCAGGTCGTTCTGCACGACCGGGATGAAGATCGCAGCACCGATTGCGAATGTGACAACGAAAGCGAGCGCACCCAGACCCACGATCCGGCGCCGGTATCGTCCGGGGGAGATCGGGTCGGGCGTGCTCATCGGCTCGTACGTTCGCACGTTCAGCCGACTCGATTCAACGAGGCCTCGAAAATGTCGCATACCGGACCGAAGCGGACAGCACGATGACACACGACCACTCAGCGACTCGGGTCAACCCGACGGACCGAGCCCAGCCAGGGACCGAGGACCGACCGACGACGCTCGGCCGCTTCGGTCGGCGAACGTTCATCGTCGGCACGGCGGCCGCCGGAGTGCTCGCAGCATGCAGCGGGGACGATTCGTCGAACGGCGGAACCGACGACAGGTCGACGGGGGACGACGGAGCAGCGAGCGACGTCGGTTCCGGGTCCGACGGGGATTTCTCGCTGGTCCAGCGGTTCGCGACCGACTCACCGATCCTCGTGCCCGGCGAGCTGCGCCTTCCGTTCGGTCTGATGAAGAACGCCGAGTTCATCATCGATGGGCCCGACACGTTGAGCGCCCAGATCGTCGACATCGACGGAAACGCCGTCGGGCAGCCAATCAGTGCGACCCGTCATGACGTCGCGCCGGCGCCGTACTACGCCTTTCGCGCCACGGTCGACCAGCCCGGCATCTACGGCATCATCGTCGAGGGTGGCCCGTCGACCGGAGCCAACTTCCAGGTGTTCGACCCGGCTGATGTGACGATTCCGATCCCCGGTCAGACCTTGGCCGGATTCGACACGCCCACGGTCGCCGAGCCCGCCGGCGTCGACCCCATCTGCACACGTCAACCGAACTGCGACTTCCACTCCGTCACACTCACCGAGGCGCTCGCAACGGGGAGCCCGGTGGCCTACTTCGTTGGCACGCCGGCATTCTGCGCGACCGAATCGTGCACGCCGGCACTCGAGGCACTCGTCGAACTCCAGCCCGAGTTCAGCGACGTCGTGTTCATCCACGCCGAGGTGTACACCGACGACACAGCTTCGGTCACCACGCCGGCCGTGGAGGCACTGAGTCTGTTCTTCGAGCCGACCGTGTTCCTGGTGGGCGCCGACGGCGTGATCATGGACCGCCTCGACAACCTCTGGGACCCCGACGAGATGCGCGAGCGCCTCCAAGCCCTCACCTCCTGATTCAGCGCCACGCAACCCACGGTGTTCGTGCTCACCCCAGCGTTGGTGCTCTCCTGATTCTGGGTCTTCGCGAATGCTGTTTCCGCGCTGAGAGAAACCCGGAAGCACGAATCACGGTTTTCCGGAGGCAAGGCGCGCGGCGACGACGTCGCATTCAGCTGGCTGATTCCGGATCACGGTTCGTCGAGATCAGAATTCGTTCCTGAGACGAGATCACGGTTTTCCGGAGGCAAGGCGCGTGGCGACCACGTCGCATTCAGGTCGCTGATTCCGGATCACGGTTCGTCGAGACCGAGGCGCGCAGCGACGACGTCGACTTCCGTCGATGAGGAGCCTGCGAAACGCAGGTAATCGGCAAAGCTGGCCGGAATCAGGAGAAGGATTGGCCGCAGCCGCAGGTGCGGCTGGCGTTCGGGTTCGTGATGGCGAACCCGGACTGATCGAGGCCGTCCTTGTAGTCGAGCGTGGCACCTTCGAGGAGTTGCGCCGACGCCGGGTCGACGACGACCTTGACGTTGTCGTCGTACAACTGCGTGGTGTCGTCGGCGGCGAAGTCGCCGTCGAAGAACATCTCGTAGGAGAAGCCCGAGCAGCCGCCGGGGCGGACTGCGACACGGAGCGCGAGGTCTTCGGCGCCCTCGGCGTCGAGGAGTTGGCGGACCTTGGCGGCGGCGGGGTCGGTGAGCGTGATCATGTCGGTTCCTCCAGAGAATCGGTACCTGTGGGCTGGATTCTAACGTGTCGCGACCGTGACACGGCACGGGGTACGGCTGGTGAGCGTGCAGAAGTCCCGTGTCTCGGCGTCGCCCATCTGCGCCACGAAACCCGCCACGAGCCCGCGGTGCAGACCGCACACGAGTTCGGGATGCTCACGGGCGAGGTCGGCGAACGGACAGTTCGCGAATGCGACCACGGCTGCGCCGTCGGCGTTGGCATGCAGGTCCACCGGGTCGGCATCGCTCACGATGGGATCGAAACCGAGTCGATCGAGGTCGGAGACGAGCGCTTCGAGCGTCGACGGTGCGTTGGCATAGGGGCGTGCACGCCGGGCACCTTCGTCCTCCCCGACCGCGGTGGCGTCCTCTGGACTGGCGTGGAGACGCTTCGCCATGGCCAGCACCATGCGCGCCAGCACCGGCATGGTCGGTGGTTCGAGGCCGAGCGACGGCGCATCGTTCGCGATGGCGTAGCGGTGCTGCGGACGCCCGACGTCACCTCGCCCGCCCATCTGGACGTCGATCAGACCTGCGTCGCGCATCTTCTCCAGATGCGGCCGCACGGTGTTCGCATGAAGTGCGAGCGATTCGGCGATGTCGGACGTGGCGAGCGGCCGGGGTGACCTGGCGAGTTCGAGGTAGATGGCGTAGCGCGTGTTGTCACCGAGCGCTTTGAGCACATCGAGTTTCACGGGAGCTTCGGCCACGTGCCGAGATTACACGGCCACGGCCGGTAAAATCCCTCCATGGCCTCCGCGACACCACCAGCAGGCATGACACTGCGCACCCGCTCCGCAAAGCAGACCGTCGGCGCCCCTCCGAGCGTCGACGAAGTGATGGCGGTGCTGTCGAACGTGATCGACCCCGAGTTGGGTGCCGACATCGTCTCGCTCGGAATGGTCCCGTCGGTCGAGGTCGCCGACGACGGCTGGGTCACCGTGGAGATCAAGCTGACGATCAGCGGGTGCCCGATGCGCGCCGAGATCAAGAAAGAGGTCGAGACCCGCGTCGAACTTCATCCCGGTGTGGCTCGGACGAAGATCGTCTGGGGCGAGATGAACGCCGACGAGCGCAGCGCCGTCATGACCAAGGCCCGCTGGAACGCACGCGAGAACGCCGCAGCCACCATGGTGCCGGAATCGTGCAACGTGCTGGCCATCGCATCGGGCAAAGGCGGCGTCGGCAAGTCGTCGGTCACCGTCAACCTCGCTGCGGCACTGGCTGCGCTCGGGCACACGGTGGGCGTTCTGGACGCCGACATCTGGGGTTTCTCCGTGCCGCGTCTGCTCGGGATCAGCGACCGGATGGAGGCCGAGAAGGTCGAAGGATCCGACAAGCCGCTGATCATGCCGAACGAGCGCAAGGTCGGTGACGGTGTGTTGAAGGTCGTGTCGACCGGCTTCCTCGTCGGCGAGGACACGGCGCTGATGTGGCGCGGTCTGATGCTCACCAAGGCAGTCGAGCAGTTCCTGCGCGACGTGCAGTGGGGCGAACTCGACTACCTGCTGATCGACATGCCCCCCGGCACCGGAGACGTGCAGATGGGGCTCGCTCGCATGTTGCCGTCGACCGACATGATCGTGGTGACCACGCCGGCGCTCGCCGCACAGAAGGTCGCCCAGCGTGCCGCCGACATGGCGAAGCGGAGCTTCTTGAACGTCGTCGGCGTGATCGAGAACATGTCGTCGTTCACCGACCCGGCCGGCATCGAACACGCCCTGTTCGGAACCGGTGGTGGGGCCGCACTGGCGGCGGCGATCGATGCTCCGCTGCTCGGACGCATCCCGATCGAACCGGCCGTGTCCGCAGGCGGCGACGCCGGTCAGCCCATCGCGATCGAGGGCACCGGCGTGGCGGCCGATGTGTTCCGCTCGATCGCCGAACACATCGCGTCCGAGTTGGCGCCGGTGCGCGGCGCCGACGACATCGACATGGCGGGATGCACCGCCCGACTCTTCGACTCGGTGAACAAGGCGTTCGACGAACTCGACGCGCAGGCCGCCACCGAGACGATCACCAGCGTCACCGTCGACTGAACCCGCTCGGACCGTTCTCGCTGCTCCCTGGTCAACACTTGTCGATTGGAACGCGCTGAGCGCGTTCCGATCACCAGATTTCGAGAGAACGAGACCTGAGCCGGCGAGGCCGTCGTCGACCAGACGGCGGGTCCACCGACCGGCAACGCCGTCAGAGCTGGTCGTAGTCGGTGTCCCAAGGCATCACGACGCCGACCATCTTGCCGGCATCGTCGAAACGGGCCTTGGGCAGGATCTTGATCGGGTCGACGATCGCCTCTCCGGCATCCACGGCGGCGCCCGCCGTGTCGAAACCATCGAGCCAGCGCAGGTTCTTGATGGTCGGCGGCATCATCATCAGTTCGCCCTCCGCCTGCATCCGCAGTGCCTCGCTCGGACGGATCCACGTGCTGGCCGTGGTCTCCTTGTCGTCGTGCAGACCGTCCTGCCCCGGCGGGGTCTCGGTGACGAAGAACCGCGTGTCGAACCGGCGGGCTTCGCCGATCGGGGTGAGCCAGTGGTCGACGTACTGCGTGGTCGACACGTCGAGGATCAAGTCGTCGCGTCGACACAGGTCGACCATCGACAGCGTGCCGTCGTGGACCCCGTGCCGGTCGTCGTCACCGATGGCGAGTGCGGACCCGTCGCGCCGATCCGCGAGCAGGATTCCGGCTTCCTCGAAGCACTCGCGGATCGCAGCGACCCAGTAGGCGAGGCCACCGGAGTCGAGACCCAACTGACGCGACGCATCGGCGTCGTCGAGGCCGTGGCAGAACGGTTCGATCTCGGCCGCACCGTCGGCATCGTCCACCCGACCGCCGGGGAACACGTACATCCCGGCGGCGAACGAGGCGTTGCCGACGCGTCGCAGCATGAAGACCTCGACACCCGGGTCGCCATCGGCTGCGTCACGCACGAGCATCACCGTGGCCGCTGTCCGGATCGGGACGGTGGTCGGATCGAAATCGTCAGCCATCGTCGAACCGTACGCGCAGCACTCCGACCGGGCGACATCCGACCGGGTGACATCCACCCCGGATGGATGTCACCAGGTCGACGATGGACACGTCGCCGTTGTCCGGTTGTGGCCTACGTTCGGAGTGTGATCGACGCTCCGAACCAACCGTCCGACGTGGTCGACCTGCTCGACGCCGACACCCGGATCATCGTCCCGCTCGCCAACGGCGAACCGACCGCCCTGCTCGATGCGATCGAGGACGCAGTTGCCGCGGACATCGCAGCAGGGACCGATCGCTTCACGGCATTGCGGGTCCACCAGATGCACGCACTGCACGATCGGCGATACCTACGCGCCGAATTCGGAGACCGGATGCGGCACATCTCGTACTTCCTGTCGCACGTGACGCGGCCGCACTTCCGAGCCGGCACCATCGGCCTCGTCCCCGCTCACTTCAGCGAGGTGTACGAGATGATGCAGCACCGCACGCCCGCATCCGACAGCGAACCGCTGGTGGTCGCCGCTGCATCGCATCCCGATCGACACGGCTACTTCAGCCTCGGCGTGTCGGCCGACTACGTGTCGAGCTTCATCGGACGCGCCCGCTTCTTCCTCGAGGTGACCGAGCACATGCCCCGGACGTTCGGGCGCAACCAGATCCACGTGTCCCAGGTCGCCGGCTGGTGCCGGAGCGATCGTCCACTCGTCGAAGTGCTGCCCGCCGAGGCGGACGACACGGACCGCGCCATCGCATCCTTCGTCACCGAGCGGATCCCGAACGGAGCAACGATCCAGACCGGCATCGGTGCGATCCCGAATGCGATCATGGCGTCGCTCGACGGTCACCGTGACCTCGGCGTGCACACCGAACTCCTGAGCGACGGGGTGGTCGACCTCATGGAGTCCGGCGTGGTCAACGGGGTCCGCAAGCGCCTCAATCGCACCAAGGCAGTCGGCACGTTCGCGCTCGGCACCAACCGGCTGAACGACTTCCTGCACGAGAACACGGCGGTCGAGTTGCACGCCGTGCGCTACGTGAACGACCCGCGGGTGATCGCCCAGGAGAACGACTTCGTGTCGATCAACGCCACGCTGTCCGTCGACTTCGTCGGTCAGTGTGCATCGGAGACGATCGGCGGGCAGTACTACTCGTCGTCGGGCGGTCAGAACGACTTCGCACGCGGGGCGATGTACTCCGACGGTGGGCAGGGGTTCGTGGTGCTGCACTCGACGACCAATTCGGGCCAGTCGAAGATCGTGCCGCAGTTGGCGGCCGGCGACGTGGTCACCACCCCGAAGAACACGGTGGACAAAGTGGTCACCGAGTTCGGCGTGGCCGAACTCCGCTACGCCACGATCCGAGAACGCACCCGTCGCCTGATCGACATCGCGCACCCCGACCACCGAGCGGAACTCACCGCGGCCGCCGAAGCCATGAACTACCTCTGAAGAACGCGCCGGCGATGCCGGCTCGCTCCGACAAATTCCTACTGGACCGCGATGTCGCTGGGTTCGGGCACCGCCGACTCGTCTCGCACGGCTTCGCGCTGATCCCGGCCGTCCTGGAGCAGTCCGAGCGCTCCGGCGACGGCGGTGGCGAGACCGATGATCCCGACGGCGACCCAGTCGCCCGACGCGAGCCCGCCCACGAGAACGATCGCTGCGACTGCAACGGCGAGGATGGCGGCGCTGCGGGCGTAGACGTAGGCGATCGTGGCGCCGAGGATCGAGAACAGGACGACGGCGACGCCCCAACGGTGGTCGTTCAGGAACCCGCTCACCGAGGCCTGGCGTGCATCGACCCAACGGGTGACCGCTTCGTCCTCGGCCTTGAGGTCGACCCAGTAGAAGTACCAGAGCAGGTAGACGCCAGAGATCAGCACGAACGCCGCGGCGATGCGGTCCATGTACTGCAGGCCTCGGCGCAGCACGCTGAGCAGTCCCGTGTTGGCGAAGGCGAGCGCCACCGTGAGGCCGCCCACGAGCACCGCCATTCCGGCCGCGTAGGCGAGACCGTTGGTCAGGCCGTCGAGCGCGTTGGCGCCATCTCGTGAGCTGGTGGCGAACACCGCCGAGATGAAGAAGCCGATCGTGCAGCCGAGTGAGGCCACCGCATAGGCGACGCCGTAGACGAACATCGACGCGACCGTCTGGTCCTTCTGGCCCTGCAGCTTCTGGGGGTTCATGAACGGCAGCTTGAACCCGAACAGCATCGCTGCGCCGAGCACGATCAGCGCCACGCCGAAGAACCCGGTCGCATACTTGGCGTTGGCCGTGAGCCAGTTCGTCGCATAGTTGGCAGCGAACGCAGCCACCACGAACACGGCCATGAAGCCGAGGCTCAGCGAACCCGACACCTTCAGCGCCTTGCGCAGCGTCTCACGCTGCGTCAACTTCTCCTGCGAACCCTGGAGCCCGAGGAAATACATCAGATAGGTGGGCAACAGGACGAACCCGCAGGGATTGACGGCGGCGAGGATGCCCGCCACGAACCAGAGACTCATCGGTTGTCCACTTCCTGGAGGTTGGCGACTTTCTCACGCAGTCCGTCGGCGTCGACGACACCGGTCTGCTCGACGATCACACCGTCGGAGGTGACGAACAGCGTCTGGGGGAAGGCGGCGATGCCGACCCCTTCGAAGAACTCGGCGAACGAGTCCTGGTAGAGGTCGTAGGTGACCCCCTTGTCCGCGGCGAAGCGCTCCATCACCGGCACGGAGTCGGTGGTGTTGATCCCGATGAACCGGACCTCGCTGCCCACCTCTGCGTGCACTTCGGCGAAGTCCGGCAACTCCTTCGCGCACGGCGCGCACGTGCTGTACCAGAAGTTGATGACGGTCGGCTGGCCGAGGAACGACTGGGTCGAGACTTCGTTCCCGTCGGGATCGAGCACGACGGCGTCGGGAAGCATCTCGCCTTCGACAGCGTCGTTCGTCGGGATTCCGGACACCTCGTCGGGGATCGTGCGGTCCTGCGGGTCGTCGAGCACCGCGTCGACATCGGATGCGTCGTCAGCCACCGTCTGGGACCAGAGGTAGCCGCCGGCGGCGCTCACGATCACGGCAACAGCGAGGGAGCCGATCAGGAGCCGCGGGCGGTTGATCTTCATGGGGCCGAGGGTAATCACCACATCAGGTGAGGTCGCCCGACGACTGCTGAACGTTCCGAGAATGCCGCGAAATGTCTGTTTCGGTCCGCGCCCACCGTTCGGTCGCCCGACCATCGGGTTCAGACGCCACCCGGCGGCCCCACCTGGTGACATCCATCCGGGATGGATGTCACCAGGTGCACGCGACGACCCGGCTCCGCGTTGCGGGTCGGTGATCAGGCGGGGATCGCGACCGGGCCCATCTCGTCGTAGACGACCTCCGGGCGCGGGTGCTTGGGCGGGCGCCCGCAGGGACGCTTGTTGGCCACGATGCGACCGCCCGAGATCAACTCGCCACCCCACACGCCCCACGGCTCCTCTCGTTCGAGGGCGTCGGCGAGGCAGTTCAGCCGGAGAGGGCAGAGTGCACACATCGCCTTGGCGCGGGAGATGTCGACGACGTGGTCGGAGAAGAACAGACCGGTCATCGTGCCGTTGCCGTCGGCGCAGCGAGCCACGGGGGAGCGCGCATCGAGCGACTCGTCGATGACGCCGAGTTCGATGTCACCGGCCTCGATCTCAGTGGCCCGGTCGGGTCTGTCGGGGGCTCGGCCCGGCGGCCTCTGTTCGTCGGGTGCCAGCGGTTCGACGGCGAGGACATCGAGGTCGATGTCACCGATTTCGAAGGTGGTCATGGAGGGCTCCTGGAAGGAATCGAGAGTGTGGTCGGATGGTGCGGACGCTCGCCGGATGGATGTCGGGCGGGCAGGAGTGCGATCGGCGGTGCGGTTGCGGGTCAAGGTGGAGTTCATGGTTCGTGCTCTCTGGTGAGGTGGTGGTTGGTGGGTTGGTGGGATTCGGGGCGGATTCGGTTCGGAAAACGACGAAGGCCGCCGGGTTCTGTGAACCCGGCGGCCTCGGAGGAGGTGATGACGTTGCGTTGGCTACGTCATGCCTTCGAGGCGGCCGGGGTGGATTCGCTTGATGGAGTGATCGACGAAGGTCGTGGCGCAGTTGCCCATGGCTTCACCGGAGCCGGAACCACCGAGCCACGGATTCGTCGCGACAGCGGTTGCTGCGTTCGGGACGGTCGTGGTCGTTGCAGATCCGGCGGGTGCGTGCGTACGAGGGCTCGTCACGATTGCGACACGGGGACGTTCCCCGGCGACGAGCATCGACACACCGAGGGCGCGGCCGAACAGCGAGTTGGTGTCGGTGTGGGTCATCGTCGTCATCGGTCGTCTCCCTTCGTGGTCGGGCTTCGTTGTGGGGCTTCGTGGCTCGCGTTCGTTCGGCGAGTACGTGCTAGGCAAACACGTTCGCGCCTCTCCGGTCAAGGAGGTTTCGCGATTCCGTCGGATTTCTCGTTCATTGCGGATCGAACGGAGATTGCCCGTCAGCGCTCAGCGGATCGAATCCGCGAAGATCTCGCACGCCGCACGGTCGAATTCGCGGTGCGTCGGCTCGACGACGACCACCGCCTTCGCTGGATCGAGGACGCAGGTGATCCACCAGTTCCGGTTGGCGCGCGCCCACAGCGCGATCGCGCCGACGAAGGCGGGCACACCGGTGGCGAGGAGCGCAGCGGCCCCGACCGCAGATCCGGTCCCGATGAGCACACCTCCGAACGCCGCTGTTCCCTGTGCCAGCACGACGCGTCTGCGCCAGCGGGACCAGACATCCGGGCACACCGGGATCGACACCGTGACGTGCGGACGACGCAGGACGGAGGCGAGCACCGCGACGACTCCCGGCACGAACAGAATCCACCTGCGCCCGGTCCACGCAGTGGCCGTCGTCCGCATCGCACCCGACGTGTGTTCACCCGACAGGACACAGATGTCGGGAAAGATCTCTCGACGTTGATCGGCGACCCGCAGCACAGAACGCGCCATGTCAGGACTCCAGGCCCGGATGCACGAGTTCGGCGTCGACGGGGTCGAGGTCGTCGTCCTCGAGGAAGATGCATTCGCCGGGACAGTCGAGTGCCGCGGCGATCGCCTGATCGACGAGTCGCACCGGGACCGTGACCATGCTGGCTCGCCCGCCGGGATCATTGCACGCACTTCCGGCGACATCTCGAACGTAGGACAACCCGTCCTCGAGGATCGTGAACACGTCGGGGCAGTGGTCCGTGCACAGGCCATCGCCGGTACAGAGATCTTGGTCGACCCAGACGTGCACGCAGTCACCTCTCAGAACCGCAGCGAATTCTGCTCTCCCCCGTGATTGTCGCGCATCCCACGCCGCGTGGACAGCGAAAGATTCTTCGACGTTCCCGCTCCCTCGACCACCGACCCGTGCGCAGTGTCTGCGCTCGTGTTCCCGTCGCGAAACACCTCCGGTCAGAGAATCTTCTCGACACCGGACGCCCTCCCGGCGCAGGATCGAGGGATTGATCGCTCGTTCGTGTCACCCGACGCGGCGTTTCGATCGTCTGTGCTGAACAACCGATCAACCGGGTCGGCGAGAGGGGGCATGCATGGAGTGGTGGATACTCGAGCTGATCTCCGTGACGGTGCTGTTCGCCCTGATCGGCATTCTCGGTCCGCTGATCAAGCGATACGGCAAGTCGTACGCGGCCGACGTGTTCCGGGTCAATCCTCGCACCGGCAAGAGCTACCTCGTGCTGATGGACTTCGCCTACTACCTGATCTTCGGGGCGTACATCCTCTTCGCGATCAAGTGGGAGCCCGACACGGGCTGGGATCAGCAGGTGAACGCCGAACAGCTCCAGGCATCGGTGGTCCGCGTCGGCGGGCTGCTGCTGTTGATGGGGTTGCTGCACGGGTTGAACGTCCTCACGCTGCCCGTGATCGGACGCATCTTCACCCTCAACCGCCAACTCGACGACGACGTCGCCGGCCCGCGGGTCACCTGAGGCCGATCGAGGCACCGTCACGTGTCGTTCGAGGCCGCACTCTCCGCCACGTCCGACACGCTCGACGCCGATGCGCTGGTGGGGGCGATGTTCATCGAACAGGGCGCGTCGCTCGTGCGTCTCGCCCGAGTGTTCTGCGACGACCGGAACGCCGCCGAAGACCTCGTGCAGGAAGCCTTCATCCGTCTTCATCGATCGGCCGGTTCGATCCGCGATCTCGGACGGGCCCCGGCCTTCCTGAGATCGATCGTGATCAACCTGGCACGCGACCACAACCGCCGAGGACTGATGTCGTTGCGACACCGGGCAAGCGCCGAACCACCGCAACCGCCGACCGAGCCCGATGAACACTCGGTACGCAACGAGGAGGGCGACGAGGTCCTGGTTGCGCTGCGCACCCTGCCCGAACGCCAGCGGGCGTGCCTGGTCTTGCACTACTACGAGGAGATGTCGATCGCCGAGGTCGCCGACACCCTGCACATTTCGAAGAACTCGGTGAAGACCCACTGCCGCCGCGGACTCACCGCGCTCGAATCACGGTTGGAGCACACGGCATGAACGTCGAGCAACGACTCGTGAGGTCTCTCCGGGTAGCTGACCGGGTCGAACCCAGCCCCGACCTGTGGTCACGTGTCCTTCACTCGATCGAGGAGGACCGAGCGCACCGACGTCGCGTCGTCACCTCGCTTGCGATCACCGCTGCTGTCATGACCGGACTCGTCGTCGTCGGGCAGCTGAACGTCATCGACACACCATCCGGTCGGCAGGTGCGGATTCCCGCCATGGAACTGATCGAGACCATCGCGCTCGTCGCGCTCGTCGCCGTCCTCGGCCCTGCGATCCGGCGCTTCGGACGCGGATACGCCCACGACCTGTGGCGTAGGACTCCCGACATGGCGACCTCGCTGCTCCGCCTGCTCGACGTGGCCTACCTGCTCGTGTTCAGCGGCTACATCCTCCTCACGACGTCCTTCGACTTCGGACCGTCCACGACTCCGGTGGCCGAGCAGGTCCAAGATCTGTCGTGGCGTGTCGGTGGGCTCGTCCTGACGATGGGGCTCCTGCACGCCGCCACGATCATGACATTGCCCCTGGTCGCACTCGTGTCGAACTCGACCCGCGTGGGTCGGGCATTGCCGAGATGGCTCGTCGTCGGTGTCACGCTGGCCGCACTCCCACTCGGGCTCGTGGTCCTGTGGGCCATCGTGGGTCTCGGCGCCTGGGGCCTCCAAGCACGGTGACGTGGCGGCTCACTCCCTCGGAGCCGCACAGGTGTGGCGACCTCGTTGCTGTGCAACGCATCGGACGATGGTGAGCACGATCACCCCGGCGCCAGGGATCAACCACGGCGGGAAGATCATTGCGACACAGGCACCCACGGTTGCGACGTCGCCGATGTGATGCCGCCGCCGGAACGACGCGACGAGCACCAACGCAGCAGCCACCGCCCACCAGATCGACGAGTCGGCCAGGGAGTGATCAGCGACATCGGGCACGGTGCTCGTGGGTGTGAAGCCGTAGCCCGCTCGGACGAGATCGTCGACGACACGAAGGTTTCCGATCATCACCACGACCGTGCTCGCGAACCATGCCGACGCGGCGAGAACGACGTCGACCTCACGAAGCGCTCGAGGCGTCGCCCAGAACATGATCCCGATCACCGCCGCTGCCATGAATGGCGCCGAGGCGCTCCCGAGGTGTTCAGCGGCGTGGCCACCGACGTCGTAGCCCGACGCGAAGCGCGCCTGGGCCACCAGGCCGACGGCGATGAAGACAGGGACGGGCCACCAGTTGCTCACCACGCGCACGAACCGCCTGCGATGTGTCCTGGTCGGCGCTGCTTCGACATTCGTCATACCTCACAGACGATCGGGGTCGCCCTCGCGGGTGACGTCGCCATGACCAAGGCGTCAAGCAACACCCATGGCGGCTGATTTCGATCGGTTGTCACCCGGGTGGGGTTGGCTGTTCGTCTGTCTGCATCGATGGACAACTCGGGAAATCCTGGAGCCACAGGTTCACGTCGGCCCTGCGTTGGAGGCGTTGCAGCACCAGGGCTGATCGCCGCGGGGATGTCGGCGTCCACGCCGAACACCTCGACGGGTACCCGCATCCGGACACGGTCGGCCCGATCGGCTCCCTCGTCGTGATCCCGGTGCTCGCTCTCGTCGCTCCGTGGGTCCGATGGCCGTCACCGGCAGCCGCGAGATGACGGAGATGGACTCCGCAAGAGCTCGCTCCCCGACGACGAACCCCGCAGAACACTGGGTCGCCGACACGGTCCCGAACGAGCGGCTGAGTCTGTACTCGCGCGGGAACGCAGGCGAGGTGTTCCCTCATGTCATCACGGCGTTGACCGGCACCTTGATCGGCGATGCAGTTCGTCGAGGTCAGATCGACGCGATCATCGAGATGGGCGCGCTTCGCCCGAGTGAGGTCACCGGCGAATCGGTGAGCACCGGGGTGTTCGGCGGCTACCTGTACATGAACGCATCGACGATGCGCCTGTTCGGCGACCGCATGCCGGGGATGTCGGCCCGCGACGCCGACGAACAGGTGATGGGTGCCATCGTCGGAGTCCCCGTGTACGAGCGGGCTCGCGGCGACCGCAACGCACTCGCGTCATTGCGCCTCGCCCGGTATGCCGTGCAGTTGCTCCGACGGCCCGATCTCACCTCGCTCGACCGGGCGCGGACCGCTGCCCAGGAATGGCTCGCAACGATGCCCGATCTCCTCGAGGGGTCCGACGACGAGCTGCTGGCGTTTCTCCACACGTTCCCCCCACGCCAAAGAGTGAGCATGAAGCGACTCCTGGGATGGGGTGGCGTGGCCGGAGCGCCACGAGGCATCCTCGATCGGCTGCTCGACCGGCCCGAGTCACGACCAGGGTTGGCCAACCGGATCGTGAGCGGCACGGGCGACATCGATTCGGCGCGACTCCCACAACGCCTCTGGTCGCTCGGTCGCCTGGTGGCGGCCGACGAACTCCTCATGCACACGTTCGACGAAGGGCTGACCGACATCGCGATGCGCACTCGCGACACTCCACTCCAGGTGGCCATCGACTCATTCCTGGTCGACCACGGGCACCGCGGGAATGACGAGTACGAACTGGCGACACCGTCGTGGAGCATGGACCCGTCGCCCGTGTACGCCGCCATCGATCGGCTCCGCAATGCCCCCGCCGATCGCGATCCCGTCATCGCCGGCCGGCGCCTCGCCCACGACGCCGAAGCCGCACTCGCCGAAGCACTCCAGCTCGTCCCTCGGCCCGCCCGCGCGGTGGTTCGCCGAGCCATCGACGTGGCACGGCTCGGCGCAGTCGGGCGCGAACGCGCCAAGGACATCCTGGTGCTCGAGAATCAAGGGGCGCGGCTCGTGCTGCACGAACTGGCTCGACGCGCACACGAGCGGGGTGGGCCAGCGGATCATCGCCTCGCCTTCTGCGTCACGTCCGACGAACTGGCCGACTTCGTCGCCCGGCCCACCGACTTCGCACATCTGATCGCTCAGCGCACCGAACGACAGCGGTACCTCGATGCCCGCATCCCGCCGCCGTGGTTCGAGGGCACCGTTCCCGATCCTTCCACCTGGACGGTCCGCGCCGATGCCCGTTCCACAGCGCCACCTCCGGGGAGCACGCTCCTCGGCATCGCCGTCAGCGGCGGCACCGCGACCGGTCCGGCGAAGGTGATCGTCGATCCGAACGATCCACACGAACTGGACCCGGGCGACGTGCTCGTGTGCGCCCTCACCGATCCGTCATGGACGCCGTTGTTTCTCGGAGCGGTTGCCGTGGTCTGCGAGGCGGGGGCGGTCCTGAGCCACGCAGCCATCATCTCCCGCGAACTCGGCATCCCGGCCGTGCTCAGCGTGCCTGGCATCACGTCGGTCGCCGACGGCACGATGCTCGAGGTCGACGGCGACAACGGAAATGTGCGCGTCGGATGAGACCACCGTCGGATCTCTCCGGATCGCCACCCGCATCGTCCGTTCCGGTAGGCGCTCAGGCGAC
>JBBSOH010000035.1:0-21378 GCA_038259945.1 Acidimicrobiales bacterium
AGCAGCGACGACTTGCCCGCACCGTTCGAGCCGAGCACGCCGATCTTGGCACCGGGGTAGAACGACAGCGAGATGTTCTCGAGAACCGTCTTGTCCGGGGGATAGACCCGCTTGAGTTTGTAGGCCTGGTAGATGAATTCGTGCGCCATGGTGCATGGATCGTACCGAGCACGTCTCGGCGAACTCAGGTGTGACGGAACAGTCCGTCAGCTCGCGCCCGGTCGAAGACGAGGTTCGCGAAGCGTCCACTGTCGACGCGGCCGATGACGACGACGGCATCACCGCGCTGCTCCAGCGTCTCGATCTCGAACGTGTCGTCGAGTTCGGACGTGTCGAACGCACGCCATCGATCGTCGATCTGGTCCTCGGCCCGACCGGCCGCTGCGTCGTCATCGAACACGTAGACCATCGTCGCTGTGAGCTCCGCGAACTCACCCGACAGTCCGTACCCGATGACGTGGAAGGGCTCGTCGAGGGGATCGAGCAGTGTCTCGTCGAGCCCGTCCGCCCGTGAGAAGTCATCGCGGATGATCAGCGCGGCGTACGCATCGACGGCGTCGAGGCGCTCGCCGGCACTGACGAGTCGAGCATCGGAATCCGCACTCACGAACTCGTCGGCCACCCACCGCTCCATCTGCTCGGTCGACGTCGCAGCGGCGAGGAGTCCGTCACGCGACCCGGTCCGGACCGGCACGCCGAGCGGTCGGACGTCGCTCCGGTCCGATGCGTTCACCGCACCGTCCTCGCCGTCGCCGATCGAGCCGACACCGTCGACCTCGTCGGCCCACTCGACGTCGCCGCGAAGAACGACGAAGCGTGATGAGTCCGTGGCGCTCGGAACGTGGATCTCGGCACTGTCGTCGACGTCGTAGAACGACCAACCGAACTCGGCCTCGATCGCAGCGGGATCGCTCAGCAGATCGTTCGGGACGATCGAGGGAGGTCGCAACTGGAGTCGATCGACGAAGAGCTGGTTGACCCAGTCGGCTGCGATGCGGGCATCGGCGCCGTCGGGGAGCGGCTCGACCCCCATGGCCTCTGCGGCGGCGTCGTAGTCGGTGACGGTGATTTCGATCGCTGTGGTCTCGTTCGACAGTGGCAGGACGGACAAGCCGTCGACGATCGTGGCGTTGGGGGAGGTGAAGGGTGGCGTCGCATCGTCGCTGCATGCGGCGAGGACGAAGAGGACGGCCATGCATGCGACCAGGCGGAATGACGATTCCATCGATCCAGTGTGCCATCGGTGCACGAGGACGTTCGGGTGTCGTGTCGGCTCGTGCGGTTCGAGGTGATCCGTGCCGTGCGCAAGGGCCGGCTCCAACCGACGTTCAGGCGCTGACGAGGGGGAACCTCGGGTCGTCACCGAGTGGCCCGCCGACCTCGAGGCCGTCCGCCTCGTACGGAGGCGACACCTCCCACGGGCGCTCAGCGAACGTGGCGTCGTCGCCGATCCAGCGGAAGCTGACGGCGCGGCGTCGGGTGTCGAGCACGTTGCCGGGCGCGTCGTGAAGCGTGCGGTAGTGGAAGGCGACTACGTCACCCGGCTCCACGTCGAAGCTCAGCACCGAGGCGCCGTCGGTGATCAACGCATCCACGTCGGGTACCAGTTCGTAGCCGTCGTCGGCGGCGGCGACGTACGGAGTGTGGTCGACGAACTTGCGGGGCACGAACAGGCGGTTCCACCGATGCGACCCGGCGAGGAATCGCATGCCGCTCGAGGCCGGGACCCGGTCGAGCGCCACCCACAGGCTCACGTTCTGGTCCCCGTTCACGCAGTAGTAGGGCTGGTCGTGGTGCCAAGGTGTCCGTTCGGTCGCACCCGGTTCCTTCACGAGCACGTGCTCGTGGAAGAACCGGACGGTGGCCGACCCCATCAGCTCGCGAGCGGCGACGGCCAGCGGACTCTCGAACGCGACGCGTCGGTACTCGTCGACGTCGGGCCACGTGACGTAGTCCGTCCAGAATCCGACGGCCTCGTCGGGTTGCGTGTACCAGTGCGACCACTTCGACGGGTGCGCTGCGTTGTGCTCGACACCTGCCGCGATCATCTCCAACCACGCAGGTTCGAGCAGGCCCCGCAGCACGGTGGCCCCGTCGGATCGGAACTGTTCGAGCGCGTCGGTGTCCATACCGCAGTTTCGCATGGACGTGCCCGCCGCCGACGTCCGTAGCGTGGCCGACATGACGACGCCCGACGCCACCGATGTCGCCCTCCGGCAACACCTCCGCACGTGGGTCGGCGAGTGGCCGCCACCGTCCCCGGGCATCCACGTGGTCGGTGATCCCGCCCGCCTCGAGCCGACCTGGGACGGCGCGGTGCGGCCACTGCAAGGTGTGAGCGACGGAGCGGGCACCGTCCTGGCGGTTCCGCCGGCCTCGGTCGACCAGGTGCGTGTCGCACTGTCCGCCGGCCTCGATCGTCCGGGCCTCGGGGATGAACTCGGCGAGATCCTCGGCGTGGGTCCGTCGAGCTTCGGCACGGGGGTGTTCCGCACGTCGACACACGTCGCCGACGACCTGAACGACGTGGGGGAGTGGTTCGAGGTGTTCGACGAGCGCCTCCCCGAGTGGCTGCGACCCTTCAACGGGCCGCTTCTCGTTGCCTTCGACGACGACGGGACGACGCCGATCGCCGGGATCGGCATCAAGATCCACGACGCACACGGTCAGGAGATCGCGGTGGTCACCGAGGAAGCCGCGCGTGGGCGTGGGCTGGCTCGTCGCCTGGTCGCCACGGCAGCGCGAAGGATTCTCTCCGTGGGCTCGGCACCGACCTACCTGCACGAACGTTCGAACGTCGCCAGTGCGCGGGTCGCAGAGGCCGTCGGATTCCACGACCGGGGCTGGACCGTCCACGGTCTGTGGCCGCGTCGCTGACGACGTCTGTCGAGGCCCGCCGAATCCCGCTGATCATCCATCGCATGTGAGCCGCTCGGAGGGTCGCGGTGCGCGACGATGGGTGCATGTTGCCTCGCGCTCCCTTCGGTCGGACCGGCCACGATTCCACCCGCGTCATCTTCGGTGCCGCCGCTCTCGGCGGGATGAGCCAGGAACGTGCCGATGCCACGATGGCGAAGGTCGTCGAGTGGGGCATCGACCACATCGACACCGCAGCTTCCTACGGAGCGTCGGAGGACCGCCTCCGGCCGTTCCTCGCCGAACACCGTGCGTCGGTCTTCCTCGCGACCAAGACCGGCGAACGCACCGGACCTGCCGCTCGCGCCGAACTCGAGACGTCGTTGGATCGGATGAACGTCGACCACGTCGACTTGATCCAACTGCACAACCTGGTGGACCCCGACGAGTGGGACACGGCGTTCGCGCCGGGGGGAGCCGTCGAGTCGCTTGCGACCGCGCGCGACGAAGGGCTCGTGAAGAACATCGGCGTCACTGGGCACGGAGTGCCCATCGCCGGGATGCATCTACGCAGCCTCGAACGTTTCGACTTCGCGTCCGTGCTGCTGCCGATCAACTTCGTGATGCTCGACAACCCGGCCTACCGCACCGACGTGCAACGCCTCCTCGATGTGTGCGCCGATCGCAAGGTGGCGGTGCAGACCATCAAGTCGATCGCCCGGGGCGTGTGGGCTGATGGCGACACGAACCGGTTCAGCTGGTACGACCCGCTGACCGATCCCGAACCCATCGGTCGTGCGGTGCGCTACGTACTGGCGCATCCGCAGATGTTCCTCAACACGACGAGCGACGCACGTCTGATCCCGATGATCATCGATGCGGCGCAGGGCGACCTGTCGGCGCCGACCGACGACGAGATGCGCGCGGACGTGGAGCACGAAGGGATCACCCCGTTGTTCGTCGACGGTGAACCCGCCCCGATCTGAACCCCGTCCGATCCGACCGACCGTCCTCTGCCATGTCTGCGATCCCTCCGCCCGACGGGCGCACGGCGGCGACCTCGACCGTCCCGAGTTCCACAGCGACGACCCCGCCGCCGTTCGATCCGTGGGCGGAGCAGGTGCGACGTCAGGCTGTCCATCACGCACAGCGGCAACGACGTCGTCGCAAACGCGCGGTCCCCGTCATCGTTCTCGCGGTCCTCGTCGCAGGCGCGACAACCGCTTCTGTCGTGCTCGACCGACGGTCCGGCGACCGGCCCGACGATGCTTCGACACCGCCCGATGTCGCTTCGACACCCGCCGATGCGATGGCGTCGACGGCGTCCGGATCGAGTGGTCCAGAACCGACGGTCGCGCCCGACGAGCTGGTCGAGGTCGACCAGGTCTGGCTCGTCGACCGGGGTGACGGAACGTTCGACTGGGGCGTGAGCGTCCGCACACCGACGATCGCATCGCGGCGCAGTGGTGTGGTCATCGACGTGTGGCTGACCGACGCGGACGGTGCCATCGTGCACGAGGCGAGCGGGGAGGTCGACGGCATCGGGCCCGAGTCGACCGGCGCAGTCGCCGGTCGGCTGACAGCGCCTGTGAGTGATCCGGTGCGCATCGAGTTCGACGTGGCAGTCGGCGTGGCCTCGAACGATCCAGGGATCGGTGAGTTGCTGACGGTCCGGGCGATCGAACGAACAGGTGAACGCGTGACTGGTCGGATTGCGTCGCTCGCAACCGAACCGATCGAGGACGTCACGATGGTTCTGCTCTGGTTCGACGACGCCGGTGAGGTCGTGGCCGCCGTCCCTCAGCCCGTCGACCGGGTGCGGCCCGAGGTCGAGGCACGTTTCGACATCGACCTGAGCAGGGAGTCGGTCCCTGAGGGAGGCCCGGATTCGGTGGTCTGGACGAGGTGAGTCGAGCATCGCTCGACCCGTGCTGAATTGGAGGGTGCAGAATCCTGCGGTCCCTGGCAGAATGTTGCGCCCCGCTCCACATATCCGAGCGGGTCATGGTGGTCATAGCTCAATTGGCAGAGCACCAGGTTGTGATCCTGGCGGTTGGGGGTTCAAGTCCCCTTGGCCACCCTGCGCAGCAATGCGTTTCGGCGTCGAGGCCGCTAGTCTCGGTCGCCGCATTGCTTCTCTAGCTCAATTGGCAGAGCAGTGGACTCTTAATCCATTGGTTCTGGGTTCAAGTCCCAGGGGAAGCACCACACAACGGGCGCTCACGTGGCTCTTCATCCATGTGAGCCCTGGGCGAGAGTCCCAGGGGAAGCACCACACAGCAGCCACTCACGTGGCTCTTCCCGACAGCCCGCTCCCGGAGCGGGCTGTCGTCGTTCTCAGCTCCAGCTGCGTTGGTCGCGGTACCGCGATGTGGCGAGGGGTGTGGAGCGCTGGCGACGTTGGCGGCGACCACCGGTGAGCAGGATCGACGCCGCGCCGACGGCGACGAAGACGAATGCACCGATCAGGGTGGCCGAGAATCGGTGGTTCGCGAGTTGAGGGAACACTCCCATCCACGTGTCGTCGGAGATGGACGGCAGCACGAACGCTGGGACGAGGTATCCGAACAGGAAGAGCAGCGCGCCGGTGGTTGCGGATCCAGCGCCGAAGGCGAAGGCCAGTTCTCCCCGTTCGGGTCGCAGGATGATCCCGAGCAGCAGCGCCAGGACGGCGAGCCCGAACGAGATCAGCCAGGTCCACGTGGTGACCGATGCGATCACGGCCACGGCACCGACCCGCTCGACGGGGAGTCGGATCGCCGGGAGCACAGCAGCACGCTCGGTGCGGGTGATCTGCACCTGTTCGGCGGGGGTGATGTCGACGGGTTCGTCGCGATCGCCGATCAGGCGCGCATGTGCGTCGGCGGTGAACTGGCGCATCTCCGTTGCCCCGTCGCGGATCCTCGTGATCGACACGACGAAGTCGCGTAGATCGTTCGCCGACATGCCCAGATCGTTCGCAGTTGCACCGGCGACGATGCTCGCCAACTGCAACCGGATGTCCTCGTCGCCCATGATCGAATAGGTGGCATCGGTGTCGACCTCGGGCGTGAACGCCACGCGATCGAGCCAGAAGACGCTGATCGCGAGAGCGAACAAGGCGCCGGAGGCGAGCAGGATCAGGCCACCGACGGAACGACGCACCGGGAGAGTCTGCCAAACGCAGCCCTACGCTGCGAACATGACGCGATCGAGCCTCGCGAAGATGTTGGTTCGTGGGGCGATGCGTCGGTGCCCCTGGTGTGGCGGTCGCGGTGCATTCTTCACCTCGTGGTTCTCGAAGGGAGTCGCGTGTCGCACCTGCGGGTTGAAGTGGAGGCGCGGTGACGTGGGCTTCGAACTCGGTGCCGCCGCCATGGCGGCCGTGATCGTCCTGGGCCCGCTGATCCTGGCGCTCGGCGTCGTTCTGGCGTTCACGTGGCCGGAGGTGCGTGTCGGACCGATGATGGTGGTCTTCCTCGCCGCCGGCCTCGTCCTTCCCGTCGTGCTGTACCCGATGTCGTACACGATGTGGCAGGCGGTCGATCTGTTGATGCGGCCGGTGGAGCCGGAGCACTTCGACCTCGAGCACCTGGAGCGATCACGCGATGCCGAGTTCGATCCAGGTGCCGATCTCGACGCTGACTGACGCACGTTCACCCGTCACCCGGCGTTTGATTGCGTTCGTTCGAACGATGCTTGCCCGAACGACTGTTCGTTGTGTACGATCTCGAATCACAACGGTGAAGTTCCGCATCATCAGTCACGGCGTCCACGGTTGCCCCGGAGAAACTCTGGAGTACCCCTTCGCTTGAATGAGATGCACAACCCCTTCACCCACCGTGAACGCAACGAAAGAGAGACACGACATGGCCAAGCAAGACGACCGCTCCAAAGCACTCGACATGGCACTGCAGCAGATCGACAAGCAGTTCGGCACGGGCGCCATCATGAAGATGGGTGACCGCACCAACATGGACATCAAGGTCATCCCGACCGGTGCCCTTGCACTCGACCTCGCGTTGGGAGTCGGTGGCCTGCCACGCGGCCGTGTCACCGAGATCTTCGGCCCGGAGTCCTCTGGCAAGTCCACTCTCGCCATGCATGTCGTGGCCGAAGCACAGCGCAACGGCGGCGTGTGCGCCTACATCGATGCCGAGCACGCCATGGACCCGGTGTACGCCGCAGCCATCGGCGTGGATGTCGATCAATTGCTCATCTCCCAGCCCGACACTGGTGAGCAGGCGCTGGAGATCTGCGACATGCTCACCCGTTCCGGTGCGATCGACGTGGTCGTGATCGACTCGGTCGCAGCGCTCACGCCCCGTGCCGAAATCGAAGGCGAGATGGGCGACACTCACGTCGGCCTCCAGGCCCGTCTGATGAGCCAGGCGCTGCGCAAGCTCACCGGCAACCTCTCCAAGACCGACACGATCTGCATCTTCATCAACCAGCTGCGGGAGAAGATCGGTGTGATGTTCGGGTCGCCCGAAACCACCCCGGGCGGCCGTGCGCTCAAGTTCTACTCGTCGGTGCGTCTCGACATCCGTCGCATCGAAACGCTCAAGGACGGTACCGACGCCGTCGGCAACCGCACTCGGGTCAAGGTCGTCAAGAACAAGGTGGCGCCGCCGTTCAAGCAGGCCGAGTTCGACATCATGTACGGCAAGGGCATCAGCCGTGAAGGCTCGCTGCTCGACCTGTCCGTCGACTTGAGCATCGTCAAGAAGTCCGGTGCCTGGTTCACCTACGAAGGTGAACAACTGGGCCAGGGTCGGGAGAAGGCGAAGGACTACCTGCGTACCAACCCCGAGGTGATGATGGAGATCAGCGACAAGGTGCTGATCGCCGCCGGCCTCAAGCAGGATCCGAACGCCGTCGAGGAAGGCGTCGAGATCGAAGACGCCGCCGCCGACGTCTTCAGCGAAGCCGACGAGCAGCCCATCGCCCTCGACTGAACCCCAGACGAGGCGCCCACGGTGTGGCGTGCGCGACGCTGCTGGCTGCACGAGCAGCTTGAAGCGTGACGCAGACCAGTGTTCTCCTGGAAGTCGACAACGGCCCGGTCACTGCGCCCAGCGGAGCACCGGGCCGTTGCGGGTCTGCTCTCGAGCATGCGGAGCACGCGAATTGCCCAGATCGCCGACGCCGACGCCGATGCCGATCTGCGAAACCGGGACGGGCGTCGTGTCTCGGAGAGCACCTCTGGGGTGCCGCTGCATTTCTTCAGTCCTCATGCGCAACCGCCCGCGTGAGTCCGTGACCGCAACATCGCCGTCGGGGACTCACCTCTGGGGCCTGTGCCAGGGCGGCTGCGGTCAGGAGTTGATGACGTAGGTGCCGTCGACGAACGGCTTGAAGATCATCAGCCAGAGGCTCGTCACGAAGATCAGGTGGGTGATCCCGACGCCCATCGACATCTTCTTCGTGGCGTCCTCGGACGAGTCGGCGATGGCCGGGCGGATCAGGAACCAGCTCACGGCCAGCGCCACGAGCCACAGAACGATCGTGATCGTGATCCACCACATCTCGGCGAGCGCGAACTTGCCGACACCGGCCATGCCCATGCCGGCCACCCACAGCACGACGAGAGCCGGGAAGACCAGCTTCATGTGCAGCGCAGCGATCGCCGACGTCTCGCCGGCGCGCTGCATCCGCGGATACAGGAACAGCGGTCCGAACGCCGCCACGATCGAGAGGATGTGGACCAGGTAGAGGATCCGGTAGAGGGTGAAGTTCTCGGCTTGGAAGATGGCGATCACGGAGACGAACGATACCGGTGGGTCGAACCGGCCCCTTGCGACGCTCGGCCACTGCGGCCAGGCGTACGATCGTGGCGTGAGTGAGCTCGTGCCGCCCCCGGGGCCGCCGCCTTCGGTGTACAGCGTTGCGCCCGGGTGGTACTTCGACGGGCGCAGTCAGCGCTGGTGGGACGGCACCGCGTGGGGGCCGGTGGCTCCCGACAGCAACGACCGCACGCTGGCGACGCTGTCACATCTCGGCGCACTGATGGGAGGCTTCATCCTGCCGCTCGTGCTGTACCTGGTCAGCGATGACGAGAAGCGTCCTGAAACCCGTCACCACGCACGTGAGGCGCTCAACTTCCAGATCACCTTCGCCATCGTCCACCTCGTCGGATTCGTGGCGATGTTCATCGGTCTCGCCGCAGGCGGCCTGCTCGGAACGTCCGGCGACACGGCCACGACCGGTGCCGGCTTCGGGCTCGGCATCAGTGTCTTCTTCGGGTTCTTCGCACTGATCTTCGCCGTGTCGATCGGGTCCCTCGTGTTCGCGATCATCGCTGCAGTCCGGGCCAACAAGGGGGAGCGGTACCGCTATCCCCTCTGCATCCGCTTCATCGGTTCCTAGCCTGGGTCCATGACCGACCGGCCCAACGACGACCAGTTCGCCGGCGAGCAGCCCGAGAGCGAGTTCCTCGGCGAGGCGCAGCGCAGATACGTCGTGCACACATATGGCTGCCAGATGAACGAACACGACTCCGAACGCATCGCCGGCCTGCTCGAGGCCGACGGACTGGTCCGGGCCGATTCCGACTCCGATGCCGACGTGGTGGTCCTCAACACCTGCTGCATCCGGGAGAACGCCGACAACAAGCTGTACGGGAACCTCGGGCACCTCAAGACGTGGAAGGCCAAGAAGGACGGACGCCAGATCGTCGTCTCGGGATGCCTCGCACAGAAGGACCAGGACAAGGTCGCGGCTCGCGCCGGCCACGTGGACGTGGTCATGGGGACGCACAACGTCCACCGAGCCGCAGAACTGCTCGAGGCTGCCAGGTCGTCGGATGTGCCGATCACCGAGATCCTCGAAGCTGCGGTGGTCGACGATCACGCGATGTTCCCGTCGGCTCTGCCCGTACAACGCCAGAAGGCGTACAACAGTTGGGTCACGATCCAGATCGGGTGCGACAACAACTGCGCGTTCTGCATCGTCCCGGCCGTGCGCGGTGAGGAGATGAGCCGCCCGTACGCCGACATCGTCGCCGAGGTCGAACAGCTCGCGGCAGACGGAGTCACCGAGGTGACGCTGCTCGGCCAGAACGTCAACAGCTACGGCCGCGACCTGCAACTCGCCGCACGGCAGGCCGGTGACGAATCGGCGCGCCTGCGACCACTCTTCTCCGACCTCCTGCGCGACGTCGGAGCAGTGGACGGAATCCGTCGCGTGCGGTACACCAGCCCGCACCCGAAGGACATGCGCCCGGACACGTTCGCGGCGATGGCCGAGACGGCGGCTGTCTGCGAGCACCTGCACTACCCGTTGCAGTCGGGCAGCGACCGGGTGTTGGCGCTGATGCACCGGGGGTACACCTCCGAGCGATATCTGCAGCGCCTGGCGGAGGCGCGTGCGGCGATCCCCGATCTCGCCGTGTCGACCGACATCATCGTGGGGTTCCCGGGGGAGACGGACGACGACTTCCAGCGCACCCTGGAGATCGCGGCAGAAGCGGAGTACGACTACGCCTACACATTCCCGTTCTCGCCGCGCGAGGGCACGGAGGCCGCCGGAATGGAGTCCGACTTCGTCGATGCGACGGTGGCGGGCGAGCGGTTCGAACGGCTGCGGATCGTCGTCGAGCGGTCAGCGGTCGCCAAGCATCAGGCTCGTGTGGGCCGAGTCGAGGAGGTGCTGGTGGAGGGGCCGTCGAAGAAGGACCCCGGCGTGCTGTCGGGGAGGACCCGCCAGAACAAGCTCGTCCACTTCGCGCCGCCGGCGGACATGGAACGGCGCTTGCGAACGGGAAGTTACGCAACGGTCGAGGTGACCCGCGCCGCCGCACATCACCTGATCGGTGAGTTCGTGGAGCACGTGGCCGACGCCCGACACACGGTGCGGATTCCCGTAGCCTCCCTCTGATGGCCGATCCCGTGATGCTCGATGTCGTGGCCGCCGAGGATCCGGTCGTGGGAGCCTCGGTCCGATGAGTGCCGACCAGCACGACGAACAGCTCGCTGACTACCGGTCGAGCATCGACAACATCGACGCGGCGCTCGTCCACCTGCTGGCCGAGCGGTTCAAGATCACCAAGGCTGTCGGGCGTTACAAGAAGCAGGCCGAACTGGCCGCAGCCGACCCCGGCCGTGAAGAACTCCAGATCGCCCGACTCCGGTCGCTGGCCGAGCAGTCCGGTCTCGATCCGACGTTCACGGAGAAGTTCCTTCGCTTCGTCGTCGCCGAGGTCATCCATCATCACCAGCGCATCGCCGAGGGTGAACAGCTCTGAGTTCGGCCCCACGTTCGAACCGAAACGCACCGGACCGAAACGGACCGACCTGGCGATGACCGATCTGACGGGGACGCGACGAGTCGCGATCGTCGGCTCGACGGCGTCGGGCAAGTCATCGGTGGCGATGGAGGTCGCCCGCCGTTGCTCTCGCACCGGCACGCCGGTCGAGATCGTCTCGGTCGACAGCATGCAGGTGTACAGGGGGATGAACATCGGCACCGCCAAGCCGACGCCGGCGGACCAGGACGAGGTCCACCACCACTGCGTCGACCTCGTCGACGCGTCTGGCGAGTTCACCGTCGGTGAGTTCAAGGCTGCCCACGACGCTGCAGTCACCGACATCGGATCGAAGGACGCAGTGGCGCTGCTCGTGGGAGGAACCGGCCTGTACCACCGCGTGGTGATCGACGACTTCGACCTGCCCGGCGAGTTCGCCGACGTCCGAGCCGAACTCGAGACCGACGCGGACACCGAAGGGCTGCACCGACGCCTGGCCGCACTCGATGCGCTCGCTGCGAGCCGGATGGAGCCGGGCAATCGGCGGCGGGTGCTGCGCGCACTCGAGGTCACGCTCGGATCGGGTCGCCCGTTCAGTTCCTTCGGCCCTGGCGTGGGCGCCTACCCGCCGTCGCCCGTCGAGCAGATCGGCCTGCGACGCCCACGTCCCGTGCTCGCCGAGCGCATCGCCGAGCGGGTTCACGCGATGATCGGCGCAGGCCTCGTCGAGGAAGTTGCCGGGTTGCACGAAGCTGGCATGTCACGTTCCGCAGGCCAGGCGCTGGGATACAAGGAAATCGTGGACCACCTCGAAGGTCGGATCGGCAAGGATGAGGCGATCGCCATGATCATCACCCGCACCCGGCAGTTCGCAGTCCGTCAGGACCGATGGTTCCGCCGGGATCCACGCGTACGCTGGATCGATGTCGAGCACGACCCGATCGCCGAGGTCGTGCCCGTCGTGATGGAGGCCCTGACCCGATGACCGCACTCACGCTCACCAAGCATCACGGTCTGGGGAACGACTTCCTGGTGATCTTCCATCCGAGCGAGCAGGGGGTCACCGATCTGCCTGCGTTCGCACGGCGGCTGTGCGATCGGCGAACGGGCATCGGAGCGGACGGGCTGCTCGTCGCGGACACTGCCGAGGGTTACGCCGCCAAGATGACGCTGTACAACGCGGACGGGTCGATTGCGGAGATGAGCGGCAACGGCATCCGCTGTTTCGCACAGGCGGTCGCCGCTCGGCGCGGCGACCTCGGTCCACAGCTGATCCTCACCGACGCCGGCGAAAAGGTCGTCACGCTCTCGGCGACCGACGACCCGGTCACGATCATGGCGCAGGTCGAGATGGGCCCGGTCGAGCCGCTCGCCGAACCACATGGTTGGGCGGCTGTCGAGTGCCACCCGGACCGACCTGTTGCCCACCTCAGTCTCGGCAACCCGCACTCCGTCGTCGGTGTCGACGAGGTCGAGATGGTCGATCTCCACGACCTCGGCGCCAGGATCCCGCACGTCAACCTGGAGATCGTCGAACCCGGTCCCGAATCCAACGCCATCACCATGCGGGTCCACGAGCGTGGCGCCGGCATCACCGCAGCATGCGGCACCGGCGCCTGTGCGTCGGCGTTCGCAGCACGGTCGTGGGGCCTCGTGCCGCCGATCGAGCCAGAAGTGATCGTCCACATGGACGGCGGGGACGCCGTCGTGTCGTTCGACGAGAACACCCCGCCCCGGGCAATCCTGACCGGGCCGGCCACCCACATCGCAACCATCGAGGTCGAACACGCGTGACGGACACCAATGCACCGAGCCCCAACTCGCCGAACACCCCGTACAACGAGGCGCTCGCCGGAACACTGATCGATCGCACGATCAGGGAGAAGATCGTGCTCGTCGCGGTGGCGCTTCCGGGCGACACCGACGAGGCCGTCGATGCGAGCCTCGACGAACTGGCGCTGCTCGTCGACACCGCCGGCGCCGACGAGGTGGCGCGCCTCGTCCAACGTCGAGCCGCCCCCGACCACACGTGGTACATCGGCAAGGGCAAGGTGGAGGAACTGAAGGAGTTGTGTCTGGCGCTCGATGCGGACACGGTGGTGTTCGACAACGAACTCGCGCCGTCCCAGCAGTTCAAACTCGAGAAGCTCCTCGGGCGCACGGCGCTCGATCGCACTGCGGTCATCCTCGACATCTTCGGCCAGAACGCGCACACCATGGAGGGCAAGGCCCAGGTCGAACTCGCACTTCTGCGCTATCGCCTGCCGCGTCTGCGGCGAGGGGCCAACGCCAAGATGTCCCAGCAACGTGGTGGCGTGGGCGGCCGATTCGGTTCGGGTGAGACGAAACTCGAGACCGACCGACGCCGGATCATGCGGCGCATCACCAAGCTCGAGCGTGACCTCGACGCGCTCTCCGAGACGCGTGCTCTGCAGCGCCAGGGGCGTGGTCGGAGCGGTCTCGCCTCGGTCGCGATCGTCGGCTACACCAACGCCGGCAAGTCGACGTTGCTCAACTCGCTCACCGACTCCGGAGTGCTGAGCGAGGACCGTCTGTTCGCCACGCTCGACCCGACCACGCGTCGACTCGCTCTTCCCGGCGGCGAGCCGGTGCTGCTCACCGACACCGTCGGCTTCATCAGCCGTCTTCCGCACGGGCTCGTCGAATCGTTCAAAGGAACCCTGGAGGTCGCTGCGCAGGCCGACTACCTGGTGCACGTCGTCGACGCCAGCGCTCCCGACCCCCACGGTCAGATCGACGCCGTCCACGAGGTCCTGCGCGAGATCGACGCAGCCGAGGTGCCCGAACTCCTCGTGATCAACAAAGCCGACCTCGATCCCGAGGCCGCCAAGGACCTGCTCACCGAGTTCTCCGACTCCGTCGTGGTGAGCGCAGCGACGGGAGAGGGGCTCGACGACTTCCTGCGCGCGATCGGCGACCGCCTGCGTGCGCTGGCCGTCGTCTACGACCTGTTCGTCCCGTACGACCGAGGGGACGTCATGGCGTCGGTCCATCGCGAGGGCGAGATCGTGTCGACGACCGACGACGAAGCGGGATGGACGGTGCGCGCTCGCCTGTCCGATGCCTCGGCCGGACGTCTCGGCGACTTCGTCGTGTCGACTCAGGATGCGACCACGTGACCGGCTTCGTTCCGCCCCCCTACCCGTACGCACGGCTCGACGACCTCAAGGCGCAGATCCTCGAACGCCACGACTCCATCGTCGATCTCTCGATCGGGGCACCGTTCGATGCACCACCCGAGGCTGTTGTCACCGCCTTGGCCACGAGCAACGCCGAACGTTCCTACCCGCCGAGCATGGGCACGCCCGCATACCGCGCTGCTGCATCGCGCTGGTTCGGGAGACGTTTCGATGTCGACGTTCCGGCCGACAACATCGCCGCCACCGTCGGTTCGAAGGAGTTCGTCGCTCTGCTTCCGCAGTTCATGGCGCTGCGAACTCCGGAACGCGACACGGTCCTGTTCCCCGCGATCTCCTATCCGAGCTACGAGATGGGTGCCACCCTCGCCGGCTGTCGGGCGGTGCCCGTTCCCTTCCGAGCCGACGGCGCGATGGATCTCGACGCGATCGATCCGACCGACGCCGCACGGGCTCTGCTGTTGTGGAGCAACAGCCCCGGCAACCCGACGGGCCAACTCGACGACCTCGAGGCAGCCGCGCACTGGGGTCGTGCACACGACGTGCCGGTGTTCTCCGACGAGTGCTACATCGAGTTCACGTGGGCGTCTCGAGGGCGCACGATCCTCGAACACGGCCTCGACGGCGTGGTCGCCGTCCACTCCCTCTCGAAGCGCTCGAACTTCGCCGGCGCCCGTGCGGGGTTCTACGCGGGCGATCCCGAGATCGTCCAGTATCTGCGATCCGTGCGGCAGCACGCCGGGCTGATGGTGCCGGGCCCGGTGCAGACGGCGACCGTCGTCGCCCTCGACGACGACGAGCACGTCGAGGTGCAGCGAGACCGCTACCGACGCCGTATGGATCTCATGGCCGGTGTGCTGAGCGACTGGTCGGGCGAGGAGGTCAGCACCCCTGACGGTGGGTTCTACCTCTGGATCCCCACCGATGACGGTTGGGACTACGCATCCCGACTGGGCCTTGCTGCAGGCGCCGTGGTGAGTCCGGGCGAGTTCTACGGATCGGCGGGTGCACGCCACGTTCGCGTGGCCGTGGTACAACCTGACGATCAGATCGAACTCGTCGCGGAACGACTGCGGCGTCACACGAGGAACGGGTCGACATGAGCGGATCATCGTCACGGCGTGGCGTCTGGATCGCGCTCGGTGCGATCTCGATCGTCGCAGGGCTGGTGGGCGCGGTGCTGTTGTGGAACGGGGCGTCGCAGCGCCGCAGCAACACGATCGAGAGCTTCGCACGCGCTCCGATCGGCTGCGACACCACGCTCGACTTCATCGAGACGGGCGAATACCTCCTCTTCGTCGAGACCGCCGGAACACTCGACGGCGTCCGCGGCACCTGCGACGTCGAAGGCGCGTTCGACAACTCCGACCAGGACGCTCCCGACGTCGACATCATGCTCTTCGATCCCGACAACAACGAGATCGATCTCGACCGCACCTCTGGCGACGTCGAGTACGACGAGAGCGGCTTTCGCGGGGTGGCCATCCGGAGTGTCGACATCGAGGACACCGACGACCATGTGATCCGCGTGGAGGCCGACGTCGACGACGTGTTCGCCGTGGCGGTCGGACGCAACCCGAACGAAGGCGTGGCCGCGCTGCGGATCGGTGCGGTTGCAGCAGGCGTGGTCGGGTTGCTGGTCGGCCTCGCTCTGGTGCTGCGCGGATCGCGCAAGTCGTCCGCCACCGTCGCCGCTGGCCAGTGGAACCCTGCGGTGCATCAACAACCGGGTGTCTTCGTGCCCGGCGGAGTTCCCCAGGGTCCCCCGGTCTACGGGCAGCAGAGTGGCCCCCCGCAGTACGGTGGCCCTCCCGTGTCCCCACAGCCGCAGTACGGCCAACAGCCGACCTACGGTGGCGGGCAGCCGCAGTACGGTCAAGCGGGTCCCCCGGTGTACGGACAGCCCCAGTCTCCGCAGCAGGCGAATCCGCAGCAGGGCCACCCGCAGCCGGCCAACCCCCAGCAGGGATACCCGCCGCAGGCGTCGGCGCCGCGACAGCCGTGGGTCACGCCCCCACAGCCCGAGTACCGGCCGCCTCCCACAGGAGTCCCCGGTCGACCCGACATTCCGGGCCAGCCCACGTTCCCCGTGGCCCCTGTCGACCCCGCAGGAAGCGCGCAACCGATCGAGTGGGCACCTCACGACTCGGCGCCGCAACAGTATCCATCGGAAACAGCGCCCCCCGACGCCGAGTTCCTTGCTCGCCTCCGACAGGACCGCAGCACCCAGGAACGGCCGCCGCCTCCACCACCGGAGTAGGCGGCCGGGGCCGGGGCCGGTCAGCGGGCCTCAGTAACGACGCATGACGGTGACGACCTTGCCGTACAACTCGACTTCGTCGGCGTGGAACGTCATGGGCTCCATCGACGGGTTGGCCGGGACGAGCGTGACCATCGCGCCGGACCGCTCGTAGGTCTTGACGGTGGCCTCACCTCCCGGGATGCCGGCCACGACGATGTCCCCGTTGTTCGGGTGATCGACCTGCGTGGCGACCACGTAGTCGCCGTGCATGATTCCGACCTCGATCATCGACTCGCCGCGGACGCGCAACATGAACAGTTCGCCTTCTCCGGTGAAGTCGACCGGCACGGGCAGCAACTCCTCGACGTTCTCCTCGGCGAGCACGTCGGTGCCGGCCGCCACGTCACCGACGAGCGGCACGTAGCGAGCGGGGCGACGATCCATCACTGCGCCACTGTTCGGGTCGAATCGCACCTCGATGGCGCGGGGCTTGTCCGGGTCGCGCCGGAGGTATCCCAGTCGCTGGAGCGTGTTGAGATGGCTGTGGACGGTGGACGGCGAGGTCAGCCCGACGGCATCACCGATTTCGCGGACCGACGGCGGGAAGCCTCGATCACGCATCTGTTGTTCGATGAAGTCGAGGATCGAACGTTGCCGCTTGCTGATTCGTGGGGCCATCCGAACACGATACGGCTTCGGGGGAACGGAGTCAAACATCTGTACTGGCAACATGTGTTCGAGAAAGATCGTCGATCAGGTTGACGCGACCGTTCGATCGGGTGTTGAATGTCGAACAGTTGTTTGATTCGGATCGTTCGACCGAACAGCATCACCGAAGTTCGTCTCTGTTGGGGAGCGCCATGACCACCGATCTCACCTGCGCCCCTCGGGCGACGGAAACCCTCGATCATCGCACCGGCGACACCCTGGTGGGCGGGCCTGCCAGCCGCTACCGACGTGTCGTGCGGTGCGATGGCCGATCAGGAGCAGGCGACGATGCCCGAGCGCACGGCTTTGCGTGGCCGGTGTCGGTCCGCTGCACCGATCTGCAGGGTGGAACGAATCGGCCGACACGCGGCCCGACAGGCCGTCGGACGAATCGCTCGGTCGGGACGCGACCGAACTACGCAGCGCGCCGGATGGCTGCACTGCTGTTCTTGACGTGCGGCATCGTTGCCGCCGGTTGGCTGGTCGGTCAGGTCTCCACCGGGTTCGCCGGCCGACCCGCGTCGGCGGCCGCCCCCGGGTCGGCCGCCGCGCGCGATGGGTCGGCTGTCGACCCGGTCGACGGGTCGACGGTCGGGTCTGACGTCCATGTCGCTCGTTCGGGCGACACGCTCTGGTCGATCGCTGATGCTCATCGCGGCGACGTCGGACGGGATCGATACGTGGACGCACTCGTGATGCTCAACGGCAGCACCGGTGTCGAGGTGGGGCAAGCAATCCATCTGCCTCGAGCGCTGCTCTGACCACCTGAACGCTCGGCGACGCATCGCGGGGCGTCGACCGTCATGGAGCATCCGCCCGATGCCGCACCCGAGGTCGGTGCGTCCTCAACAATCGTCGAGACGGGTATCGTCTCCACGTGCAGTGTCCCATGTGTCGTGCCGATGACACCCGGGTGATCGACTCGAGGCTTGCGGAGGACGGTACGGCCATCCGGCGACGTCGAGAGTGCCTCACCTGTGCCGACCGTTTCACCACGTTCGAGCGTGTCGACCACGCACCTCTGCGTGTGAACAAGACGACCGGGGAGACCGAACCGTTCGACCGTTCGAAACTGGTTGCGGGCATCGCTGCCGCCACGAAGGGCCGGGAGGTGTCCGACGTTGACCTGGACGGGATGGCAACGCGCATCGAGGACGCGCTGCGCTTGCACGGAAACGAGGTCAGCTCCGCGGTGGTCGGGCTGGCCGTGCTCGAGGAACTCCGGGCCGTCGACGACGTGAGCTACCTTCGCTTCGCCAGCGTCTACAAGCACTTCGACGCCGCTGCCGACTTCCACCGTGAGCTCGAACTCATGGAGAAGCAGGCACCACGCCCCGGCGTCGGCGCCAACGGCTGAACACGAACGTCTCGTCGTCGGGTGAGGGCACACCCGCGCAATCCACACGAGTCCACAGGTCGCAGCCGCAATTCACAGGGCAATTCACAGGCTTGTCCCTCTTCCATTCCACAGCGTGCGACCTCTATCTTGAACCCCCTGGCCGATCGCGGTCGAGACACGGCATGCGCATCGACCCGTCGGTGCGCTTGGGGTCCACCTGGATCCTGAACCTGTGATGTTCGCCCGCGATCGGCCGGTGTTCGCCATCGGTCCGGTCCGACGCCCGGACGGATCCGGGGTCGTCTACCATTTCGGGATGGAGCCGGACTTCACCGACGAGGAGTTGACGGCCCTGGCGCTCGCGACCGACCCCGACGACGTCGTGATCGGCGACGATGCCGTTCCGTTCGGTGGTCTCGATCGGGGAGCCGCGCTGCTGCCGGCCTGGTACATGCCGGCACCACTGGGTGCGGGCAGCGGGCCACGCGGACGCAAAGCGGTTGTCGTGTCGACGCTGGTCCTGGCGATGCTCGCCGTCAACGCCGCGGGCATCTGCGTCACCTACGGCATCCCCGAGGTCGGCGACCGGGTCAGCGCACTGTTCCGCTGACGCGTTCGACGACTCTGCTGGCGCCGATCGAACAGGTGTGCGGGTTTCGAGGGCGTTCGCTACAGTGCCGTCGATGGCGATCTCGTGTGCGTACTGCGGCGGCGAACATGCTCGGCCGGCCGATGTCCGTGCCTGCTGGACCGAGCACGGTGAGCAGAGCGTCGAGACCACGACGGGCCGATCCGGCGACGACGTCCCGCCCCCGTCCGATGCGCAGGCGCCGCCCGCACCGGACGGTCGAGAAGCGGTGAGTGAGTGGTCGACGCCGTCAGACGTCCCTCCGGGTGCGTCCTTCGTCGGTCGGTCGGGTGGGTCGACGCCGCGCCGTGCGCCGGTCGGCACCGCCGCCGACTCGATCACCCGCGGTGTGGCGCCGGCACAAGCCGGTCCCGAAGCGCTGGGTCGCCACGTTGTGGTCGTCGTCGGAGCCGACGTGCCTGCGCCGTGGACTACGGCGGCGAGGGTGGAGGTCACTGCGGAATCCCGTGCCGATCCCGCATCACTGATCGAACGGCTGCGGGCGGCGGCCGCCGGGCGTGAACGGTTGGTGATCGAACTCGACGCAGAGATCTCCGACAAGGTCAGCGCCGGGCGCATTCCGATGCTCGCCACGAAGGCGGAACCGTATGCGGTCGGCGCGGACTTCGAGTTCGTCGGCGACGAACTCCACCATCTGCTCTGGTCGAACTCGATCGACCTGCGCAGGCAGCCGACCTGGGACGCACTCGACACCGCCGTCGCCGCCGGGCTGGCACCGGTGCGGTCGGGCGAGGCCGGTGACGTCCTGCTCGCCGACGGAACGGCGGTCTGGCTCGACGGCGGCCCGATCGGATATCGCGAACCGATCGACGGTGTCCCGGTCGTCCACGTGGTCTCGGTCGAGCACGGCGCGCCTGGCGTTGCGACCACGAACGTCTGCGATGCCGAACTGGCGCCCGACCAGTTGGCCGCGGTCACGCACCCCGGCGGCGCGGCGCGGATCATCGCACCCGCCGGGTCGGGCAAGACCCGCGTCCTCACCGAGCGCGCCCGTCACCTGCTGGGCAACTGGAACCTGCCGCCCTCGGCGGTCAGTCTGGTCGCGTTCAACAAGCGGGCACAGGAGGAGATGCGTGAACGCACGCCCGACCTGCCCGATCTCCATGTGCGTACCCTCAATGCGATCGCACTCGCGATCGTCAACGGCTCGGCTCCGTTCGCTCCCCAGCCCAAGCAGTGGCGCACCATCAACGAAGTCGACGTGCGCCGGATCATCGGTGACGCCGTGTCGTTCCCCAAGCGTCGCAACAGCGACCCGGTCGCCCCCTGGATCGAGGCACTCAGCCTGGTGCGGCTCGGCCTGGTGTCGCCCGCCGACGCCGAAGCCCGTTACGACGGCGACGTCGACGGGTTCGCCGCCTTCTGGCCCGCCTATCGCACGGCGCTCGAACGTCGTGGCGCGGTCGACTTCGACGACCAGGTGTACCGGGCGCTGATGGTCCTGCTCTCGGACCCCGTCGCGCGGCGTGCGGCGCAACGAGCGTGTCGGACGATGCTCGTCGACGAGTTCCAGGACCTCACACCGGCCCACCTCCTGATGATCCGGCTGCTGTCCGCTCCCGGCGGAGCCGTGTTCGGCGTGGGCGACGACGACCAGACGATCTACGGCTACAACGGTGCCGATCCGGGCTGGCTGATCGACTTCGCTGAGTTGTTCCCCGGTGCCGGTGCCCACCCGCTCGAGGTCAACTACCGATGTCCGGGGGGCATCGTCGAGGTCGCCGACCGACTCCTTCGTCACAATCGGCGCCGCGTCGACAAGGTCATCCGGGCCCACTCCACCGACCCGGGCGGGTGGTCGATCGCAACGAGTGCCGACCCGGTCGGTGACGCGACGGACGCCGTCCGAGCCGCACTCGCATCGGGAGCATCGACCCGTGACGTGGCCGTGCTCGCCCGCGTGAATGCGGTGCTCGCGCCGGTCCAGGTCGCGCTGGTCGGCGAGGGCATCCCCGGCAGTGGTGGTGTCGGCGCCGAGTTCTGCGACCGCACATCGGTGCGCAGTGTCCTCGCCTGGCTGCGCATCGCATCGACCGACGAACGCGGACGGTTCCTCCCCGGCGACATCACCGAGTCACTGCGTCGCCCGTCGAGATCGTTCCACCCGCGGATCACGTCGTGGATCTCCGAGCAGGGAACCGTGGTCGACATGTTCAAGCTGGCGGGTCGCTTGAACAACGAGCGCGACGTGGACCGGTTGAT
>JBBSOH010000036.1:0-20916 GCA_038259945.1 Acidimicrobiales bacterium
CGACGACCTGCGCGCCCGCGATCTGATCGGTCGAGACGAGTCACCGCACCTGCCCGACATCGTCGACCTGCTGATCGACACATATCAGCGGTTTCCCGTCCTCTCGTGAACCATCGGTCGGCGATCGACATGTACCTCGCGGCGAGCGACGCCGGTGGTGGTTCGGCGAACAGCGGTTTCGGATTCCTGGTCGCGGTCGTTCCGACCATCATGTTCGGCGGTGTGGCCGCCCTCGCCGTGTACCTGATCATCCGAGCGCAACGCGAAGCTGCCCGTCAACGCGCCCGCGCCATCGCCCTCGCAGCTCACTACGGGTTCCTCATCGACGCGAGCACGAAGGGTCCGCCGCCCCAGCGATTCGACGCGTTCAGCGCCGGACACGGCCAGAAGGTGGCCAACCAGTTGTGGCGGCCGGGGTCCTCGGACTCGGTGTTCGACTACACGTACACCACCGGAAGCGGCAAGAACCAGACCACCCACAAACGGACGTGTGCGCTGGTCGCGCTCCCCTTCACCGCGCCCCACACGAAGATCGCCACCGAGAACTTCTTCACCAACCTCGGCCAACGGCTCGGAATCCGTGACATCGAAACCGAGTCGGTCCGGTTCAACGACGTGTACCGCATCAACGGCGACGACGAGCGCTTCGCGATCACGCTCCTCGACAGCAGCGCGATCGATTGGTTGCTCCGATACATCCCCAACGGTCCGGGCTCGGTCACCTTCGAGTTGTGGGGCCCCTGGTTGCTGTGCATCACGAGCCGGATGGAGATCGACGCCCAGTTCGGGTTCCTCGACTGGGCACTCAGCGTCCCCGGCCAGTTTCCCGCCGTCCTCACCTCGCTGTATCCGATCGTCGGTCAGGCTTCGGGAGGCCCGACGTGATCGCGGCCCTCGCCGTCGGTGCATTCCTGCTGCTCGTGGTCACGGGTGTGACGTACCTGATGTCCTACAACGGGCTGGTCCAGGCACGCCAGACGGTCGCCGACGCCTGGGCCGTCGTCGACCTCGAACTCCAGCGTCGACACGACCTGATCCCTGCACTGGTCCAGAGCGTGCAGGCTGCCGCTGTCCACGAGCGCCGGATCCTCGACGAACTGGTCGCTCG
The DNA here is from genome assembly GCA_038259945.1 of Acidimicrobiales bacterium. GTDB lineage: Bacteria > Actinomycetota > Acidimicrobiia > Acidimicrobiales > Ilumatobacteraceae > Ilumatobacter_A. Next base: position 1,109 of record JBBSOH010000036.1, read on the forward strand.
CGAGCGCACGGCATCCACGGTCGAACGGAGCGCCGCGGCGCGATCGGGACCCGAGGACCAACTCGCAGCATCGGCCCGAGCGGTCGTGGCACTTCGCGAGTTGTACCCACAGCTGAACACCCAGGCCAACTTCCTGCGGCTCCAGCACGACCTCGCGATCACCGAGGACCGGATCAGTGCCGCCCGACGCTTCCACAACCTGAAGGTGGCCGAACTCAATCGCCGCACCGAGGCGTTCCCGTCGAATGCCGTCGCCGGAATGCACGGGGTCGTCCGCGGCGCGTACTTCGGGGAACGTTGAATCCACCGGGTCATCGTGCAGAGACAGGAGCCTCGATCGGTCGTGGGTAGCTTTCCTGCGTGATCGAATCGACGACCGCAACCGCCACGACCCACGACGGGTTCGATCAGTTCCGGCGTCGGTGGTCGCCGACAGGTGTGCCTCGTGCGGCGATGGTGCTGGTGCACGGGATCGGTGAGCACGCCGAGCGTTACGAGCACGTCGGGGCCGCGTTCGCCGCTGCGGGGATCGACGTGCTCGCTCACGACCAGCGCGGGTTCGGTCGATCAGGCGGACCGCGGGCGTACGTCGACTCCTTCGACGACTTCCTCACCTACATCGAACCGCTGATCGCAGACCGCCGTGAACTCGGGGTGCCGGTGATCCTGCTCGGGCATTCGCTCGGTGGCCTGGTCGCCACCGCTTACCTCGTCAGCGACCGCCCCCAGCCCGACCTGGCAGTTCTGTCTGCTCCCGCCCTCGCGGCGAAGTTGCCGGGGTGGCAGCGGGCCGGAGCTCCGCTGCTCGGCACACTCGTCCCGAAGATGAAGGTGCCGGCTGACTTCGACGGCAGCCTCCTGTCGCGCGACCCCCAGGTCCAGCAGGACTACGAGAGCGACCCGCTACGCGTCCCGGCGTCGACAGCGCGGCTCGGTCGTGAGATCCTGCGGGCGATGAAGGCCGTCGGCACGTCGCTCGATCGGCTCCGCATTCCGACCTACGTGTTGCACGGCGCCGACGATGCGCTCGTGCCGACGTCGGCGTCCGAGCCTCTCGAGTCACTCCCCAACGTGACCCGACGTGTCTGGCCGGGGCTGCGTCACGAGTGCTTCAACGAACCCGAACGTGATGACGTGATCGGCGAGGTCGTCGCATGGTTCGACACCCAACTCGCACCGTCGTCGGAAGGATCCTCGACATGACCGAGGACGACCGAGATCTGACCGACGTCCCGGTGAAGAAAGACCCCTCTGCGCAGGACGACTCCGGGCAGGGCGACTCCGTCGCGAGCGACTCGGTCGAGCGGGTGCACCGGGCGACGATCGAGTTCGGGCTCGATGCCGCTCAGGCCGAGGCCTTCCAAGCGCTCGTCGACAGCGTCACCGTGGACGAGCCCGGCGACGACGAACACACCGACACTCCCGACAGCACACGCTCCAACGATGCGCCGATCGACCCTGCCACTCTGGTCGCCGCACTCGACGACCGGGCCGTCGCCGAAGCGGCCTGGGCACGCTGGTCCGACGAGGATCTTCTCGGTCGCCCGCTCGATCAGCTCGTCGAGTCGCTCGCGGATGACGCGAGCCCCGGGGTCGCCTGGCTGCGGTCCCGCCATCACGCCTGGTTCGCCCGCACCGACGACGCGATCGCCACACTCGAAGCGGCTCGGTCGACCGGCCACCACCTCGTCCTGTGCGAACTCGCTGCGATCGAGGCCGACCGGGGCAACCCCGTGGCGGCGCGTGAACTGTTACGCGAAGCGGGCGTGAACGTCGAGATCGACCTCGACACCGAGTTCGATCCCTTCTCCGCCGACGATGGCTTCGGTGCCGAACTGGCCGAGGAGATCGCCCCGTTCGCTGTGATCCGTCCGCGGCCGATGGCGGGCCGCAACGACCGGTGCCCGTGCGGATCCGGCAAGAAGTACAAGCACTGCCACCTCGGCAACGAGATGCACCCGCTCGAGGATCGGGCGGGGTGGTTGTACGTCAAGCTGATGCGCTTCATCGGCGTGAACAACTCGAACTTTCCGGAGGTGATCGCGGACGACGTCGTTGCCGGGGTCGCGTCCGACGATCTGCGGTCGATGGTCCACGAGTCCTACCTGCCGATCGACCTCGCGCTGTTCGAGGGCGGCGTCGCCCAGTGGTTCCTCGATGCGAAACGGTCGCTGCTTCCCGCCGACGAAATCGAGTTGGTCCAGAGCTGGATCGATGCGAGCCGCAGCGTCTACGAGGTCGTCCGATCCCGACCGGGGACGATGGACGTGATCGACCTCGCCACGCGCGAACGGATGACGGTGGTCGACACCGTCCCGGACGAACCACTCGACACCGGGTGGAAGCTGATCGGGCGACTCGTGCCCGTCGGCGACACGTTCCGGGCGTTCGGCGGGTTCCTGCCGATCAACGACGACATGGCCGAGTCGATGCTCGAAGGATTCGCCACACGCAAGCTCGAGACCGTCGCGATCACGATCGGTCAACTCTTCGAAGTCGCGGCCACTCAGGACGAGATGCAGGACATGTTCGCCGACAGCCTCGACACGGGCGAACTGCAGGCACTGGTCCGGGAACTCGGCCTCGACACCGGCGACTCCGACGACGAGGACCCCGACGACCACGAGGACCCCGACGACCACGACGACCACGACGACCACGGCGACCACGGCGACCACGGCGACCACGGCGAGGACGCTCGCTGAGTCGATCGACTCCATAGCGGAGACCTCGAAGTGAGAGGTGTCGGTTCCGGGGTACGAGGAACGTAGAACGCAAGCTGGCCTGCCGATACCGCACATCGAAAGCCCGATCGGCAGGCCAGCTTGCCATTTCGGATCATCGAAGCCCGGAACTGCCTCACGGGATGCCCCGAACGCCGTTCGATCCGCAGGCTCGAGTCGACCATCTCCGTCATTCGGTGCCTCACACCGTTTGACAACCAAACGGTGTCTGCTGACACGGTTCGGATACCGACATCGTTCCAACGTGCGAGCGTGACCGGTGGTCATGCGGGGCGTACTGCCGGCCCGGCTCGCATGCGTGGACCGTTGCTCAGCGGAGTTGGATGATCGTCCACCCGTCGAGTTCGCTGGTCGAACACCTTGCGACGTTGTCCGCATTCGTGACCAGGATCCGCTCGTCGGCCGACGCCGCCGCGGGGAACTCGTTGATTCCCTCGAAGGAGCACGGCCTGAATGCCTCTGTGTCCACCCATTCGAGGTCGGATTGATATCCGTGGATCGATGTCGAAGTCGCGCCCACGATCGCCAGCGCGAACTCGGTGTGCTCCCGGTCGTCGATGCGATCGAGCTCCCCGGGGACCCGATTCAAGACACCACCCATCGGTTGTGAGGTGTCGACGACGACGAAGACCTGGTCGGTGTCGCGGGTCGCGCCCGTGAGGCCGGTGAGCGCGGCGAACGCAGCCACGACCCCGACCGCCCAGATCGCCAACGGCTTCATCGGCCACACCTCACGGGCGTCATCAGATCAGCGATGCCGGTCATCCGCCGGCGTTGAACAGGGCGGCGATCTTGAACTCCACGTCGTCCTGGTCGGCGTTGATGCTCGCTGCTTCGACGAGCGTGGAGAGTCGACCGAGTTCGTCGAGGTCGGCTTCGAAACCGACGGTGTAGACCGGGATCCGCAGGCCGGCGATCGTGTTGTCGACACGGCCGTACTCGAGCCCGTCGGTGGTCTGGCCGTCGGTCAGCACCACCAGGAGCGGCTTCACGTCCGGGTTGGCGGCCACTTCGGCCTCCAGCATCGACAGCCCGAGGATGATCCCGTCGTACATCGCAGTGCCACCTCCGGGCGAGAGGTCCTCGGCGACCGCGGAGTAGCCGCCCTGCTGATTGAGGTCGAAATCGTCGATCGGGAGTCGCAGCGATGCGCGATCGTCGAACTCGACGATGCCCACCCGGGTCTCGGGCTTGATGAACTCACGAGCCGACAGCATCGCCAACTGCAGGGCGTCGATCCTGGTCCCGGCCATCGAACCGGAGACGTCGACGACGAACACGGTCGACACCGGTCGCCCGCCATCCTTCTTGTCCTTCCAGATGCCCTGCGCCTCGATCAGAGTGGCGCCCGTCGGCGTTTCGACGGTCGGGGTGTAGTCCGGTGGGTCGAACCCGTACTCGCGACCGAGGTCGGCGAAGTCGCTCTCGGCGAACTGCGCGAACAACTGGAGCGTCTCGGTCTTGGCCGGGCCGATGTCGCCCACCGCCGACAGCGGGTTGTCATGGCGCACACCGAAGGGGATGAACTCGTAGCCGGACTGGAGCGAATCGGTGTTGATGAAGGTCTGGTACTCCATCACGAAGGTGTCGAGCGTGCCGGTGTCGCTCTCGACCGAGTCGCGCATCTGCAGCGTCGTCAATGCGACGAACGGCACCTGACGCTGGAACTGTTCGAATACGCTCGCCACGTCGGGCGAGGTGATCCGCGCCTCGTCTCCGTCGGCGATGGCGTCGAGAACTGTCACCAGGAAGTTCAATCCGGTACTCGAAGCGAAAGGGTCGGTGTAGCCCATCACGAGGTCGCCCGCGATCACGGCGTCGACGAGCGTTTCGGGGGTCGCCTCGCCGTAGGCGGAACGCACCTCGTCGGCCGTCTCGGTCTTCATCACGATGCCGGCGACGTTGGAGACGAGCGACGGGTCGATCTCGGTCATCGGTTGGAACTCGGCCGCCATCTCGACCCACAACTGGTTCGACGGGCTGAAGGCGTCGGGAAGTGCGGTACCGCTGGCAATGAACTGGTAGCCGGTACCGGAGGCGATCTCACGGATCTCGACGCCGGCCCTGGAGCCGTCGGCCAGGGTGATCCCTGCGTTGTTGAACCCCTCGGCCACCTCGTTGATCCAACCGTCGGTTCCGTCTCCCGACTTCTCGGTCGATGCAAAGATCTCGACGACTGCGGCGGGGTCGGCCGCCGGTGCAGACACGGTGATGTCGAACGTGTCGATCGGCGGAAGCGTCGCCGCGAGGTCGGCGCCGGAGGGCGGCGGAATGGCTGCGCGCCGGGTGACCGTGTCGTCGACCCAGTCGATGTCGTCGACGAGTTCGTTCAGTGACGCGAGCGCTGCGTCACGCTCGAGCGGTTCGTCACCATCGCCGCCTTCGCCGCCGCCACAGGACGCGACCACCACCATGGCGGCGATGCCGATCGACGCGGTGCGGATGAAGGTGGATCTCATCATGTCTCCTGTCGTGTCACGGGGGTGACTTCGGGAACAGTACGTTCCACGGACGGCAATGCCTCGCGTCGTCGTCCGTCGATCTGGTTCAGTTCGACATCGATCTCGTCGAACGCCGCTCGCAGCGCTTCGAGTTCGATCGTCGTGTCGTCGTTGCCTCGACCGGGTTGGCGTCCTTCGGTGCGGAGGCGTACCTCGGTCGCGGCGATCAGCTCCGTCGTGGCTGCATCGATCCCGTCGAACGCTGCGGCGTTCGACCTGGCCGCCACGCCTGCCGTTGCGGCAACCGCTAGCGCACCGAGCGTCAGTTCTCCCGTGCGCTCGATGCCACGGATCATCTCGCGATTGTTCCGCATCACCGACTCGATCGCATCGGACGCCTGCGCGTTCACGACAACGGCCTGGCCGAGGTCATGCATCCGCCGACGACACGTGTCCAACAACTCGTCCTCGAACAGCGGTCGGCGCGGATCGTCCACCGGCAACTCGACGTCGATCGCGAACACGAGTGCGTCGTCGAACGCCTGCACCTCGGCAACAGCATCGTCGAGCGACGTCGACACATCGTGCAGTCGCTGCTGGTCCGACCGCATCGTGACGTTGTCCCGCGACAGCACGCCTCGGACGGCTTCCAACGACTCGACGGTCGCTGTGATCCTCGCGCGCGAGCTCTCCAGTCGCTGGAGATACCGGTCGGCGGGGCTGCCGACGCCGGGCACCTTGGCGATCGCACGTGCGAACCAACCCGGGTCGGCGTCGATCTCGGACGGGTCGAGCGAGGCGAGTTCTTCGCGCAGTTCGGCGAGCGTGCGGGCGATCTCGCCGCCATCGGCGCGGCGGGCAGTGACGTCGGCGAGCGGCGTCCGCAACTCCGAGGCGGCCTGGCCAGCGCGCTGTTGGACGTCGCGCCCGAGCGATTCGATCGTGTCGCGAGCGCCATCGCACGCCGGATCGTCGGCGTCGAGCAAGAGCCAACGCCCGACCACCTCGGCCGCCGCGTCCTTGGCCGTGTCCGCCGTACCGCTGCTCATGCCCCTTCCTCGGCATCGAGCAGCCGGGCGCGATCGGCCAGGTCGGCGAGGGCCGCCATCGCTGCGTCGGCATCTTCGGGACGTTGCCCGACCGGCACGTCGGCCAAGGCGCTCGTCGTCCGGTCGAGCGTGGTGAGCGCCGCCTCGTTCTGTGCGAGGAGTCGCTCGATCCGGGCCATCTGGTCGTCGCGGAGCTGCGTTCGTTGGGCCAACGACTCACGCTCGCGTTCGGCCGACTCCGTTTCACCGCCTGCGCGGTCCAGTTCGGCGAGTCGCCGCTTGATGTAGCCGGTGTCGATGCTGCCGAGGCTGTCGATCGCCACCGCCACCTCGCGCAGGTTGTCGAGCGCGCTGCGGTACACCTGCTCCGACGTGGACACGTAACGCGAATAGGTCAGTTCGCTGCGATCGAGCCGACGGTCGAGCACCTTGATCAGAGCCGCCCGCTTCTGGCCGAGTGCGATCAGCTGCTCCAACGGCTGGGAGTCGGAGATCCCGGAGAGCTCGGTGGCCAACGTGGCGGTGGCCATCCGGTCCTCGGTCTCGCCTTCGGGGACTGCGAACTGGAGACCCGACAGCGTGCCGGTCATCGACATCACGAGCGGCCAGCCCGCGACGGCGAGAACCGCCACCACGGCCATCGCACCGACCATCAGCGGCGGCGGATCCACGGCGACCACGAACCCGGCCACGACGGCAGCGAGCAGCGCACCTGCGGCCCACGTGGGCGGATACGTGAGTACCGCCTTCCACCACGACTGCGGCCCGGAACTCGTCATGCCACGCACTGTTGCTCTTCGACTGCCACGGTTCCTGCACGATAGTGAGTTTTCGATGTCGACGACGTTTCACCGCCGTTCCGGTTCACGGCGCGTTCACGCACCGACATCACGATGGGAACCATGTCGACGACCGATCGCTACCTCACCCTCGCCAAGGCGACCATTCCGCTCGTTGCGTTCGGCGCAATCGCCATCGTGAAGGTCGGCGGGCAGGGCGGGGTGTTCTTGATTCCGTTCCTCGCGGTGGCGGTGCTCGGCGTCGTTCAGGCCGTGCGCGCCAGCGGACTGATCCCCGGCTTCAGCAGCAACAGCCGCCGACTCCACGGCTCGGTCAGCGACACGGCTCCTCGTGGCCGTGCCCTCGCCGACGAACTCCTCGACGAGAGTTGACGTACCGGGCGGATCGACCGCAACCGCTCGACGTGCGTTGTCAACCCTTCTTCTGATTGAGCAACGCCGTCACCGCCTTGCCGTCGGCCTGACCCTTCGACGCCTTCATCACGGCGCCCACGAGCGCACCCATCGCCTTGCCTTCGCCGGCGCAGAACTTCTCCCACGCCTCGGGCTGGCTGGCGATCGCTTCGTCGACCATCGACTCCAGCTCGGACGTGTCCATCGCTTCGAAGCCGAGCACAGCGGCGATCGCTTCCGGGTCACGTTCCTCGTCGCCGGCGATCATTGCGTCGACGATCGTCTTGGCCTGCGTCGCCGTGACCGCACCGCTCGACTCCATCGAGGTGAGCGTGGCGAGCCGACGAGCGGGCACGACGGTCGAGAGGTCCGGCGCTTCCTTCACGTGCTTGAGCGCGAGCGCCACATCGCCTCCGCCGGCGCCGACGCTCAGCACGTACTCGTCCTGATCCCGCTCGACGACCAGCAGCACCGCCTCGGAGTTCGCGGGCTGATCTGACGCCTCGGAGAGCGTGGCTCGACGTGCGGCCGGCAGCGGCGGAAGTGCGGCACGCACCCGTTCGATCCATTCGGGGCCCGGGTCGACGGCGACGAGGTCGGGTTCGAGGAAGTACCGGTAGTCGTCGGCGTCCTCCTTCGAGCGCAAGGTGTGGGTCTTGCCGTCGTTCTCGTCCCAGTGGCGTGTCTGCTGGATGACCGGTTCACCGGCCTCGTGGAGGGCGATCTGGCGCTTCGCCTCGTACTCGATCGCGCGACCGACCGAGCGCACCGAGTTGACGTTCTTGATCTCGCAACGCGTGTTGAAGTCGGCACCCGGCTTGCGCACGCTGACGTTCGCGTCGACGCGCATCGACCCTTCCTCCATCTTCGCGTCGGACGCTCCCACGGCCACGAGGATCGACCGGAGTTCCGACACGTACGCCTTGGCCTGTTCGGGGTGGCGGATGTCGGGCCGGCTGACGATCTCCACGAGTGGCACGCCGGCGCGGTTGAAGTCGATGAGGGAGTAGTCGGAGCCGTGGATGCGCCCTCCGGGGCCGCCGACGTGGGTGGACTTGCCGGTGTCCTCCTCGAGGTGGCCGCGTTCGATGCCGACACGGAACCCGTCGGGCAGGTCGAGCCAGCCGTCGGCGTTGATCGGCTCGTCGTACTGGCTGATCTGGTACGCCTTGGGCATGTCCGGGTAGAAGTAGTTCTTGCGGGCGAACGTCGACTTCTGCACCCGACAGTTCAGGGCGAGGCCAAGCCGCATCGCGAGTTCCACTGCTTGTCGGTTGAGGACCGGAAGGGCACCCGGAAGCCCGAGCGTGACCGGGTCGATGTTGGTGTTCGGCTCGTCACCGAAACGGTTCGGCGACGCCGAGAACAGCTTGGTCTGCGTGGCGAGTTCGACGTGGACTTCGAGCCCGACGACCATCTCGTAGCCCTGATGCTCCCAGCGCTCGTGCTCGTCGTTCGACGGGAAGAAATCGTCGTCGTTCACGTACAGCGGCTGCCCACTCATCAGTTCGCACCCTTCGGCTCGGCGTCTCCGTGGGTGTCAGACACCGAGAGGGACATGTATCGCTCCAGTTCTGCGGCGGCACGGAACATCGTGTGGTCCTGCAGGGCGGGTGCCAGAACCTGAACACCGACCGGGAGGCCGCCGTCGCCGGTACCGAACGGCACACTCATCGCCGGATCGCCGGACAGATTGGAGGGGATGGTGTACGTGTCGCAGAGGTACATGGCGAGCGGGTCCGACGACTTGTCGCCGATCTCGAACGCCACCGTGGGCGATGCCGGTGTGAGCAACACATCGGCCTGTGCGTAGGCAGCGGCGAAGTCGTCGGCGATCAGCCGGCGGACCTTCTGGGCCCGGCCGTAGTAGGCCTCCTGGTAGCCGGCGGACAGTGCGTAGGTGCCGAGCATGATCCGTCGCTTCACCTCGGCACCGAAGCCGTCGGTGCGGGTCGCCATGTACATCTGGTTCGTGTCGGGCGCACTCGTCCGGCTGCCGAAGCGGACGCCGTCGAAGCGGGCGAGGTTGCTCGACGCCTCCGCCGGTGCGATCAGGTAGTAGGCGGTGAGGCCGTATCCGAATGCGGGAACCTCGACGTCGACGATCTCCGCTCCGGCGGCGGCGAGTGCCTCGAATGCTTCGTCGAGGCGGGCCTGGACGTCGGGGCTCGCTCCGGTCGGGAGGTCGGTGATCCGCCCGACGCGCAGGCCGGCGGCGCCCATCTGCAACTTCGAACGCAGGTCGAGTGGCGGTCGCTCGATGCTCGTGGAATCGCCGGGATCGTGCCCCGAGATCGCTTCGAGGGTGAGCGCTGCGTCGTCGACGGAGTGTGCGAACGGGCCGATCTGGTCGAGGCTCGACCCGAAGGCGACCAGGCCGAGGCGGCTGACCGCTCCGTACGTGGGCTTCACGCCGACGGTGCCACAGAGCGCGGCGGGTTGGCGGATGGAGCCACCGGTGTCGGAGCCGAGGCTGATCGATGCGAAACCAGCGGCGACCGCTGCCGCCGAGCCACCGGAAGATCCTCCGGGGACGCGGGTCGTGTCGTGCGGATTGCGAGTCGGGCCGAACGCCGAGTTCTCGGTGCTCGAGCCCATCGCGAACTCGTCGAGGTTGGTCTTGCCGACCACCACGGCGCCCGCCTCACGCAGGCGGATGACCGCGGTGGCGTCGTACGGCGGTTTCCAGTCACCGAGGATCTTGGACGAGCACGTGGTGGGGATGCCCCGGGTGCACATGTTGTCCTTCAGCGCGACGGGCACGCCCGCGAGAATTCCGGGATCGCCTCCTTGAGCGACGATCGAGTCGATCTCCGCAGCCCGCTCACGGGCGAGGTCGGCGAGCACGAGGTTGAAGGCGTGGATCTCACCCTCGCGTGCGTCGATACGGGCGAGGTGATCGTCGAGCACGTCGACGGCGCTCAGGGTTCCGCGGCGCACGCCTTCCGCGATCAGGGTGGCGTGCTGCGGGAGTTCGGAATGGGTCGTCGTGTCGGGCACGGTCAGTCGTCCAGTCCGATGATCGGCGGGACGCGGAAGCGGTCATCCTCTGCCAGCGGCGCAGCGGCCAGCACCTCGTCACGATCGAGCACCTCACCGACGACGTCGTCACGCATCACGTTGACGAGGTGAGTCGGGTTGTTCATCGGCTCCACGCCGTCGAGGTCGAGTGCGTCGATGTCGGCGAAGTGGTCGAGCATCGCACCGAGTTCGACGGTCGCCGTGGCGAGTTCGTCGTCGGTGAGCGTGAGTCGGGCCAGCGTGGCCACCTTGCTCACGTCGGCGGTGGTGATCCGTTCTGGCACCCGACCGAGGCTACCCGTGCCCCCGATCCCGACCCCGGACGGATTCGTGAGGGACGGTTCGGACGTAGCCGTGCATTCGATCGGAGAGCACCGGTTCTGGGACGATGTCGCCCATGACCGCACGTGACACCCTGACTGCCATCGCCGGACCCACCGGCGACATCGGCGCCTCCTTCTACTTCCATCCGGCGACCGTGGCCGCCGGCAAGGAACTCGGCCTGAACGGCTTCACGTTCTACATCCTGGGTCGCGGCGGCGCGCTGGGCGACGTCCCGCCGGCTGTCGTGTCGGCCGCCTTCGGCTACTTCAACCCCGACACGATCGCCAGCGCATGGGAGAAGGCGAGCGAGTCGATGTCACCGTCGGCAGCCGGCCAGGCCTACTTCGACGAGTGCGGGCGACGAGGAAGTGAACTCTTCGCCGACCTCGACCCCGACCTCCTCGCTGCCTACGTGGAAGCGGCCGACCTCGTGATCGACCACGCCGACCTCGCTGCCCTCCCGCTCTTCGCCGGCACCGCACGCCTCACGTGCAGCGACGACATCGCCGGACGCGCCATGCAGAAGGCCGCAGTGCTGCGCGAACTGCGCGGCAGCGTGCACCTGTGCGCCGTGCTCGCCAGCGGGCTCAGCGATGCGCAAGCGCATGCGATCAAGCGACCGGGCGACGTGGCGATGTTCGGCTGGGAGGAGGCACCCTCCGTTCCGATCGACGGCGACGAGCGGATGGATGCAGCCGAGGAACTCACCAACACGATGCTGGAGCGGGCGTTCTTCGCACTCACGTCCGATCAGGCCGACGCCCTCGTCGCCGGCACCAACGCCATGCACGCCGCTCTCCAGTCCGCCTCCTGAACTGCTGTCGATCCGTCCCGAACCTCTGTTGATCCTTCCGGGAGCGAACAACAGAGGTTCGCTGTTCGATCGACGTTGACGGATCGACGTTGACGGATCGACGTTGACGGATCGACGTTGACGGGCCGCTGCGGTGTGGGCACGATGGCCCGATGACGACCTGGGTGCGAGCGCCGGAGGCAGCACGACGCCTCGGCGTCACCACGGCGACGCTGTACTCCTACGTCAGCCGCGGCCGTGTCCACCGAACGCTCGGATCGGACGGCAGATCGTCGCTGTTCGACGTCACCGAACTCGACGCACTCGCGGCGGCTTCCTCCAGGCCGACCCGACCGCCGTCGACCATCGACGTGCGGATCGCCACGTGCATCACGCAACTCGACGAGGCCGGGATCCGCTACCGCTGCGTGCAGTTCGACGACTTGGTCGACGAACCGTTCGAGCGGGTGTGCGACCTGCTGTGGCACGGGTCGCTGGGCGAGCTCACCGAGTCTGCGTTGCGGTCGATTTCGCCGGCCCGCACCGGGCAGGCGCCGACGAGCGTGATCTCGCTGATCCGGCTCGCCGCCGACGTCGACGTGGGCTCCGCTCCCGTCGAGACCGCGGTGCGGTTCCTCGACGCGATCGCTCCGCGATCCTGCCCGAGTGACGTTCACTCCTCGTTCGCCGATCGGCTGACACGGCGGTGGGTGGAGGACCCGGCACCTGCGCTCGTCCGGGCGGTGAACTCGACGCTCGTGCTCCTGGCCGATCACGAGTTGGCCACGAGCACGCTCGCCGTCCGTGTCGCCACCTCGGCGAGGGCATCGCCCGTGGCGTCGCTGATCGCGGGTCTCGCCACCGTGGAGGGTGATCTCCACGGCGCTGCGTCGTCGCACGTGCACCGGATGTTCGAGCAGATCGAAGCCGCTGGACCCGGCGGCGCGGAGCGGGTGCTCACCGGCTACCGCCGTCGCCGAGAACGCGTCCCGGGCTTCGGCCACAAGGTCTACCGCGACCGCGATCCCAGGTTCTCGTTGCTTCTCGATCGGGTCCGCGAACTCCCCGATCCACACGATCGGTGGGGTGTGGTCGACGACACCGTCCAGGCAGCCGGCACGCTGGTCAGCCGGTTGGCGAACGTGGACCTCGCGCTCGGCGCACTCACCTATGTCGCCGATCTGCCGGCGGACACCCCGCTCTTCGCCGTTGCCCGAGTCGCCGGCTGGACCGCCCACCACCTCGAGGAACTCGAGGAACGCCCGCTCCGTTTCCGCGGCGTCGCCCGTTGACCGATCATCCTCTGTTGATCCTTCCGGGAGCGAACAACAGCGGCCGGCGCCGTGGCCCTGGTGGCATGCCTCCGGGCTGGTTGTGACCAGGTCGAGTCGTCGATCAGGACGGGTCGTCGAGGATCGACTCGATGCGTGCTGCCAGGTGTTCACCCATCGCGACCAGTTGGTCGAACTCGACCTCGGACAGGTACTGGTCTCCGGTCGAGTAGTCGGGGAACGGCGGGTTGGCTGCAGCGAACTGGCGGAGGTCGGACGGGGCGGCGTCGCTGATCTGTGCTTTCGCATAGATCAGTCGAGTGCGATGAACGATGCGACGGTCCGGTCCCTCTCGGAAGCTCGCCGCGCCGGTGGTCACGCAGTCGATCGCCACGTCGCCGTCGCGCCACTCGACCGGCTCCCAGTCGACGTCGACCTGCACATCCAACTCCACGTCGGCGAGTTCGATCGCACCCTTCATCGTCCCGAACGTGCCCGGACGATCACCGCTCGCGTCGAGGACGATGATCCGGTCCGGCCGCTCGCGCAGTTGCTCGACGAAGCCGAGGTTGTCGCGATGGCCGCCGTCGGCGACGTAGAGGAACGCATCGTCGTCGGGGTCGTAACGGTTGAACAGTTCCTTCACGAAGTAGCCGAGATGGACGCGGGGCGATCGGTTGCGGTCGATGAACCAGTCGGCGCGCTTCGGGTTCGGCACCCACATGCCGAGGCGGAAGTTGACCGCGGCGAGCAGCGAGTTCGTCGTGCCGTACGACTGGCGGCCCATCGCCGAGGCGAATGCCGCACCCGCGAGCGCCATCGATCGCGACACCACCCAACTGCGCGGGAACCCGTCCCACGACGATCCTCCCGGGTACCCGATCCACTGCGCCGACGCTCCGTCATGCAACGTGACGCCGGCTGCCCGGAAGCTGAAACCGAGGGCCGGGAGGCCACCCGCCTGCAGCGTGCTCGAATGGGCGGTGCCACACAGCACCAGTTCGGGCCCCGCATCGTTGCGGTACTCCGCCCACAGCGGCTCGTCGGCGGAGGGAATGCCCGGCAGGAACGTCTCGGCGAGCCGCTTGCGGTACACACCGTTGAGCGTCAAGCGGTGCGACGGCAGCACGTCGACCACGACGAGCCACACGACTGCAACCACCGGGACCCAGGTTCCGCGGAAGAAGCGTTCGAGGTTCGCCTGGTCGTCGGCGACCTTGCCCGCCAGCAACAGCAGTCCGGCACCGAGCGCAACGCCACCGAGGCGGCTCCACCGTTTCTTGATCTGGGCCGTCAGGAGCTTCTGGATCGCGGTGATCAACCCGACGGCCGACAGCAGACCGAGCACGCCGGCGTTGGTCTCGGCCGACCCGTTGCGGAGCAGCGACAGCACGGGCCGCCCGTACCGGATGCCGACGGGCACGGCGACAAGCGCGACGAGCAGCAGCAGCCCAACCCCTCCTGCAACGGGGACCACGATCTTGGCACGAGCCCGCGTGCGCGTGTCGTGTGTCGTCCGGCTGAGGATGAGCACGATGCCGGCGACCACGACGGGGACGAGTCCGGGCAGGACGAGACGCCACGCCAACAGCGTCGACAGCGACGTCGCCGGGCCCTCGGCGTTCGAGAATCCGGGGTGCACCGACCAGTTGCGGGTGAGCCTCCCGGCGAGCCAGCCCACGAGGACCGCACCGGAGATCACGCTCCCGAGAACGGCGACCGTGCGTGCCGCAGCACCGACGACCCCGCCGACGATCGAGCCGACGCCGTTGTCGAGGTAGCGGCGACGCTCGCGCACGTGGCGGAACCACGGATCGTCCTCTCCGAACAGATCGACGCGGTCGTCACGATGGCTCGTGGCCCGCCAGCCGCCCGCGGTGAAGCCACCGCCGGACACCGCATGGAGCCACCGCGCACGCTGGAACGTGCCGGTGCTGCTCAACCCGCGGAACGCTCCGATCATCACGGCGGCGGATCGGATGCCTCCACCCGAACAGGTGATGCCCAGCACCTCGCCCGCCACGTGTTCGGACACGTCGTCACCGCGGCGCGTCGGTGGAGGCGGCACACCGAGTGCCTCGTCGGCGAGTCCGAGGATGCGACGCATGGCCGGCCGGATCACCGGCGCCAGCCCCGGACCGATCACCAGACCGAAGAGACCGACGAGGGCGACGAGGTAGGCAATCCACTTCCACCACGCGATCACGGCGACGGCATGCGTGACGATCGTGGACGGGAACGAGTCGAGCCAGATCAGCTGCGCTCCGGTCTCGATCAGATCGAGTGCACCGGCGACCAGGGCGACGATCGCCATGTGCCGCCAGATGAACCGGTCGCCGCGTCGACGCATCGGAGCCCAGTACCGGTGCCCGGCGCGCAGGAGGAGATATCCGACCACGGCGAACGACGAGAGGAACACCAGGTCGAGGACGAGAGCGATCCGAGCGTCGGCCAGATCGCCCGAGACGATCGTCGACGGCGACTCGGTTCCCGGCGCGTACATGAACCAGCCGCCGTCGGCATCGCCACCGCGAGCGGAGTACACCCAGCGGTCCGGCGTGCCGGCGAAGGACAGCCGGGACAGGTAACCGGGCGGCACGAACGCACCGATTGCGAGGAACGGCACCAGCGGGATCAGCGCAGTGAGTCCCCACCACCGGCTCGGCGCACGCTCCTCCCCCACCCGCCGCACAGTAGACCCGTCGCGGTCGGGCTGGGGTCTGGTGTGGCAGGGGTCGGACCCACTCCACACCACTGCGCCGGGAGCCGACCGCTCTGCAAACGGGGTGTGGAGTGGGTCAGACCCCTGCCACACCCCGTCAGGTGCGGGTGAGGGTGAGGAGGACGGCGGACTCGGGGTGCAGGACGGGCGGCTGGATTCCGTGCCCGGCGAGCTGGCGACCGGTCAGGGTGATGCCGTCGCTCAACCATGCGGGTTGCACCCTCGCCGCACCCCACCGTTCGCCGGGGATGGGCAGGTGCTCGACGCGATAGTGGGCGTCAGGCTCGAGGCCCGGCAATCGCAACGGCGGCGGCGTCAGGCTCGACGCCGTCGTGAGCTGCGCGAACGAGACGATCGCCTGCGAACGATCCACCGAGTACACACCGTGGGCCACGTACGCCGCCTCGGTCGTGAAACGGACTGCGTCACCTCCGTGCAGCAGGTCGCGGTAGTCCTTGTGCAGCGCGATGATCGCCCGCAGCCTCGTCCGTTCCGAGTCGCTCAGCGTCGTGACGTTCCACTCGACGCCCAGGTGACCGAAGATCGCCGTGGCCGCTCGGAACGCGAGCGACTGGGTCCGCGCCGTGGTGTGCGAGCGGGCCGGGCCGATGTGAGCGCCCATCACCTCGGGCGGGATGAACATCGAGGCCCCCTGTTGGATCACCTGACGTTCGAGCGCGTCGTTGCAGTCACTGGTCCACACCCGCTCCGCATGTCGGAGGATCTCGTGATCGACGCGGCCGCCACCGCTGGCACACGACTCGAACTCGACCCCGGGGTGCTTGGCGCGCAGCCCGTCGAGCAATCGGTACAGCGCGAGTGTCTGAGCGTGAGTACCGGCGGCACCGCTGCGGCCGCTGGCCTGGATGTGGTCTCGATTCATGTCCCACTTCACGTACGACACGTCGTGGTCGCGCAGCAGCGAGTCGAGGCATCCTTCGATGTACTCGTAGGCGTCGGGGTTCGCGAGGTCGAGAACGAGTTGATTCCGGCCGAGCACCGGTTCGTAGCCGTCGGTCGTCAGCGCCCAGTCCGGGTGCGCACGGAACACCTCGCTGTCGGGGTTCACCATCTCCGGCTCGACCCAGATCCCGAACTCCATGCCGAGCCCGGTCACGTGACCGATCAGCGGTTCCAGCCCGTCGGGGTACACGTCGCTCGAGACCCACCAGTCGCCGAGGCCGGTGGTGTCGTCGCGCCGGGACCCGAACCAGCCGTCGTCGAGGACGAAACGCTCGATCCCCAGGTCGGCTGCTGCATCGGCGAGTTCGGTGAGCGTCGCAGCGGAGTGGTCGAAGTAGACCGCCTCCCAGGTGTTCAACAGCACCGGGCGAGGCGCCGTCGGATGCACGTCGTACGCGCGAACCGCAGCATGGAACTGCCACGACGCCGGGGTGAGTCCTGACGGCGAGTACACGCCGAGCACGTCGGGCGTCGTGTAGGACTCGCCCGCCTCCAGCACGATCTCCCCGGGGTGGAGCAACTCCCCCGCCTGCACGTAGCGGCGACCGTCGGGCAGTCGCTCGGCGAACAACGTGTGGTTGCCACTCCATGCGATGTGGACCCCGTGGACCTCGCCGTCCCACTCACCGAAGCCGGACCGACCGGCGAACATCAGCGGCGGCGCCTCGTGCGAGGTGCGTCCGCTGCGGTTCTCCACCGACAGTTCTCCGTCGACCCAACTGCGACGCTGCTGCTGGAACTCGCGCGCCCAGCGGCCGGAGAACGTGAGCAGTTCGTCGACGTGTTCGGCGATCGGAAGGGTGACCGTCAGCCCGTCGAGCGAGTAGCGGCGTGGTGCGGTGTTGGTGACCGTCACGGCGACCCGCAGGGTCTCGGCCAGTGTGATCGTCGTCGACAGAGCGAGCCCGGCGACCTCGTCGACCGCATCGACGACCAGTGTGCCGCCGTCGACGCGATGCCCCGTCGTGGCGAATCGCGGCGCCCAGGCACGCCCCCCACCACGGCGACCGACGAGCCCGGGCCGACCGGGAAATCCGGATCCGTGCTCGGGAACGACCGAGAGGGGCGCAACGGTGTCGAAGGTTCCGTGGACGACGGGCCGATCCAACGCCACGCCGACGGACTCCAGATCGATGTCCCCGCCGAGCGAGCGACCCCAGTGGACGATCGTCGGAGCACCCGTCGAGACGTCGACCACGACATCCACCGGCCCGGAGGCGTGATCTTGTGACAAACGGACGAACTTCGTCATCGACTCCCCTTGGAAACGAGCAGACGCTACCTGCGCCCGGAGCGGGCGCCGGGCATCGTCGACCGAGGCGCGAGCGCGCGGCCGGTCCGGCTCGTCGACGACCGCCCGATCAGGTTGCGCCGAAGATCGACTCGGCACGCGCCCACGCGGCCTCACCGACCTGACGCCCGATCTCGCGTCCGGCCTCGTCGTCGGCCGGGATGTGGATCCCGCCCCAGATCCGCGACCGACCCGCCTCGTCGGCTGCGTCTCGGAAGGTCGCCCACTGCAACTGGATGTCCTCGGTCGGACCCAGTTCGTGGAGCAGCGAACCGGCAGGCACGTCGCGGGTGAACATGCCGCCGGGGAAGAACTCCGAGCCGGTGAAATTCGTGAGCACCTCGGCGCCCGCTCGGCTGAACACGCTGTGACCCGACACGTACCCGGCGAACGCCGGCGTGACGAACGTCGGCCGCTGATACGGCAACCAGTCGACGGCGCGAATCCATCCGGTGCCGGCCGCTTCGATCTCAGGATTCTCAGGCGGCCCGGCCCACGAGCGGACGACCACGGACCCGACGGGGAGTTCCGCATGGCGTCCATCGAACGCACCCGTCTCCTCGGTCACCACCTCCACCAGACCATCCACCAGCGGCAACGACGTCGCCCCCTCCTGTTCGGCCATCCACCGGATCATCGAGATCGGGCGGATCGAGTCGTAGAACCCCTTGTTGCCCCACGCAGCGATCGCCGCGTCGTGCAATGCGCCGTTCAGCGCGAGCCCGAGCTTCACGTCCCACTCCAGGCGTTCCCCGTCCGGCCGAGTCGCGTCGTCGGCGAAGAGAGCGTCGGACGTCTGGTTCGCCAGCGAATTCCAGTGACCCGGGGGTGTCTCGGAGGTGGGGCCGTCGGCCCAGTACTCGGCGATCGCCCGGAAGTAGTCGGCGGCGTCGACCTCGTTGGACTCGTACGCAACACCGGTGGTGGGGTTGACGTCGTGGCCGCCCGACGATTCGTAGTCGAGCACGGCGACGCCGTCGGAACCGGGTCCGATGTCGATCCTCGCTGCACCCACCTGCAGGTCCGACGACGCCCGGATCACCTCGACCGCCTGGTCGCGATACTCCCTGGCAGTGGACGGGTCGGAGATCCGAGGTGGTGGCCCGGGATCGAGCGGAGGTTGCTCGTCGACCTCGATCGCGAACGGCGTGACCGACCCCCACTGCGAGCCGACGAACGTCTGCTGTCCACCTGGCAGCGGCACGCCGTTCTGGGACACGCTGTTCTCCAACAGCAGCGGCTGCCACCGGTCCGGGTCGACGATCTCGGTCCCCGATCGACCCACGACGAGCGGAGGGTTGACCGATCCGTACGAGTCGTCGACGTACACCGAACCTTCGAGCGAGCCGTCGTCGAACGTTGCTGCGAGGATCTCGTCGGCGACCTCGATGCCGAACGCTGATGCACTGTCGGGATTCTGCTCGGCGAAGTCAGGCTGGACGCCACACGCAGTGGACAGCGAGTTGTTCAGCGCCAGCCGAGTCTCGGGCCCGGCGAGGCTGAGCCGGTATCGCTGGGTGAGGACGCGGTGTGCAGCGAAGGCGATCGCCTCGTCGCGGGCGGCCGCCACGTCGTCGGCCGTGCGGTGCTCGTCGACGAACACGGCAGACGTGGTGGTGTCGATCGGCTCGTAAGCCCGCCACACGTCCCACATCGCGGCCGACAGGTGGTACAGGTTGCGGGCGTGCACCGTGGGCGCCGGGAAGTCGAGACGGATCGCATCGAGGGCCGCGTCGTTCCACAGCCTCGCCATCGATGCGGCATCGCCGGGCGAACACTGCCCACCTTCGGCCGACACCGGATCCGGGTCCACACCGTCCGGCGCGTCCGGGTCGGCCGACGAGATCGGGTCGGCCGGCGCAGAGCCGGGGGGCGCCGGGTTGTCGCGGGCCCACCCCGGCGGCGCCCCAGACCCCGCCCCCGCGCGCCACCCCCGTGGGCGCGCGCGCGCCGGCCTCGGGTGGTTCTGCGGCGAAGTCCCGCCCCGGCGGCGGCG
>JBBSOH010000037.1:0-20870 GCA_038259945.1 Acidimicrobiales bacterium
CGCACCCGCTGGCACCCCCACGGGCCGCCCCGCACCACGCTGACACCGAGTCGCCGGGGTGTGGAGTGGGTCAGACCCCTGCCACACCCCACCCGCCGCCCCGCACTGCGCTGACACCGATTTGGTCTTTCTGGTTCAGAACCAGGAAGACAAACTCCGAGATCGGGTCGCCGGTTCGAGACGGGAGCGATGATCCGGCTGGCCTACGGTCGCAGACATGACTTCGACCCAGGCACCCATCGACTCCGGTTTCGGGATGCGCAGCGAACCGGCCGACATCCTCGACGGGGTCGACCTCACCGGAAAGCGTGTCGTGATCACGGGCGGCTACTCGGGGCTCGGGCTCGAGACCACGCGTGCGCTCGCCGGCGCTGGTGCATCGATCGTCGCTCCCTCACGGCGCCCGGATCATGCGCGCCAGGTGTTCGCCGACGAGGGCATCGAGGGAATCGACGTCGCTGATCTCGACCTCGCCGACCTGATCAGCGTCGAAGCGTTCGCCGCCACGCAACTGGCTGACGGCACGCCGATCGACATCATGATCGACAACGCTGCGGTCATGGCGTGCCCCGAGGCCCGTGTGGGTGACGGCTGGGAGTCCCAGTTCGGCACCAACCACCTCGGCCATTTCGCGCTGGTCAATCGACTGTGGCCTCTGATCGCCGCCGCCGGCGGGGCCGCTGGAGCGCGAGTGGTGTCGCTGTCGTCGACCGGGCACAAGCTGTCGCCGATCCGCTGGGACGACCTTCACTTCGCCGATGGCTCCTACGACAAGTGGGTCGCCTACGGCCAGGCCAAGACCGCCAACTCGCTGTTCGCCGTGCATCTCGATCGGCTCGGCCAGTCGACGGGTGTCCGCGCGTTCGCGCTGCACCCCGGGGGAATCATGACTCCGCTGCAGCGTCACCTGCCGCAGGAGGAGATGGTCGCGATGGGTTGGGTCGACGACGAGGGCAACGTGAACGAGCGGTTCAAGTCGACGACGCAGGGCGCCACGACGACGCTGTGGTGCGCGACGTCGAATCAGTTGGACGGCATGGGCGGGGTGTACTGCGAGGACTGCGACGTTGCCGTGGTCTCCGATCCAGCGGATCCCGCAGCTCGTTTCGTCGGTGTCTTCGAGTACGCGATCGACCCCGTACAGGCCGAGCGACTGTGGTCGTTGTCGGCTGAACTGACGGGCGTGAACGCGTTCGCCTGACGTCGAACTCGACGGACGCAAATCTTTTCTCAGCGCGGTTTGATCCGAAATCGGCCGGGGTACGAACCAGGCTCAACACAACGACATCCGGTACCGGAACGCCTGCAGGCCCAACCCCCTCCCCCTGAGCCTGCCGACCCGAGTTCTTCCCAGATCCATCCGGTCCGGATGTCGTACACGAACGAAGCCCCGGTCACCGATTCTCCCCCCGTCGGTCCCGGGGCTTCGTCGCGTCTCGGCTGCTGATCGAGTCACCGTGGTGGCGCGAGCGAGGTTGCGCGCCCGGGCACCATCTATCCGGCGCTGAACCGGATGGAGGAGCGCGGCCTCGTCGAAGCCGAGGAGGTCGACGGGAAACGCCGCTTCACCTTGACCGCCGCCGGCCGAGCCAGAGTCACGGAGATGCGCGATTCGAGAGGCGACGACGTTGCCCCGTGGGACGAGCCGGGAACAGGGCGACGCGGCGATCTGCGCGGTGCCGTTGCCGAACTCGTCGGCCAAGTGCGTCAGATCGGTCGGTTCGGCACGCCCGAGCAGGCAGACGAGGCCCGCAAGGTGCTCGCCGACGCAACACGTCGGCTCTACGCCATCCTCGCCACCGCACCCGACAACAAAACGGTGTCAGACACCGATGGACAACCAAACGGTGTCTGACACCGGATGACAGATCAGGCGAGGTCGGGGCGGGGGCCGAAGTCGGGGCTCTCGCTCCGGGTCTTCTTCAATTCGAAGAATCCGTCGATGTCCATCATCGTGGTGAGCGCATCCCACATCCGCAGCGCGTCGTCGCCGCGAGGAATCTTGGTGATGACCGGGCCGAAGTAGCCGACGCGATCTCCGTGTGAGTTCTTCATCGCGATGATCGGCGTGCCGACGTCGTTGCCGACGAGTCCGAGTCCGTCGTCCATCGCGGCCTGAATGGCCGTGTCCCACTGCTCGTCGTCCGCTGCCGCGGCGAACGACGCGTCGAGCCCCACAGCAGACAGTGCGTCGGTGACGTCGGGTGTGCGATCGCCGTCGTGGTGGATTCGCGATCCGAGTTCCCAGTACAGCTTGAACACGTCACGGTTGGCGTCGGACGGCGACTCCGAGGCGGCGCGGATCGCCTCCATCACCCGTAGGTGCCCGTGGGTGGTCTTGACCGGCCCGTAGTAGTCGGAGTCCTCCGGTGGGTTGTTCTTCAGGAGCAGGCTGATCGAGCGCCACACGACCTCGATGTCGCGATGCGGAACCACTTCGTCGACGACCCAACGGGCCGTCTCCCAGCAGAAGGGTCAAATGGGGTCGATCCAGAACTCGATCGTGTTCGGTGCTGTGGAGTCACTCATCGCTCGAGCCTTGCACGGGGATGACGCGACCGAAACGTCGAGCCGGCGGTCGGCTGAGTGACTTTCAACTCTCCACCCGCGAGATGCCGATGCCGCTGCGAGCGTCTCGGCCGAAGCGTGCGAGCTCGCGGGGGAGCTCGAGTTCGGTCGTGTGAGCGCGACCGGCCACATCGGCATCGGTGAGTTCGGAGGCGGGGATCAACCACACCACCTCGAACTCGAGGTCATCGGGATCGCGGGCGTAGAGGCTCTTCGTGGTGCCGTGGTCACTGGCGCCGACGAGTGCGCCGGTTGCGCTCAGCGACGAGGAGAGATCGACCAGTTCGCCGAGCGTCTCGACCTCCCATGCCAAGTGGTACAGACCGACCGTGCCGCGACCCGATGGGTTCGGACCCGCGCCGGCGCCCACCTCGAAGAGGCCGAGGTCGTGGTCGTTGGTCGAACCCGGAGCCTGCAGGAAGACGGCGCCCGGGGACTCCGTGACGACCCGGAATCCGAGCAGGTCCATGTAGAACCGCTTCGACACCGCCACATCGCGCACGTGGAGTACTGCGTGATTGAGCCGATGGATCCCCATCGAGGAATGCTACCAGTAATTTGCGGGCGCAATCAATTGGCCTGCTTGCGTTTGCGGTGGTCGGCGGTGTGAGTGCGGCTCGCGCAACGTGGGTCGGAACAGAATCGCTTCGACCTGTTCCGGGTGGCGTCGTAGAACAGGTGATCGCAGTCGTCGGCTGCGCACACCCCGAACCGAATGGTGCCGTTGTCGCAGATCTCCTGAGCGAGCACCATGAAGATGTCTGCGAGCACCTGGTCGTCGAAGCGGGCAGTGGCGGGCGTCCAGTGGATGTGCGGGCCCGCACCGCCGTGGTCGACGATCGACGGTGTGATGGGCAACTCGGTCAATTCCTCGGTGATCCGCGCGGCCGCAACCTCGGCGTCGAGGTGGGGGAGTTCGGTCAGGAACGGACCGAGCGACGTGAATCGCTCACCGACGCGCAGCATCGACGCTGCCGACGCGTCGCGAGCGCGACTGAATCCGGCGTCGGTCAGCAGCGGACGAACGTCGGCACCGGGTTGGTCGTCGAGCGCATTGTGCAGGTCGACCATGGCGTCGAGCGTGAGGCGGTGTTCGTCTGTGACGGATGCGACGTACATGCGTGAATTCTATCGCCGTGCACGGTTGCGTCATGGTCTACAAGCTGTTAGAACCTTACATCTGTCAGGAGCTATCCGACCGACGGTCCTGACAACCACGCTCTCGACTCCATCGACCAGGTGAAATGGCTCCAGGAGGTGCCGACCAATGACTGCAATCTTCGTGACGATCATGATCGTCATCGCCAACGTGATGGGCGCCGGCATGGCGTATCCCCAGGCGTCGAGGTTGATCCGTACCGGCAACACCCGGGGCGTCTCGGGCGTGTGGGCCGGGGTCAGCCTGACCATGAACATCTGGTGGCTCGCGTACGGTCTGGCCAACGACCTGTGGGGTCTCGTGCCCGTGTCGGCTGTGGCCGCCGTGCTCTACGTCGCGATCATCGTGGCGTACCTGCGTGCCGCCGGACGTGCGGCGATCGGCGGTGTGATGCTCGGCGCATTCGTGCTCGGTCTCGTGCCCGCCCCGTTCCTCGCATTCGGCGGGTGGACGGTCGCCGGCCTCGCGATCGGTCTCTGCTACGGGATGCAGTTGGTTCCGGCGGTCGTCGCGGCATGCCGAACCCGCGAACTCCACGGCGTGGCGCCCAGCACGTGGATCATGGCGTGGGTGGAAGCGGTGATCTGGGTCGTCTACGGAATCTTCGTGCTCGATACAGCGCTGCTCGCCGGAGGGATCAGCGGCGCCGTCATGGCATCGCTGATCCTCGGACGCCTCGCCACGACCGGCCACGAACCGTTCAGGAGGCGGCGCACCGACTGGGCCATGGCCTGATCCGCGAACCGTTTCGCGCACGCCACGACTACAGTGAAGCGTGCACATGTGGGTCATCGAGAGGCTCACTGAACACAAGGAGCCCTTATGGCTACAGGCATCGTGAAGTTCTTCAACGACGAGAAGGGCTTCGGATTCATCACTCCGGACGAGGGCGGCAACGACGTCTTCGTGCACTACTCCAACATTGTTGGCTCCGGTCGTCGTTCGCTGAACAACGACGCCAAGGTCGAGTTCGAAGTCGCCCCCGGGCGCAAGGGTCCAGAAGCAGTCGACGTCAAAGAAATCTGATTTGAGAGGAGGTGATTCTGCATGGCATCCAGCCCGCAGAGTTACCAGAAGCGCCAACGTGAACTTCGCAAGAAGGAGCGCAAGGCCGAGAAGCAAGCAGTCCGCCACGGACGGAGCGCCGAGAAGAAGGAAGGCGACGACGAGGACGGGCCCGACGAGGACGCGTTGCTCGAGGAGTTCCGAGTCCTGAACGAAGGTTTCGCCGAAGGCGAGATCGAGGAACGGATCTTCGAGTTCCGCAAGGCGGAGATCTTCCACCAGATGGGGTTGGGCGAGAAGCCCGAACCGTTGGAAGACGAGGAGGCACCGGCCACGGCCGGAGCCTGACTCCCCGAAGAACGACGATGCGGCCCCCGGAGCAATCCGGGGGCCGCCGTCGTTTTCCCTCCGAACAGCGAGGTGTCGGCTGGTTCATCTGCCCGCGCCGGACTCCAGTAGCGACCGTTGCGCAGCGGAGTCACCGACGAGGCGACCGATCGCGACAAAGCGACGGAGCGGCCGATCGAATCAGGGCTGGGTGACGGTGAATGCGGTGAGGTCGGGGTCGGCGAGGATCTGTTCCTCGGTGAACGCGACCGTGCGCCAGTTCTTCTCGCTGAACCGGACGGTCTGGGCACCGAACAGCGGAGAATCGCGCTGCCCGGTCTGGCCGTACGTGAGGATCGCCGATGCCTGGACCGCCCCGGCGGTGTAGTCGACGACGAGCACGAAGCTGCTGCCGAAGTTGACCGGATGACCATTCCCGCGCAGTGCGCCTCCCGGAGCGACCACGTCGCCCCGTGTGGGGGCGGGTTCGGTCGACGACCCGGAGTCGGACCACGACACGACGTTGGTGACGCCTTCGCGGTTCGTTCCGCCGTGCAGTGGGATGCGCTCACCGGAACGTTCGGTGAACTGGGCGGTGCCGAGCGTCGAGTCGACGGCGAAGCCTCCCTTCACCAAGGTCTGCACGCCCCGTGCGAGCGCCTGGAGGATCGCAGTTCCGTCGGCGGGGAAGCCGCCGGGAGTCGTGTACGGCTGCGCTGGGTCGAAGGCCACGTCGAACAGCGGGCCTGCCGAGGTGAATGCGGATGCATCGAACCGTGCGAGCACCTCGCGCCACAGCAGTGCGCCGGAACTGGCGAGGTCGAAGCGACCGTCCCAGGCCGACAACACGTCGCATGCAGTCGTGAGGTCGACCGCCTCGGCCGGGAGAGCAACCGTGCCGTCGGCGGCGAGGAGGTCGTCGACCTCGACGAGCGGAACGAGCCGGCAGAGTTCGACGACCCGTTCACGCAGGAGGCGGGCGGTGCCGGCTGTGTTGTCGAAAGCAGCGGTGCGGACTTCTTCAGCGGTCCAGTTGCCGTCGGGTCCGGCGACTTGGAGTGAGTTCTCCTCGGCCAGCAGCGCAGCGTTCTGCCGGGTGCGCATCGAGAGCGGAACGTTCTGTTCGCCATGCAGTACCGAGTAGTCACCGCTCAACTGGAACTCGGCGCTGGGGACCCAGAAGCTGTCGTTCGCGTTGAACACGTAGTCGGTGCGAAGGGTCCTGGGCTGTTCGGTGAAGGGAACGAGGCCCGGATCGCGCGCGCCGTCGACCACTTCCCACCGGAACCGCGAGTCGGATCCGTCGAGCAGGATCACGCCCTGGGCGAACGCGGCACCGGCGAGTCCACCCTCGCTGCGCTGGGCGAGATAGAGCTGCTCGGCTTCGGCGGAGAGGTTGGGGGTGGCCGACGTGTCGGCGTACCACGCCTCGCCGTTCGCCCCCACGGCGACCGTGTTGAACAGCGGCACACCCTGGTGGCGGGCGGTGGTGTCGCGGAGGTCGGCGAGGTCCTTCACGTCGAGCAGGTCGGAGTAGAACTCGACGAACTCGTCGTTGTCGATGTTCGCGTCGCGATAGGTCAGCACCTGCTGGTCCGTCCAACCGACGTCCGGGAAGTCGATGATCGGCCCGTATTCGCTGGCGTACAACGTGCGTGTCTCGGTGTCGAAGGTGCCATCGGGTCGCAGGATCTCGACGACGTGATCCGTGGCGGTCATCGGCTGCGACACGCCGTCGACGAGATAGCTGGTGGGCGAGGCCGGGTCGAGCGTGAGGGAGTACGCGGTGAAGCGGTGGCCGGCGGACACGGTGTGAGACCAGGCGACACCGTCGGTGAAGCCGATCCCGATGCCGGGCAGGCCGGTCAGCTGCGCTCCGTAGATGTCGATCTCGCCGGGCACGGTGAGGTGCGTCTCGGCGAATCGCAACTCGCCTTCCCACGGAAAGTGCGGGTTCGCGAAGAGGATGCCGCCCGTTCCGGCTTCGGTTCGTTCGGCGCCGATCCCCCACGCATTCGAGCCGAGGTCGTCGTTGCGGAGCACACCGAAATCGACGGCGCCGGTACGGGCCGGGAGGCCGGCCTCGGTGCCGCCGGCCGGGACACCAGCGTCGGCGACGGGAAGGGCAGGGGGCTGAGCTCGGGCGATGAAATCGAGGAAGTTGGCGCCGCTCGCCTGGAGCGCGACGGATCGTGCGTAGGTGTAGACCTCGACCGGTTCGATCGGGCGCACCCATGGCGCGCCCACGCACCAGCCGGTCAGCCCGGCGTCACCCTGGTCGCGCAGGAACTGGTTCCAGCCCGAGGAGAATGCGCTGAACTGTTCCACGATCTCGGGTGGTGCCGACTCGAAGTCGGAGGCGGCGATGCCGGCGATGCCGATCGCGCGCCAGGCGAAGTCGCTCTCGACGTTCTGGCCGCTGTCGCCGGGGCCGAGGTTGAGCGCCCGCTCGCCCTCCACCTTGAGGATCTGATCCATCAGCGTGCACCCGTAGTCGCCGCCACTCACGTAGCCCTGTCCGTAGGCGAGGTCGGCTCGGTTGCGGCCGGTGATGTGCGGTACGCCGTCGGTGGTGCGGCGGATGTTCGCCTCGAACGTCGGTGGAACCGAGGTGGAGGTCGTGGTGGTCGTTGTCTCCGTCGGGATGGTCGTGGTCGTGGTGGTCGTCGTGGTCGTGGTGTCGGGAGATGTCGGCAGCGGGATCGACGCCGGACCTTCGCCGGGGCTACAGGAAACGGCGACGACGGCCGCCACGGCGAACGCTGTGATCCATCTCGATCCGGCGTTCGGTGCGCCCCGTCCCTTCGTCTGCACGACCCGCAATAGTGCCAGATGGGAGGGCGTCTGGTTCAGCGAGATCGCCGAAACCGACCGAACTTCTCCGGCGGGCCCCGAACGGCGGACGAGTAACCTCGACTCCGATGACGGTGCTTCGAGTCGCGCTCGCCCAACTCAACCCGATGGTCGGCGCGCTCGACGCGAATCTGGCGAAGTTGATCGACGCCTACGACGAGGCCGAAGCGGCGGGTTGCGACATCATCGCGTTCCCGGAGTTGTCGACCGTGGGCTACCCACCCGAGGACCTCGTGCTGACGCCGGGCTTCGTGGAGGACAACCTCGAGGTGCTTGCCCGGTTCGCCGCACGCACACGAGGTTGTGCTGCCGTGGTCGGGTTCGTCGACCAGGACCGTGACATCTACAACGCTGCCGCCGTGTGCGTGAACGGTGAGGTCGTCGGGAAATACCACAAGCGATTGCTGCCCAACAACACCGTGTTCGACGAGCAGCGGTACTTCACCGCCGGCCACGACTCCGACCCGCTGGAGCTGTACGTGATCGGTGGCGTGAAGGTCGGCATCTCGATCTGCGAGGACATCTGGAGCCCGTTCGGGCCCGTTGCGGAACAGGCGGCAGCGGGTGCCGAGGTGAACATCAACCTCAACGGATCCCCGTTCGCCACGGGGAAAGGCGCGGTGCGCGAGCGACTGCTGGCCACGCGAGCCGCGGATTCCCACTGTGCGATCGTGTACGTCAATCAGGTCGGTGGTCAGGACGAGTTGGTCTTCGACGGTGGGTCGCTGGTCTACGACCACGAGGGCACGTTGTTGGCTCGCGGCGTGCAGTTCGCCGAGCAACTGCTGATCGTCGACGTGCCCGTGCCACCCGTCTACCGCAAGCGCCTCCTCGACCCGCGAGGTCGCGTCACCGATGCCATGCTGCCGGTCGTCGAGGTGTCGTCGGCGCCCGTGCGTGACGAGGAGCCCGTGGAGGAACTGGCGTCGCCGATCAGCGAGCCCTTCGACGCCGATCGTGAGCTGTACGACGCCCTCGTCCTGGGCACCCGCGACTACTGCGTGAAGAACGGATTCTCCGACGTGGTGATCGGACTCTCCGGTGGGATCGACTCGTCGATCATCGCGGCGATCGCCGTCGACGCCCTCGGAGCCGATCACGTGCACGGCGTGTCGATGCCGTCGCGGTACTCGTCGGACCACTCCAAGTCCGATGCGCAGTTGCTCGCCGACGCACTCGACATCGAGTGTCGGACCATCTCGATCGAGCCGGCGTTCACCGCGTACATCGAGATGCTCGCCGATTCCTTCGACGGGCGTGAGCCGGGCCTCACGTACGAGAACATCCAGTCGCGGTGCCGCGGCCAGTTGCTGATGGCGCTGTCGAACGAGTTCGGGTGGATGGTGTTGACCACCGGCAACAAGTCCGAGGTGGCCGTCGGCTACTTCACGATCTACGGCGACTCGGTGGGTGGGTACGCAGCGATCAAGGACGTGCTCAAGACGCGCGTGTACGACCTGTGTCGATACGTCAACCGGCGAGAAGGCCGCGAGATCATCCCGGAGAACGTCATCACCAAGCCGCCGTCGGCGGAGCTGAGACCCGATCAGCGTGACGACGACAGCCTGCCGCCCTACGAGGTGCTCGACCCGATCCTCGAGCTGTACATCGAGGACGATCGCACCGCTGGTGAGATCATCGAACTCGGCCACGACGCCGAGATGGTGCGGCGGGTCACTCGACTGGTCGACATCGCGGAGTACAAGCGACGCCAGTGCCCACCTGGGGTGCGGGTCAGCCGCAAGGCGTTCGGCAAGGATCGCCGGATGCCGATCACGTCCGGGTATCGCGGGTAGGGCGACCTGGGAGTGATTGCGGCGTACGAACGCTCCACCGCTTGTTGCGTCTCGTCGCGCAGTCCGAGGTCGTGCATGATCGACGGCCGCCCGCTCGAGTAGAGCAGGACCGGTCGTCAGACGATCACGTGTCCGTCGGCGCGGATCGCGCCGATTCGTCGAACCACGCTTCGAGGCGCCGACGGTGCGCTTCGTCCGGACCCGTGCAGTGGACCTGCCCGATCGCCACTCCGACGTCGGGGTTCGCTTCGAGTGCATGGACCATCGCTGTCAGACCGCCGGCGACCACCACATCGTCGTCGACGACGATCACCTCGAGGCTGTCGATCGGCTCGGCCAGCACGCTGCGCACGGCGTCGACGACGGGGCCTGGGCGTTCGAACGTGGGGAACGATCACGCTCACTCGCACGCCGCTCATTCTCGCATCGTCCATCGTGACCGGGGTGCTCCCGTGGGTCGCACCCCGGCGGGGCACGATAAATCGCAGATCCGATTGTGTGATTGTGCAAATCTTCGGCTTCCAAGACGGTGAGGACGACCTTGCTGCCGAAACGAGGAGGAACCACCATGAAGAACACGACGAATTCGGGCGCGAGTCGCCCTGCGACATCGCAGCGTTTGCCCAAGCGTCGTCTGGCGGCTGCGACCGCTGCGATCGCTCTCGTCGCCACGGGCGCCGTGGGTGCGCACAGCTTCGCCGATGACGAGAGCGGTACGGGATCGACGCCGCCGGCGGGCGAGCAGATCTCCGGTGAACCCGCGAGCGCACCCGACGCCGACGGTGACCTCGTCATCGGAACCGACGAGTTCATCCAGACGAGTGGTTCCAATTTCGATCCGACGATCGTGTCCAAGTTCATCCAAGCCGACGGCTTCCAGACCCTGCAGGGCGTGGGAAGCGATGCCGACACGATCGTTCGAAACGGCAGCTGCCTCTCACCGGCGGCGACCTCGGGAGGAACCGTCACCAACCTCTATGCGTCCGTCGAACTCCCCGACGGGGCCCGGATCAAGCGGGTGGGGTTCTACGGGCAGGACAACGACGCCACGGACATCAACATCGGCTTGAACCGAGTCGAGGTCTTCACGCCCCTCGCGATCCTTCCGTTCACGCCGACCTCGACCAGGACCACCGATTCCATCGACTCGTTCTCCACGTCGGGCACACAGGCCAACGCAAGCGTGGTGTTCGGTGCCGACAACCTGAACGAACTCGTCGGCACGCCGAACACCGGCGGGATCCTGCTCGTGGGAAGCACCAACCGATTCCATCAGATCAGCGTCACCATGCGGAACACTGCGGGGAACAACCATGTCCTGTGTGGCGTGCGCGTCGACTACCAGATCCCGGTCCCGACCGATCCCGGCACGGTGTTCCACCCGATCGACTCCGTGCGTGCGTTCGACTCACGCATCGCTTCGCTGCCTCAGAGTGGCCGGCTCGGCCCGAACCAGACCAAGGTGATCGACGTCACCGA
The DNA here is from genome assembly GCA_038259945.1 of Acidimicrobiales bacterium. GTDB lineage: Bacteria > Actinomycetota > Acidimicrobiia > Acidimicrobiales > Ilumatobacteraceae > Ilumatobacter_A. The sequence continues at coordinate 11,188 of JBBSOH010000037.1, forward strand.
CGGCTACGACTCGACGGGTGCGGCCGTTCCGGCTCAGAACAACGTGGTGCCCACGACGGCAACATCGGTCGCGTACAACATCACCATCGCCGGAGCCGACGGCCCGAACTTCGTCGCGGTCACGGCCGGTGACGCAGCAGCATTCACCGCATCGGCGATCAACTACTCGGCCGGCTCGAACGTGGCCAACGGCTCGACCGTCACGGTCGCAGCCGATCAGACGATCAAGTTGTGGGGCGGGAACAACACCGGTTCCAGCCACGTCATCATCGACATCGTCGGGTACTACTCGGCACCGGTGCCCTCGAACATGGCCAACTGAGGTTCCGCACCTGAGCTGATTCGAGACTCGTGCATCCGACACCGCTCAGCGGGCCCGGGTGCACGAGTTTCGCGTCCGGGTCGGTGGTGCTCGCTCAGTCGAGCGACATCGACCCGTCGATGTCTCCGGTCTCGCCGACGGCGCGCTTGAGTTGGGCTTCGCCGAGAGCCGTGAAGGTGGCGGTCGATTCCGCGCGAACGACACCCTTCATGTTCAGGATGCGGCCGGCGGTGATGATCTCGCTGTCGGACTGCTCGACGATCTCGGCTTCCACGATGTGGGGCTTGTCGACGTAGATCGCCCGATGGAACTTGGTGGAGGTCTCCGACGTGACGGCCCACTGGCGGCCGATCGCGATGCACGCCCAGGCCATCGCCTCGTCGAGCACGGCCAGGGTGACGCCACCGTGGAGCATCGTGGGTGCGCCGCTGAAGGCGTCGGGAAGCGCGAATTCGGCGGTCACCAGAGCACGGTCGATGTCGTGGAAGAACGGGATGCGGAGCCCCGCCTCGTTGGTCTGCTCGCAGACGAAGCAGTTCGTCTCGTACCCGAGGTCGTCGTTGTGCAGTCGGATCTTGCCCACGGCCAGCACCGTAGGCGCGTGCGACACTGGTCCCGTGCGCGACGTGATCGAATGTGACGATGCCCTCCGAGCGGCGATGGTGGATCGACTCGCCGCCCACGACCGCCTCGAGTTGCCACTCGACGGCCGGCGCCACGCAGCGGTGGCGATCGTGGTGGTCGACTCGAACGTCGGTGATGACGCCGAGGACCCGTACGAGTTCTCCGACGAGGAGATGCGGGTGATCCCGGGATACACCCCCGATCGCGCCGAGGAACTCCACGGCCGGATGGCGGGCGTTGCGGGCGGCGCGTCGTTCGTCCTGTGTCGGCGCAGTGCGGGGCTGCGGAGCCATGCATCTCAGTGGGCGCTGCCCGGCGGTCGACTCGATGCCGGCGAGACGGTCGTCGACGCCGCACTGCGCGAGACATGGGAGGAGGTCGGCGTGCGCTTCGGCGGCGACCGAGTGCTCGGGGTGCTCGACGACTACGTCACGCGATCCGGCTACGTGATGACCCCTGTCGTGGTGTGGGGCGGGCAGGGCGTGGAACTCGACCCGAATCCCGACGAAGTGCTCGCCGCGTATCGGATCGGACTTCACGAACTGGCTCGAGAGGACTCGCCGCGATTCGTCGACATCCCGGAGAGCGACCGGCCGGTGGTGCAGGTGCCGCTGGGTGGCGACCTGATCCATGCGCCGACCGGCGCAGTGCTGGTGAACTTCCGCTGGGTCTGCCTCGACGGTCGGCCGAGTGACGAGTCCCGCGTGGACGGGTTCGAGCAGCCCGTGTTCGCCTGGGGGTAGCGGTCGCGATCAGCGACCCGAGCGGTCGAGGCCGACCGGCTATCGCCCGCTGTGGCCGAATCCGCCGCCGCGATCGGCACCGTCGAGGTCGTCGGTGACCTGCCACTCGACGTGGGCGACGGCCTGGATCACGAGTTGCGCGACCCGGTCGCCACGTTCGATCGTGTAGTCGGTGTCGGGATCCGTGTTGACGAGGATCACCTTGATCTCTCCCCGGTAGGCTGCGTCGATCAGCCCGGGTGCGTTCACGACGCTGATGCCGTGCTTCAGCGCCATCCCCGAACGGGGGAGGACGAATCCGCCGTAGCCCATCGGGATCGCGATGGAGATGCCGGTCGGCACGAGCCCACGCCCGCCACCGGCCGCAAGGGTGATCCCCTCGCGTGCGTACAGGTCGAGTCCGGCATCTCCTTCGTGGGCGTATGCCGGCAGCGGGAGGTCGGCGTCGAGTCGGACGATCGGCACAGGCAGGTTCACGCCGCCGACGTTACCCAGCACTCCTGCGTCGGGTGTTGGCGTGGCGTCGGGTGTTACCGTCCGGACACACCGCGTGCAGACACCCGACACCGGGTCAGGAGCGCACCGGTCGACGGAAACACCCGACTCGAGCGACCGTATGCTGAGCCGATGCGACGTCGGGCCCTGCAGTGACAGTGCCGCAGCGTCCACCGTCGGTGGACACGCTCGCCCGGTCGCTGAAGTCGTCGGGTCTTCCTCACCCGATCTGTGTCGACATCGCACGCGAGGCGATCGCAGCGGGTGACGTCGACTCGGCGTCCGCTCGAGCCGAGGCCTTCCGCCGCACGCTGCTGACCGACGTGGTCAACGCCACGGGCGTGCTGTTGCACACCAATCTCGGGCGGGCGCCTCTCGCCCACACACAGCGCGCCTCCGCCCAGACGGTCGAGTTCGATCTGGCGACCGGTGCGCGCGGTTCGCGTCAGACCGCCGTCGGCCAACTCTTCGCTCGCCTCACGGGCGCCGAGGACGCAATGGTCGTCAACAACAACGCTGCCGCAGTGTTGCTGGTGCTGGCCGCTGTCGCCGCCGGTCGCGACGTGCCGGTGAGTCGGGGTGAGAGCGTCGAGATCGGCGGCTCCTTCCGGGTTCCGGAGGTCATGGAGCAGTCGGGATGTCGTCTCGTCGACGTGGGCACGACCAACCGGACCCGGCTGACGGACTACGAGCGGGCGGTGGCTCGTGCCGATACCGACGTGGCGATGGTGATGAAGGTCCATCCGAGCAACTATCGGGTCGAGGGCTTCGTCGAGGAGACCTCGATCGCCGAGTTGGCGACGTTGGACGTGGCGGTGATGGCTGACATCGGCAGCGGTCTGCTCGACTCGACCGTGCCGTGGCTGCAGGGTGCGCCCCCGGCGTGGCTCGCCGGTGAGCCGGCTGCGGTTCAGGCGATTGCCGACGGTGCCGACATCATCACGTTCTCCGGCGACAAGCTGCTCGGCGGCCCGCAGGCGGGGATCATCGCCGGTCGGCGTGACCTGATCGATCTGTGCAAGCGGCACCCACTCGCGCGTGCGTTGCGCCCCGGCGGGCTCGTGCTGCGTTCATTGCAGGACACGGCGTTGACGTATCTCGACAAGCGTGCTGCGAAGGACATTGCGTTCTGGCGGATGGTCGACCGGTCGATCGACGATCTCCGCAGCGATGCCGAGCGGATCCTCGCACAGATCGACGACGGGCGGATGCGTGTCGCCGAGATGGACGCCCTGCCCGGCGCCGGGTCGGCACCGGGGATCACGATGCCGTCGATCGGCCTCGTCGTCGATGGGGACCACCTCACGTCGCTGCGCTCGCACGTGGTACCCGTCATTGCTCGTTCCCGCGACGATCGCACCTTCCTCGACCTCCGCGCCGTCGACCCGTCCGACCACACCGTGCTCGTCGCCGCATTGACCGAGGCGCTCCGATGAGCAAGCGTCGGGCCGTCGTCGGGGCAACGATCGACGTCCTCGAAGGACGGTGCCCGGCACTTTGCGCCGGTTCGTGAGATGACGGTCGTCGCAACGGCGGGGCACGTCGACCATGGAAAGTCGTCGTTGGTGCTCGCGCTGACGGGCACCGACCCCGACCGGTTCGAGGAGGAGAAGCGACGCGGGCTCACCATCGACCTCGGGTTCGCCCACACCGTGCTTCCATCGGGCGCGGAACTGAGTTTCATCGACGTTCCCGGTCACGTGAAGTTCCTGCGCAACATGCTCGCAGGCGTGGGCGGCGTGAACGCGTGCATCTTCGTGGTCGCCGCGACGGAGGGATGGAAACCGCAGTCCGAGGAACACCTCCGCATCCTCGAACTGCTCGGCGTTCGGTTCGGACTGATCGCACTGACCAAGGTCGACCTCGTCGACGACGACCTGCTGGAACTCGCGCGCATGGACATCGCCGACCACGTCGAGAGCACCTTCCTCGATGGTGCTCCGGTGATCCCGGTGGCGGCCACCGAAGCCCGGGGCGTCGAAGAGATGCGCCACGCGATCGACGAACTCGTCGCCCGGAGCGGAGCCGCTGCGGACCGAGCCCGACCTCGCCTCTGGATCGACCGGGTGTTCGCTGCGAAGGGGAGCGGCACCGTCGCGACCGGCACGCTCGTGGGCGGATCGTTGTCGGTCGACCAGACCGTGCACATCGCGCCCGGTGACCACGACGTGCGCATCCGCTCGATCCAGACCGCCGGCTCGACGGTCGAACGGATCGGCCCGGGCAACCGCGTGGCCGTCAACCTGAGCGGCGTCGACCACCACGACCTGTCGCGCGGGGATGCGGTGATCGAGCCCGGCCGTTGGCACCTCACCGACCGGCTCGACGCCTCGCTCGACGTGCTCGCCTCGCTCGACCACGACGTGTCGCGACGCGGTGCGTACGTCGCCTACATCGGCGCCGGCGAGCACCCGGTCAAGATGCGTGTCCTCGGGACGGACGCCCTGTCTCCCGGAACGACCGGCGCGGTTCGATTGTTCCTGCCCGACGCGTTGCCGCTGCTGCCGGGCGACCGGTACATCCTGCGCGAATCGGGGCGCGACGAGACCGTCGGCGGCGGGGAGGTCCTCGACATCGAACCGGTGATGCGCGCCTCGCGAGCAGCACCCGACCGCTCGGTCGAGCGTGTCGTGCGCGAGCGCGGATGGGTCGACGCGGTCGAACTCGAACGCCTCACCGGCGAGGTCGTCGAGCCCACACTCGGAACATGGGTCACCACACCGGAGGCGGTCGCAGCGACGATCGCTGCGGTGATGGAACGCGTCGCGGAGGCCGGTGCGGTCGGCGTCGACCTCGCTGCGTTCGACGATCGCGAGCGGGCGGCGATCGAGACGAGCGACGAACTGGTCGTCGATGCCGGACTCGTGTTGCCGGCCGACGCCGTCGACCCGTACGCCGACCATCCGTTCCTCGACGAACTGGTCGACGGCGGGTTCACACCGCCGAGCGCCGATCACGTCGATCGCAACGACATCCGCGAACTCGCCCGTCGTGGGCACATCGTGCAGAGCGACGGCATCGTGTTCCACACCCACACCATCGACGAGGCGGCCCGAGTCGCCGCACGGCTGCTCTCGGATCACGTCGACGGCTTCACCGTCGCGCAGTTCCGCGACGCCACGGGCGCCAGCCGCAAGTTCGTGCTCCCTCTCGTGTCGGAACTCGACAAGCGTGGCGTCACGCGTCGGCGTGACGACGTCCGCATCGCCGGACCCCGCCTGCCGGACCTCTGACTCCCCGACCTCTGAGCGGCCGAACGCCTCGTGGGCAGACCAGACGGGCGTGTCGCGGGAATCAGTCCGACGGCACGACGGCGATTCGTCGTTCGCGATTCGTCAGTCCACCCCAGATGCCGAAGCGTTCGTCGTGTGCGACCGCGTGCTCCAGACACTCGGACTTGACCGGGCACGAGGCGCAGACCGCCTTGGCCCGTTGTTCCCGGCTGGAACGCACGGTCCGTCGCTCGGTGCGCAGCGGAGGGTAGAACACCGATCCGCTCTCGCCGGAGCACGCCGCGCCCGCCTGCCACCCGCTCCGGTCATGACGTTCGAGACTGCTCATGGTGACGAATCCTCCGTGGTCGGCCGTCATCCACACGCTACGAGGCGGGCGGATCGCGGTCAAGAGGTCCGTGGTGGAGTGTCAGTCGGTGGGTTCGGTGTCCGCCGGTTGCTCGCCAGTACCCGGGGAGGCTTCGGCTTCGACCCCGGCTTCGACCTCGGATTCGGCGGCGGCCGAATCGCCGCGTCGTTCGCGGTAGTCGCGTGCTGCGCCTTCGAGCGGCTCGACCTCGAGGGTCACGCCGTCGATCGCTGCCACCCGGATCCGCTCGCCTGCCATGACCGGCGTTGCCCGATTGGTGAGTGCACGCCAGCGACCGTCGCCGACTTCGACCACGCCTTCGGGGTTCACATCGGCGATGACGATGCCTTCCTCGCCGATCATCCACTCACGTCCGATGGTCGGAGTGGCGAAGCGTGTGCGGACCATGTTCGGCATGCCGACGATGAACGTCAACGTGATGCCGACGATCCCGGTGAACAACGCGATCCACGACGGTCTCAGTGACGTGCCAGGAAGGCTCTCGAAGAGGAAGAGGCTGGCCACGATCGTGCCGCAGATGCCGACACCGGTCCAGAACCGGGGGATGCCGACCTGGACGTCCACAGCGAACGCGACCATCGACAGCAGGATCACCACGATGGCCCAGGTGCGCGTCGGCAACACGGCGAGCCCGGAGGTGGCGAGCACGAGACACACGGCGCCGACCACGGCTGCCACGCCGACGCCGGCGGTGTAGAACTCGAACAGGATCAGTGCGAGTCCGGTGAGCAGCAACAGGTAGGCGACCGGTGGGCTCGCAACCGTGTGGAACAGTTGGTCGGTCAGTGAGAGCTTGGCGAAGCGAACCGTGGAGGTGGTCTCGCGTTGCACCTGGCCGCTGTCGGTGATCGCCTCCTCGGTGGTTTCGAGTGTGACGCCGTCGACCTGTTTGCCGTCGAGCACTTCGATCATGGAAGTGATCGTGGGGACGCCGATGTCGAGGGTCTCGGTGAGCAGTCCGAGGTCGGGCTTGGACGGATCGGAGGGGTCACCGCGTACCTCGTCGAGTCCGCCCGAGTCGTTCCTCAGCTGCAGAACCGCGTCCTCGGACAGTTCGATCTCACCGGCCTGCGGGTTCAGCGGCGAGCCGAGGTATCCGATCCGGGTGCCGGGCGACATGCCGGTGATGTCGGCCACGGTCAACATCTGGGCGGCGGGCCCGTAGAAGCGGGCGCCGTTGGGGCCGACCCAGATGGCGATCGGAATGGGTGCGTCGGCCACCTCGTCGAGCAGGTCCTCGATCTCGTCGTCGGTCAGCACGGTGCCCTGGGAGTTGACCTGGAGCACGAGCGCCTGGGATCCTTCGGAATCGGCACGGTCGATGGCTCCGCGGATGGAATCGACGAGGATCGGGTCGATCAGTCCACTGACCTGGAGCACGTCGACCCGCCCGACGGGCGAGTCGTCCGCAGCGGTGGCGGAGTTCGGGGTGCCCAGCATCATCAGGCCTGCAAGGGCGACGAGCATGCCGATCGCTAGTCTGCGCACGAGTGCCTCCGGAAAACGAGAACCCCGTGCGGTCGTCGATCGCATCCGGCGTCGTGATCGTCGCCGGCAAGGGTGGGGTGGGGAAGACCACGGTAACGGCAGTCCTGGCCCGTGCAGCAGCACGTGACGGCAGGCGGGTGCTCGTCGTCGAACTGGATGGCAAACCGGCGATCGACGACCTGCTCCCGGCACGTGACGGAGAGTCGCTGGAGGTCGTCCACGTGTCGGCGCCCGACGCGCTCGAGGAGTATCTGAACGACCACGGATTCAAGCGGATCGCCAAGCGCCTGAACCGCACGGGCGTGATCGACATGATCGGCACGGCGGCTCCGGGCATCGACGACATCGTCGTGCTCGGCAAGGTCAAGCAGTTCGAGCGGTCGGGTGACTACGACCTCGTTGTCGTCGACGGCCCCGCTGCCGGTCATGCCGTGACCTTTCTCACATCGGCTCGCGGGCTGGCCGACGCGGTGCGCGGCGGGCCGATCCGCCAGCAGTCCGATGACGTGCTCGAACTCCTCGCCGATTCCGAACGATGCCAGGCGGTGCTCGTCGCTCTGCCCGAGACCACGCCGGTCAACGAGACGATCGAGACCGCGTTCGCGCTGGAGGACGAGGTCGGAATCCGTCTCGGTCCGATCGTCGTGAACGGAGTCGACGACGGCGTACCGCTGCCCGACGAAGAGGCCGAAGCTGCTGCGCTCGACGGACTCGACGACAACTCGGTGCGCGCTCTGGTGGCAGCCGCCGCGTATCGGCGGTCGCGCCGGGCGATGGAGGCCGAAGCGCTCGATCGCCTGGCGACCGGGTTGCCGCTGGCTCGGATCACGATCCCGGCCCTCCCGGTCGCCGGTCTGTCCGCGGAGGACATCGACACGCTCGCGGACCGCCTCGTCGGTGGATCGGGTGGCGGGTCGTGACCCGATCGCCCCGAGACGCTTCCACCGGTTCCGTCCCGAGCGAGGCCGAGACGAGTGGCCCCGGTTCGATTGCCGAGGTCGTACGCGACGCATCGGTGGTGGTGTGCTGTGGGTCGGGCGGCGTGGGCAAGACCACGACCGCCGCTGTGTTGGGGATGCACGCTGCCCGGGCGGGCCGGCGCGCCGTGGTGGTCACGATCGACCCGGCCAAGCGGCTGGCGGACGCCCTGGGGCTGGAGGCCGGCCTGTCGTCGGAACCGCAGCGGATCGAGGGAGTCGCGTCCGACGGTGGGGGTGAGCTCTGGGCGATGATGCTCGACACCGCTGCAACGTTCGACGGCCTGGTGCGCACGCACGCCGATGACCCCGAGCAGGTCGACCGCATCCTGACCAACCCCTTCTACCGGAACATGGCCGGGGCGATGAGCGGGACGCAGGAGTACATGGCGGCCGAGACGCTGCACGCGCTGCACCACGACGACCGCTTCGACCTCGTCGTCGTCGACACGCCGCCGAGTCGCAACGCGCTCGACTTCCTCGACGCTCCCGGCGTGCTCTCCCGATTCCTCGACCACAAGATCTTCAAGCTGGCGATGCTGCCGACGCGCAGCGGCCTGAAGATCTTCGGGGCCGCGGCACAACCGATCTTCAAGGCGATCGGCAAGGTCGTCGGGTCCGACGTGCTCGCTGATTCGCTCGCCTTCTTCCAGGCGTTCTCCGGGATGGAGACAGGTTTCCGCGAGCGTGCCGAGGACGTCGTCGCGCTGCTGAGAGCGGAGGGCACGGCGTTCGTGGTGATCGCGTCGCCCCGGCACGACACGATCACCGAGGCGGTGTGGTTCGCGCAGCAGTTGCTGGACCAGGACGTGCGCTTGGCAGCGGCGATCGTGAACCGCCTGGTGCCCGACTTCGGCGAGGTGAGCGACGACGTGTCCGTCGGTGGACCAGGCGACCTTGCGGTGCTGGTGGCGAACGTGGCCGAACTGCGAGCGATCCGCGACGCGGAGTTGGCCGCACTGCAACCGTTGATCGATCTGGCCGGCGACGCACCGGTCGCTCTGCTCCCTCTGCTCGACCAGGACGTCCACGACCTGGCCGCCCTCGACCGCATCGGCGCCGACCTCTTCCCCTGATCGCTCTGTCATTCGGTGCCTGTCATTCGGTGTCAGACACCGTTTGGTTTTGGGGCTGCGGGTAGCGTGGCGGGGTGCACATTCTGCTTGCCACCGACGCCGACTGGATCGTCGACGAGGTCACCAACGCATTGGGTTCGTCGGGCGACACGTTCACCGTCTGCCGTGAAGGCCGGGTCGTGGCCGACCAGGTCGAGGAGCGGGTTCCCGACCTGGCGATCTTCGACCTCCAGATTGGTTCGATGGGCGGCATGGCCGTCACGATGTCCCTTCGCCTCGACGAGTCTGCAGGCCGCTTACCGCACGTGCCCGTGCTGATGCTCGTGGATCGTCGAGCCGATCTGCACCTCGCCCG
>JBBSOH010000038.1:0-20709 GCA_038259945.1 Acidimicrobiales bacterium
CCCCCCTCATGTCGCCCCGAACCCCTCACGGATTGACCCCGTTCTCCCCCCTGACCGGCCCCACACCCCGCCCGACCCCGTTTGCGCCGGTTGCCCTGCGGCCCGGGCCCCACGACCCCCGACGCAAACGCAACGGGTCAGGGTCAGGGGTCAGGTGAGGAGGGGAGCGAGGGTCTGGCCGAGGAGTTCGACGCGTCCCTCCATGAAGCCGTTCGGGATCATGTTGACGGTGAAGCCGTCGAGACCGTCGTGGGCGGTGAGCAGGTCGGAGAAGTGCTCGCCGATCTCGTCGGGGCTGCCCCACGTGACGAGGCCGAGCCACGGGGCGAGGTCGTCCTCGGACATCGACGACGTGTCGAAGCCGCGACGGTCGAGGAAGGCGAGCATGTCGGCGCGGGCCTCGTCGTGGGTCGGAGCGATGCAGCAGTTCTTCTGCTTCGACACGGTGATCTCCGACCGGTCACGGCCCAGCGACTCACAGTGCTCGGCAAGTACGTCGAGCTTGTGGGCGATGTCACCGTCGTCGCAGATCAGGTTCGACTCGTTCGCGTACTGGGCGACCATTCGCAGCGTCTTCTTCTCGCCGCTGCCGCCGATCATGATCGGGACGTCACCGATCGGGGCCGGATTGTTCATGGCATCCTTCGCCGTGTACCACTTGCCGTCGAGCGACGCCTGCTCGCCGCGCAGCAGTGGCCCCACGATCTGCAACGACTCCTCGAGCTTCTCGAACCGGTCGGTGAACGTGCCGAACTCGATTCCGAACGCATCGTGCTCCAACTCGAACCAGCCGGCACCGATGCCGAGCATCGCCCGGCCGCCCGAGACGACGTCCAACGTCGTGACGGTCTTGGCGAGAACTGCCGGGTTTCGGTACGTGTTGCCGGTGACCAGTGACGACAGCTTCACGTGCTTCGTCTCCCGAGCAAGCGCCGAGAGCAGCGTGTAACACTCGAGCATGTTGTCGCTCGCCTCGCCGATCATCGGGAGCTGGTAGAAGTGATCCATCACCAGCACCGTGTCGAACCCCGACGTGTCGGCTTCTCGAGCCTGACGAGCGACCACATCGAACAAGTCGGGCGTCTCGACGCCGGGGTAGGTGAAGCTGGGGATCTGGAGGCCGAGTTTCGTCATCGGACGATCAGAACACTGTTCCAATCCGATGTCAAGCCGAGCCGAGTCTGCGCAGGATGTTCGGGAGATCCTATGATCGTCCCACGATGAGTGACGGGTGGGGGCGGCGACAGGAACGGACCCGACGTGACGTACTCGACGCAACCGGTGCGCTGATCTCGGAGTCGGGCGTCGATGGACTCACCATGCGCAAACTCGCCGAACGGGCGGGGGTCGCAGTCGCGACGCTGTACAACCAGTTCGGCGACCGCGACGGCGTGCTCGTCGCGTTCGTCAGCAGCGGCCTCGATCAACTCGAGATCGAACTCGACGCTCAACCCGACGCCGGGCCGATCGACACGACACGTCAACTGTTCGAGGCGCTCGACGAGAAGTTCGCCGCCGAACCCGAAGTGTGGCGACCGATCTTCGCATCGCTGAAATCCGGGAGCGGTGGTCACGGGATGGGCGAGGTCGGCGACCGCGTGGTCGCATCGATCGAAGCCGATTTCGCGAAGGCAGCAGCCGACGGACGGTTCGTCGCGGACATCGACGTGGTCGCGCTGGCGAGGCACACGTTCATCACCCGGATGAACCGGCTCGAGAAGTGGGCCACCGTCGACATCGACTGGACGGCGTACCGAGCCTCGTCGACGCTCGGGCTCGAGTTGATCCTTGCCGCAGTCCTGAGCGAACCGTACCGCGACGAAGCACTGCGCCGGTCGGGCGCGATCAGCGCGGGTTGACCGCTCGCAGGGTGGTCGAATCGGTCGACGCCGGGCGGCCGAATGGTGCTCGGATCGGACCGGCGAGCCGGCCGGTCCTGCAGGTGTGACCGACGTCATTCCGCATCGTGGAATGGTGCTACGTTCGGCAACTGCCCGTCAGACAACGGGTGGTCGTGCGTGTGGATTCTTGGAATGCCATGGATCGGCTCCTATGGTCGAAGAGCCCGACGCGAAACCGCAGACGGCAGATCACACTCCTAAGGGGGAGCAGAAATGGACTGGAAACACCTGGACAGCGCACGCCGCGATGCGGGCGCAATCGAAGTGGACCTCATCGAGGCCTACGCACAGGGAAAGATCAACCGCCGCAAATTCGTGAAGCGCGGCACCGTCATCGGACTCTCGGTTCCGTTCATGGGCGGGATCATCGCCGCATGTGGAGGCAGCAGTGACGGTGGTGGCGACTCGAGCACAGCCGAGCCCGGCACCTCGGCCGCAGCCGTTGGCTCGACTCCGGCCGCCGGAGGGGGAGCCGCCGGCGGAACGCTGACGATCGCGAACCAGAAGCCGAGTGGCCCGCTCGATCCGATTGCGATGCAGGACCTCGGGTCGTACAACATCCTGGCGCAGAGCTTCGAGTTCCTCGTCGGGCTCAACGACGAGGGTGACATCGGGCCGTCCATGCTCGCCACCGACTGGACTCCCAACGACGATGGTTCGGTGTGGACGTTCACCCTGCGCGAAGGCGTCAAGTGGCAGGACGGCAGCGACTTCACGTCCGCCGACGTGGCCGCCACGATGGACCGCCTCGTGGCGTCGAACAATGCTGCGATCGCCGGTGTCTTCGAGGCGGGTGCCGTCGATTCGAGCGACCCGCTCAAGGCAGTGTTCACCCTGACCGCCTCGAACGGCAACCTGCCGTACCTCGTCTCGGTCTTCAACGCACAGTCGGTGATCACGCCGGTCTCGTACGAGGCGGGGTCCACGCTCGACGGCATGCCGAACGGGACCGGCCCGTGGAAGCTCGACTCCTACGACCCGTCCACCGGCGCGATCTTCTCCCGCAGCGACAGCTACTGGGGCGAGGCGCCACTGCTCGACACGATCAACATTCAGGTCTTCGCCGACATCGGCGGCACCGGAGTGACGGCGATGCAGGGCGGTTCGGTCGATGCAATCCAGCAGTTCTCCGTCGTCGGGGGCGAGGGTCTGCTGGGCTCGGGAGACTTCACGGTCCTCGCCCCGCCATCGGCTGCTCACCGCGAAATCTGGATGAAGACCGACACCGGCCAGTTCTCGGACCCGAGAGTGCGTCAGGCTCTGGCGCTGACGTTCAACCGTCAGGCCATGGTCGATCAGCTCTTCACGGGACGGGCGATCGTCGGGAACGACCACGTCTTCGCCGACTTCCTCCCGTTCTTCGACGCGGCGGCGGTTCCGCAGCGTGAGCGGGACATCGAAATGGCCAAGCAGCTCCTCAGCGATGCGGGCTTCGAGGGTGGCATCTCCGCTCAGCTCAACTGCGGCGACCTGCAGGAGATCCCCGATCTCGCGAACATCATCGTCGCCGACGCCGCAGAGGCCGGCTTCAACCTGACCGTCAACGTCGAGAGCCAGGACACGTTCTACGGGAACCAGTGGTGCCCCGCCGAACCGGCGGATCCGCCGTGTTCGGGAGCGGCGGAGCTCGGCATCGTCGACTACGGCCACCGCCCAGTGCCCGACACCTTCCTCAACGCCGCCTTGAAGAGCGGCGGCGTGTGGAACTCGTCGCAGTACTTCAACCCGGAGTTCGACTCGACGTTCGAGGACTACCAGCGAGCGGTGACCATCGAGGACCAGACTGCTGCCGCAACGAGTCTGGCCACGATCCTCAACGACGAGGTGCCGATCGGGATGGCGTACTTCTACGACTACCTGTCCGGACACTCCACGGCCGTCACGGGAATGCAGGTCACAGCTCTGGGCCACACCTTCGTGCAGAAGGCGAGCAAGAGCTGAATTCGAACACCCTGTCGACCGTTGGTGACGGCGTCGCCGTCATCAACGGTCGGCGGCGCGCTCAGTCCCATGAACACATCCAGGAAGAGGAGCCCGCACGATGCTCGGTTTCGTGATCCGCCGACTGGCACTGTCGATCATCACGCTCGTGATCCTGATCACGATCGTGTTCCTGATCACATCGGTGTTCCCCGACGACCCGGGACGATCGTTGGCCGGACCCTTCGCATCGCAAGAGGTGGTCGACAGCATCAACGAGCGGATCGGTGCCAACGACCCCAAGGGCGAGCAGTACTTCCGTCTGGTCAAGAACACGATCACGTTCGACTTCGGCGACTCCTTCCAGTTCAACAGGCCCGTCAGTGAGACGTTGTTTCCGGCGCTGGGGCGGTCGTCCAAGCTGGTGGCCCTCGGTCTGATCATGACGCTGCCGCTCGCGCTGATGGGAGGGATCATCGCCGCACGGCGCAAGGACACGCTGATCGATCGCGGCATCGTCACCCTGGGGCTCGCGAGTTCGTCGATTCCCGAGTTCGTGTCGGGGGTGGCGCTGCAGTACGTCCTGGCGGTCAAACTCGGGTGGTTCGAAGCGGTCGCTGCACCGAACCGCGGTTTCTTCGGCGAGCTCAAGTTCCTGATGCTCCCGGCGTTCGCGATCGTCATCGTGTACTTCGGATACATCGCGCGGATCGCTCGTGCCGGAACCATTCAGGCGCTGGACGCCGACTTCACGCGCACCGCGTACATGAAGGGGCTGTCGAGTCGCGACGTCATCCGAAAACACGTGCTCCGCAACAGCTTGCAGCCGACCGTCGCGGTGGTCGGCACCCAGATCGGGTACCTCTTCGGAGGCTTGGTCGGCCTCGAAGTGATCTTCAACTACCAAGGCCTCGGCAACCTGATCTACAACGCCGCACGCGAGCAGGATTATCCGATGCTGCAGGCCGGCGTGATCCTCGTCGCCATCATCTTCATGATCTGCACGCTGATCGCCGACCTCATCATCGCCTGGATGAACCCGCGGGCCCGACTGAACGTGAGGTCGTGACATGGCAGACGTGACGACAGACGATCACATGGCGGACAAGCCCGATGATCTCGATGGAACCACGGAGATCGTGGATCTCGAGCCGGTGTCGCCCGGACAGGTCGATGCCGGTGGCGAACGCAGGCAGGTCCGTCGCGAGCGTCGGCGGCTCCTCTTCCGGAGTCCGGCATTCGTCTTCGGTGTGGTCGTTCTCTCGTTCTGGGTGATCTGTGCGTTGTTCGGAGATCTGATCGCTCCGTATGCGGCCAACCCGACGAGTGATCTGCGCGGGCCCGCCCGTCAGGCCCCGAGTCTCGACTACCTGTTCGGAACCGACACCGCGGGCCGCGACGTGTTCTCGCGGGTGATCTTCGGTGCCCGCAGCATCCTGATCATGGCGCCGACCGCCGCGGTCATCTCGGTGATCGCCGGAACACTCCTGGGGCTCGTCATGGGTTACTTCAGAGGGTGGATCGACGAGATCCTCAGTCGGATCATCGAGGCGTTGCTGTCCATCCCCGTGATCCTGATCGCACTGCTGGCGCTGTCCGTGCTGGGTCAGTCGCGTGTCGTCGTCGTCTTCACCGTCGCAGCACTCTTCACGCCCGTGGTCACCCGCACGGTGCGCTCGTCGGTGCTGGCCGAAGCGCAACTCGACTACGTCACCTCGGCACGACTACGCGGCGAATCGGCGCTGTTCACGATGACCCGCGAGATCCTGCCGAACATCACGTCCACGATCGTGGTCGAGTTCACCGTGCGAGTGGGCTACGCCGTGTTCACCATTGCCACGTTGTCGTTCCTGGCATCGGGCGGTGTCCAGCCGCCCACGGCCGACTGGGGACTCGACATCGCCGAGACCTTCCAGTTGATCAAGGCCGGGCAGTGGTGGCCGTCGCTGTTCCCGGCGCTTGCGATCGCCAGCCTCGTGATCGCCGTCAACCTCGTCGCCGACTCCATCGACAGAGTGAGCAAACTATGAGCCAGCCCGCACCCACCGATCCTCGTGTCGCCCCGGCGACAACGGCGCCAGCGGCATTGTCGATCCGGGACCTGCATCTCGCGTACAAGGTTCGCGGTGTCCCGAGGGCAGTACTGCGAGGGGTGTCCTTCGACGTTGCGCCGGGCGAGGCGTTCGGCCTGGTCGGCGAGTCCGGATGCGGCAAGTCCACCACTGCCTACGCTGCCTTGCGCTACATGCCGGACAACGCGGTCGTGGAGGGCGGCGACATCTTCGTCGACGGCAACGACGTCATGGCGATGTCCAATTCCGAACTCCGCCGGTTCCGAGCGAACGAAGCGTCGATGGTCTACCAGGATCCTGTCCAGGCGATGAATCCTGCGCTGCGGATCGGCCGTCAGGTCGAGGAGTGTTTCCGGATCATCGGCCGGTCGAAGGCCGACGCGCGCAAGGACGCGTTGCACGCGCTCGAGCGGGTGAAGATCGCCAGCCCAGCGAGCGTGATGGACCGGTATCCACATCAGCTGTCGGGCGGGATGCTCCAGCGCGTGGTCGTCGCAATGGCCCTCGCGTCCGATCCGAAACTCCTCGTGCTCGATGAGCCCACGACCGGTCTGGACGCAACGGTCGAGGCCGAAGTGCTCGATCTCGTCCGGACTCTTCGCTCCGAGACCAACGCGGCGATCCTGCTGATCGCACACAACCTCGGCGTGATCCGCAGCATGTGCGACCGGGTCGGAGTGATGTACGCCGGGCGAATCGTCGAGGAGGGAGATGCCCAACGCGTCTTCGAAGATCCGCAGCACCCGTACACGAAGGGTCTCCTGAATGCGATTCCCCGTCAGGGAATCCGCAAGACCGATCGAGCGCTGTTCACGATCCCGGGCAACCTGCCGCTGATCGGCACCGACCTTCCCACGTGTGTCTACGTCGACCGGTGCCCGCTGGCCGACGACCTGTGCCGCACCGAGGTTCCGCCGCAGGTGCAGGTGGAGAGTGGCCACTGGACTCTGTGCCACCACGTCGACAGGTTGAACGAGGTCGTCGAACCCGAGTCGAACACCACCGATTTCCACGTCGGTGACGAGACCGTGATCCAACTCGATGCCGTGTCGAAGACGTTCCGCCAGCGTGGCGAGGACGTGCCCGCTCTCGTGAGCGTCGACCTCGGCTTCCACGAAGGTGAGACGTTGGGGTTGGTGGGTGAATCCGGCTCGGGCAAGAGCACGCTCGCCAAGACGATGCTCGGGATCCACGCATCCGATGACGGCGGGAAGATCTCCCTGCGTGGGCGCGTGATGAAGGCGAAGGCGTCGGATCGGATCGAGGAATCGACCCGCGCGATCTCGATGATCTTCCAGAACCCTGATTCGGCGTTGAACCGGGTCTGGACCGTCCGACGGATCCTGACGCGAACGGTCACGAAGCTGACCGGGGTGAAGGGCAAGGAGGCCGATCGTCGGGTCGAGGAACTCGCCGAGGCGATGCGGCTGTCACCGCGTCACCTCGACATGCGCCCCCGCCAGTTGTCGGGCGGTCTCAAGCAGCGCGTGGCGATCGCGCGAGCCTTCGCCGGGAACCCTGACGTGGTGGTGTGCGACGAACCGACCTCTGCGCTCGACGTGTCGGTGCAGGCGGCGATCCTCAACCTGCTCGCCGACCTGCAGAACGTCGAACGCACGAGCTATCTGTTCATCACCCATGACATCGGTGTGGTCCGCTACCTCGCGGACCGAGTCGCCGTGATGTACCTCGGTCGGATCATGGAACTCGGGACCACCGACGACATCTTCAAGGGCATCAACCATCCGTACACGGAGGCGTTGTTGTCCGCGGTTCCCTCCGTCGACGGCGAAGCCGAGAACCGCATCCCGCTGAACGGCGAGATTCCCTCACCCGCGAATCCTCCGTCGGGATGCGTCTTCCACACGCGCTGCCACCGCGCCATCGCCGGCGTGTGCGACGTGGACGAACCGCCGATGAAGGAGATCAGCCCGGGCCACTCGATCAAGTGCGTGCTGACCGTCGAGCAACTGTCCCAGCCCGTGGAGATCAGCGAACGCGACCAACTCGCAGAACTCGCCTGACCCCGCTCGCTCGGTTGACACGGGGGCACGGGTCCAACCCTCGCAGGTGGCCGGGCCCGTTCGTTCGACCCTCGGTGGATCACACGGCATCCGTCGGGACGGTCCGGCCGGGCGCCCACGTGCGAAGTCCACGGCACTCACCGCAGATGGCGCATCACGAGTTCGGCGGGAGCGGATTCAGACGCTCGAGCGGATCAGCCACTCGGCGCCGTCGGCGGTGTCGCGTACTTCGATCCCGGCAGCGTCGAGGCCGTCACGGACGGCGTCCGATACGGCGTAGGCCTTCTCCTCGCGGGCGACACGCCGTGCGTCGAGTGCCGCAGCCACGACGGGGCCGAGCACGTCGCGCTCGTCGCGTAGGCCGTTCGTGGCCGCATTGCCGAGCTTGACGATCATCGACCTGAGCGCTCGGCGCGCCTGGTCCATCTCGTCGGATTGCAGTGTGTCGGCAGACCATTCGGTGATGGCCGAATCGAGATCGAGAACGCATGACACCGCCGCGCCTGCGTCACGTTCGTCGAGGGCTCGGGTGAACTCGGCTTCGAGCCGGGAGGCGGTGGCTCCGAGCGACGTGGCGCCGCCGACCGTGGTGCCATCGGACGGGTTCGTCGTGACGGGAGCGTGGGGGGCGGCGGCTTGCGTCGCCACGGCTGATTCGACGTTGCCGGAGTCCGAGTCGCCACCGGAGCGGATCACGTCGAGCGGAATCGTCTGACCCGACTCGTGACGGACCGACACTCCGCTGCGCCGCAGTGTGAGCACACCTTTGCCGACGATCTCGGCGGTGTCGGCATCGAGGTCCATGATCACGCCGGTGTGCTCGTCGAGTCCGAGCACGAACGCGCCGTCGGGAAGCTGCGGTTCCAGCATCGCGAGGCGACGTTCACCGAGGTAGCAGAAGCTGGTGTCGTGGTTGCCGCCCTCCTGGTTGTCGTAGTGGGGGATCACGGCGGCGTTGATCCCGATCTCGGACAGCACGTCGAGGCCGGGCTCCCACCACGGGTCGGCGCCGACCTTGTAGATCTCGTAGACGGGAACCGTGACGCACCCGAGCGTCAGCGCGGCCGCCGAGGAGAACACGATCGCGCCGCCTCCACCTTCCGCGGTCGGTCGGAGCTTCTCGGCGAGCACGTCGCGCAGACCGGTTCGTTGCCACTGACGCAGCGCGAACGTCGGGCTTCCCGGCCCGGCGAAGATCCAGTTGGCGTCTCGCACCCGCGTCATCGCCGCCTCGATGGCTGCGGAGTCTCCCGTGTCGGTGCGAGCGAGGCCGGCCACGGCGACGTCCTGTCCGACCGCATCGCTGAAGTACTTCGTGGTCGCTGCGGCGAGGATGGGTGCGTTCTCCTGGAAGCCGAAGGGCGTGTCGAGCATCACGGGAACGGCACGGTCGCCGTCGGCCTCGACGCGTTCGAACACCTGGCGGTGCGGAACCTTCATGGTGGGCGCGGTTTCACCGGAGCCCATGATGACGAGGAGGCGGGGAAGGGTCATGACGTGAGCTCCGGTGCGTGAGGTCGAGGGAAGAAGTCGGGGTCGGTGAGCGCCTCGTGGAGCAGCGCCGCCACCGCGACGGGCTGCTGGGCGTGGACGTCGTGGTGCGCTGGGCTGAACCAGTGTGCCCGGCCGCAAGGGAGTGCGGCGACGGCGTCGTCGACTGCGTGACGCTTGGACGACGTCCAGCTCACATCGCCCGTGTCGGCGGGGATCAGCAGGGTGGGAACCTGCACCTCGGGATACACACCGGACGGTCGGTGCTGCCACAGGCCGTGGAGCACGCTCAGGTGGCGTTCGAAGGTCAGCCACGGAGCGATCGTGCCGTCGTCGCGCACCTCGAAGTTGGCCATCGTGCCCGCACGGCCTTCGGCGGGCCAGTCCGACGCGGAGTTGCTCAGCCACCCCTGCATCGTGGTGAGCGGTGTGCCGGCGAGGCGTGGGGGCGCCAAGGCTTCGGCACAGTCCTCCCAGTTCGGGAAGGTCGCCGACAGGTCGATGAAGCCACCGTCGACGCAGGCGATCGAGGCGACGGCGTCAGGGTGACGATGCCCGAGTTCGAGTACGACGTTTCCGCCCCATGATTGGCCGGCCACGGCCGGCCGTTCGAGGCCGAGTGCGGTGATGAGCAGGGCGAGGTCGTCGGCGCAGTTGGCCACGTCGTACCCGTCGTCGGGTTTCGACGACAGCCCGTGACCCCGTTGGTCGACGGTGACGACGAGGTGGCCGCGCGCCGCGAGGCGGCGGGCCACGCCGTCCCAGAGGCGCGCATTCGACGCAAGCCCGTGGGTGAGCATCCACGACAGACCGGTCGCTTCGACGCCCGCAGGTGGCTCCCACCGCAGGACGTGGAGTTCGACACCTGACGGGATCGGGTGGAACTCGTCGCTCGGTTCGATGGGTGCAGCGAGGTCTTCGGTGTCAGTCACGTGCGGCTTCCTTGATGCGTTCGATGAGGGCAAGCATCTCGATCGAACGCTCGACGGGCCTCGGCCATTCCGCTTCGCCGCGGACTGCGAAGGAAAACGCCTCGATCATCGACTGGTAGGAGTCGTTGGCGTCGACGTGCAATGTGTGCTCGGAGTCGGGGTTCCTGGTCGGAGGTGGCGCGTTGGCGGGCAACTCGAAGGTGGGTTCGGTCACGTGCAGGAAGTCGGTGTCGTGGACGCCACCGGTGAACGCCTCCGTTGCGATCACGAGGGAGCCGAGTGTCCCTTCGATGGCGAGTTGCTGGGACTCGTCGTCGACGAACGAGCAGGTCACGGATCCGGCACGGCCGCCGGGGAACTCGAGAATCGCTGCCGTCGAAGCGTCCACTCCTCGACGGACGACGCGTACCGTCCGGATCGTCTCCGGGTGGCTGCCGAAGATCTCCACGATGGCCCCGAGACAGTAGATCCCGACGTCGAGGAGGGCGCCACCACCCTGGTCGGGATCCCAGCGGTAGTTGCCGTCGGCCTCGGGCCCGATGGTGAAGCGGAACGAACCGTCGACGCCGACGACGTCGCCGATGTCACCTGCCATGGCGCGTCGAACGACCTCGCGGTAGCGCCGGTGGAAGGGGGTCATCCAGGCTTCGGCCAAGAGCACACCGGCCTCGGAGCATGCCTCGGCCATCACTGTCGCTGTGGCGACGTCGGATGCGAGCGGCTTCTCGCACAGGACGTGCTTGCCCGCAGCGGCCGCCCGCTCGGTCCACTCCCGGTGCATGCCGTTGGGGAGGGGGATGTAGACGGCATCCACGTCGGGGTGCGCGAGCACCGCTTCGTACGAACCGACGTCGGTCGATCGCCATCGTTGCGGGACGTCGCTGCCGCGCGACGCCGTTGCGATCAATCGGGAGTTGGTGGCAGCGTGGATCGCCGGCATCACCGCAGCGTTCGCGACGAAGGAGTTGGCACCGATCACCCCGAACCCGACGGGGGGCTCCATGTTCGACTCGGGCGCGTCCGCCTTCGGGCCGGTTGCGTCCACGCTCAGGGCAGTTCGACCAGTTCGCCGCCGTTGGCACCGGAGCGGTGCGCAGCCTCGAGCACCGAGACGACGTCGCGCGACTGCTCCGGGCGGACCGCGAGGGGTTCGCCGAGCAGGAGGTGGTCGGCCAGGTTGCGGTGGAAGCCCCAGCCCGGATGCGGCGCCGGCTTCACGTGCGACTCGATCAGGCCGTGGTCGCCGTCGTAGCGGGCGAGAGTCAGGTCGACGGGTCGCTCCGCGTGGTGCGACTCCTGGGCCTGGAATCCACGCCCGGCCAGAACGGCGTCCGCTCGCACTGGTTCGTAGTGGCCTTCGAGGGTGCCCGACGTTCCTTCGATGTGGAACTTCGGCCGTCGGATCGCACATACGTCGCTCTGGCGGAACGTGGCTTCGCGACCGTCGGCCCACTGCATCCACACGGACAGTTGGTCGACGTTGGTCGTGTCGTGCCACACCCGCGTGTGCGCCGAGCACAAGACCTTCTTCGGAGCCGTGCCGTAGTGCTGGATGATCCAGTCGATGTGGTGCGAACCCCAGTCGTAGACCGCGCCACCCGAGATCGAGTCCTCGGAGTGCCATGCCCGGCAGGGGTGCTCGAATCCGCCGACGAAGGTCTCGATGTTGAACACGCTGCCCAGGTCGCCGCGGTCGATGAGGCGCCGGATCGCCAACCAGTCGGTGTCCCAGCGTCGGCTCTGATGCACGGAGATGACCCGGCCGACGCTCTGCGCGGTCCGGATGAGTTCGTCGGCGTCGGCGGTCGTGAGACACATCGGCTTCTCGACCACCACGTGCTTGCCGGCTCGGAGCAACTCCAGCGCCAGCTCTGCGTGGAACACCGGAGGCGTGGCGACGATCGCGATGTCGACGCTGTCGTCGGCGGCCAGGGAGGTCCCGGAGTCGTGCGCTCGAAGATCGGGGAAGTCGACCTTGGCAGCGTCGAGGCGGTCGGGCGAATTGTCCGCTGCGGCGACGAGGGAGAGGCCGTCGGTCTCGGTCGCTGCGAGGCCGTGCAGGTATCCCATCCCCCCGAACGGTCCGTACCCGACGACGGCGACACCGAGGTCTGCCACCGGCGCGCCGGCGTCGGCGGTCGGGAAGTCGTTTCGAAGGAGTCGCCGCACATACGGGCCGAGCGTCGGATGCACGTCGACCGACCCGAGCGCAGTCATCCCCACCGTGACCACACGGCCCGGTCCGACCCGGCGCACGATGATGGTCGGCTCGTGTCGGAACCGCACACTCGTCGTGGCCGCGATCTCCACGTCTGGATCGAACGGGTCGAAGATGACCAGCGGTGTGGTGATCGGGACCTCGCCCTCGAGACGGACGGCCTCGGCGCGTGTGGCGAGCGTGATGAACCACTCCGTGTGGGGAAGCGAGAGAACAACCGAGGCGCCGGCCAGTGCTGCGGCGAGTTCGTCTCCGGCCTCGGCCACGAGGAGCACGGACCCACCGGAGCGTGCGTGCGCTTCGAGTGCGGTGGCGGTCTCGGTGTCGAGTCGACCCGTCGAGGTCCGCACCTCCGACCTGGTCGACGTGGATGACGGAGCGTTCGGCGTCGTGTCAGTGGCGGTTGTGGTGATGGTCATCGGCAGTTCTGTTCCTTCGTCGGGACGGCGGGAGGACGATGTGGGCCATGATGGCCCGTTCGCGGATTCGGCACAACAGGGTGAACGATGTGTGAATCTCGAGCTGCGCACGTCATTGCGTCCAGCTCGCAATTACATTCACCGCATGTTCACTCTGAAGCGAATCGGAATCCTCGCAATTGCGGCGTCGTTCGTCGTTGCATCATGTGGCGGGTCAGATGATTCCACGGATTCCGGCAGCGGCGCTCAACCCGGCGACGAATCATCCGAATTGACGGTTGTCACCACCGTCGCGCCGATCACCTCGATCGCCGCCAACATCGTCGGCGATCGCGCCCGGATCATCGGCATCGTCCCGGAGGGCACCAACTCCCACACGTTCGAGCCGCCGCCGTCCGCGGCCCAGACGCTGGCCGAAGCCGACGTGGTGTTCATCAACGGTCTGCAGTTGGAGGAGCCGACCAAGGAGTTGGCGAGCGCCAACCTGCGCGACGGAGTGCCGCTCGTGGAGATCGGTGACCTCACGATCGACCCTGGCGAGTACCGGTACGACTTCTCGTTCCCGGAATCCGGCGGCAAGCCGAACCCGCACCTGTGGACCGACCCGACGCTGGTCAAGGTCTACGCCGACATCATCGCCGACACGATGATCGAGGTCGACCCGGAGGGTGAGGCCACGTACACGGCGAACCGCGATGCCTTCGCCTCGCTCGTCGACGACTTCGACGCCGCCGTGCGTGCATCGCTCGACACCGTGCCCGAGGAGAACCGCAAGCTGGTCACCTACCACGATGCGTACGCATACTTCGCCGAGACCTACGGATGGACCGTCGTGGGCGCCATCCAGCCTGCCGACTTCGGCGAGCCCACGCCCTCCGAGGTCGTCGCACTGATCCAGCAGATCGAGGCCGAGGGCGTGCCGGCGATCTTCGGTTCCGAGGTCTTCCCGTCGCCGGTCCTGGAGCAGGTGGCGAACGAGACAGGGGCCGAGTACATCGACGACCTTCGCGACGACGACCGGCCCGGCGAGCCGGGTGAGGCCGACCACTCGTGGCTCGGGCTGATGAAGTTCAACTTCGTCACGATGACCCAGGCGTTGGGTGGAGACGCCTCGGCTCTCGAACCCTTCGAGGTCCGCAACGTGGTTCCCGACGAGGCCGAGTACCCGCAGTGAGCATGCCTTCGAGTCCGTCCGACGGGTCGGTGAGAATGAGTCGCGAGCCGCTGATCGTCGCGGACTCGATTTCGGTGTCCTACGGTGCCGAGGACGTGATCATCGACGTGGACCTCGTCGTCGAACCCGGTGACCTGATCGGCATCGTCGGTCCGTCGGGATCGGGGAAGTCGACGCTGCTCAAGGCGTTGCTCGGGGGCATCGAGCCGCGCCGAGGAACGGTCGCAATCCGCAAGGGCCTCACCGTCGGCTTCGTGCCCCAGGTCGAGAAGATCGACTGGAACTTCCCGGTGACGGTCGCCGAGTGCGTGGGGATGGCACGGGCGAGCGGATTCCGCACTCCGTGGCTCACTCGCTCGGAGCGACGCGAGATCACCGACGTGCTCGAACGCCTCGGGCTGTTCGACCTGGATCGTCGCCACATCCGTGACCTGTCGGGAGGCCAGCAGCAGCGAGTGTTCCTGGCACGTGCGCTCTTCACCGGCGCCGAGGTGATCGTCCTCGACGAACCCACCTCGGGTCTCGACGTGCGCACCCGCCACGAGGTGCTGCACCTCCTGCGCGATCTCAATTCCGAGGGCGTCACGGTCGTGCTGTCCACCCACGATCTCAACGGGATCGCAACTCATCTCCCGACGCTCGTGTGCCTGAACAAGCGGGTCATCGGTGCCGGCTCGCCGGAGGACGTGCTCGTGCCCGACGTGTTGGAGAAGACCTACGGGTCACCGATGCAGATCCTCGAACACGGTGGCATGCGCGTGGTCGTCGACGGCGGACCCGACAGCAGTGTCCTGCCGTTCCGGCGAGCGGTGGGCGACGGGGCGGCATCATGACCTGGGATGCCTTCTCCGCCCCGTATGCGTTCGAGTTCTTCCGCAACGGCGTCATCGTGGCCACGATGGCCGGCGCACTGTGCGGCCTCGTCGGTTGCTACGTGGTGCTGCGCAACATGAGCTACATCGGCCACGGGCTCTCCCACGCGATCTTCGGTGGGTACGCCGTTGCCGCGTTGATCGGAGTCAACCTCTTCCTCGGCGCCGGACTGTGGGGCGTCATCACGGCCCTCACGATCGGAGCGATCGTCAGGCGGCGACCGATCGGATCGGATGCGGCGATCGGCCTCGTCACGACGGCGTCGTTCGCGATCGGCATCGCCCTGGTGGCGCGCTATCCGAACAACGGTCGCAACGCCGATGCGCTGCTGTTCGGCAACATCCTCGGAGTGAAGTCGAGCGACGTGTGGATCGTCGCAGCGGTCAGCGTGGTCGCGCTCGCCTTCATCCTGCTGGCGTATCGCCCGCTGCTGTTCACCACGTTCGACGAGGAGGTCGCACAGGCCACGGGCGTGCGCACGACGTTGATCGACACGTTGCTGATGGTGATCCTGTCCGCAACGGTGCTCGCCACGATGAACGTGATGGGGGTCACCCTGATCGCGGCGACGCTCGTGGTGCCGGCAGTGGTGGCACGAATGCTCACCGACAGCTTCGCCGTCATGCTGGCCCTCGCCACGGTGCTCGGGGCGATCAGCGGGTTCGCCGGCATGAACCTGAGCTACCACCACGACCTTCCGTCGGGGTCCACGATCGTGCTGGTCGCAACGTCGTTCTTCATCGTTGCATTCCTCGGCGGCGGCCGCCTCCGCCGTCGCGCCGGCACCGTCGCCCACGCCCACTGACCACCGTCGCCCCCGATCCAACCAAACGGTGTCAGCACCGGATGGTTGTCAAACGGTGTCGGACACCGAATGGTTTCGTCTGGTTCGGGTCGGGTGGGCCGGGGGTCGCCAGGAACGCTCCGCTACCGTCGCAGCATGAAGCCCGAGGCTGCGCAAGCATTCGATCGACGGTCGTGGCCGCCCGAAGAGGCCGAGGAGGCGCTGCGTGCGTACGGATGCAGGGTGACGCAGCCGCGCATCGCCGTTCTGCGGGCTCTCCTCGAACTCGGTGGCACGGTCGACACGCCGACGTTGACGGAGCGGGCCCAGCGACTGGTCCCCGGGATCCACGAGGCAACGGTGTACCGCACGGTCAACACGCTCACCGAGGTCGGCATCGCCAGTCACGTCCACGCCGGCCACGGACCTTCGCTCGTGCGTCTCGGGGGTGAACGACGTCTCGTCGCCGTGTGCGACCGCTGCGGCAAGATCGAGCCGGTGCCGACCGGGCCGATCGACGCTCTCGTCGAGGAGATGCGCACGATGTCGGGCTTCGACCTCCAGCCTGGCCACTTCGCGCTCGAAGGCGTGTGCGCCGACTGCGCCGACTGATCATCGAGCTGGCGGATTGCACCGCTGACGGCCCAGTCGCGTCCCATCCCGTCCAGTCGTGCGGTGCCGTCCCGTCCAGTCCAGTCCAGTCGTGCGGAGCCGTCACCTGCTCGGGTCAGCCGGGAGAAGGCTCGGTACCGACCAGGCCGAGTTCGACCCATGCACGGTCGTCGTCGATGATTCCGACATCGGCGAGGAAAGCGGTCAGCTTCGAGAGGCCGGTCACGACGGTGGCGGCATACAACGGGTTGGTGCGAGCGATGTCGTACCCGTCCTCGATGGCGAGCGTCTCGAAGACGGTGGCGTTGACGTTGAGCTTCACCACTTCGGCAACCAGTGCGGGAGCGGTCGCACGGACGACAACCCTGTCCTCGTCGCTCAGTGTCGGCCACGTCTCGGCGAGGAACGACTTGGCGAAGGCGACGTGTCGGGCCTCCTCGAGGACGTGGAGTCTGGAGATCTCGCGGACCGTCGGATGGATCCGTTCGTCGCGCATGGCGGCACGGTTCACGAAGTCGAGGAGTTCCTCCACGGCGAGGACCAGCAGGTAGGAGAGCGTTCGGGCCGCAGCCGAGTCGTCGGGCTCGAACGGCAACGAAGCGGCATAGGAGGGGGTGCCGGCACGTCGGATGTACTCACCGAACATCGTCGAGTGCCGACATTCGTCGGCGACTTCGACGAGCAGGTACCGGTGCATCGGGTCGGTCACGTCGACGGTCGTCAGGTGTCGGAGGATCACTTGCATGAGGGCGTTCTCGAACCAGATGCCGGCGCCGTAGATGGCGGCGGTCTCGTGGCGGCTGTACTCGATTCGCTCGGCATCGGTCATCCGGTTCCAGACGGAGGTGCCGTACAGCGAGAGCAGTTCCGGGGTCGTGTGGAATGCGGAGTCGTCGATCGGACGATCCCAGTCGACGCTCTCGAACGGATCGAGCGTGGTGCGTGACGACGCCGCAACCAGTTGGGTCGCCTTCTTGGAAGTGTTCGGGTACGGGGAGTCGAGGTGCGACGAATCGATGTCGACGTCCTCCTCGGTGGTGCACGATGAATCGTTGACAGTGGTTGATGTCATGGTCTCAGTCTGATGGTGACAGCGGCGACTGTCAACATACTTCGACAGTGAACGCTGTCACAGAGGTGGCGACTGTGGTTGAATCGTGGCATGGACCGGGAGTACACGCTCGACGAGCTCGCCGAGATCAGCGGAGTCAGCGGCCGAACGATCCGCTTCTACCAGGCCGAGAAGCTCCTTGCGAAGCCCGCCAAGCGCGGAAGAACGGCGATCTACGACGACGCCCACGCTCGGCGCCTGACACAGATCGGCGAGCTCAGCGATCGGGGCCTGAAGCTCGACATGATCCGGGCGCTCGTGAACAGCGACGATGCGACCGAGACGATCGGAGAGTGGCTCGGAGTGGACGCGACACTCTCCGTGCCGTGGACGACGGACCGGCCCGACGTCGTCACGCATGATCAACTCGTCAGGATCTTCGCCCAGCACGGCGACGCTCCGACGGGACTGATCGGTGAACTCGC
Source organism: Acidimicrobiales bacterium (assembly GCA_038259945.1). Classification (GTDB taxonomy): domain Bacteria; phylum Actinomycetota; class Acidimicrobiia; order Acidimicrobiales; family Ilumatobacteraceae; genus Ilumatobacter_A. The sequence continues at coordinate 17,957 of JBBSOH010000038.1, forward strand.
CCGACACGGCTACATCACGCAGGCGCCCGAGAACTCCTGGACCATTCCCAGTCCGACGCTGCTCGATGTGGCGCTTCGACTCCGGTTCAGCGGAACCGACGTCGCAGTGGCAGCACGGATCCACGAGCTGTTCCGACGCAGGATCGCACGCGCGGTCGACGATGCGGTGAAACTGCTCGCCGAGCGCGTCGGCGACGGCTTCGCGGCCTCGGGTTCCTCAGGCGACATCGCAGCGGCGATCGACGTGTTGCGGCCCGCAGCGCGCGACAGCGTGTCCGTGATCCTCGCGACAGAGGTGGAGCGTTCGCTCACCGCCCTGCTGGAGACCGGCCCGGAACTGCTCCGATGACGACCACCTTCCCGTTCAGTCAGGTTGATGTGTTCGCCGCCGGCGGATTCGCGGGCAACCCGGTTGCCGTCATTCACGATGCGGTTGGGATCACGACGGAACAGATGCTGGCGATCACCGCCTGGACCAACCTCTCCGAGGCGGCGTTCCTCCTCCCGCCGACCCGCGAGGGTGCCGACTATCTGGTGCGCATCTTCTGCCCTGGACGCGAGTTGGCGTTCGCCGGCCATCCGACACTCGGGACGTGCGCAGCATGGTTGGCCGCAGGAGGCGTTGGTGACGACTCGGGAATGATCGTGCAGGAGTGTGGCGCACGGCTGATCCCGATCCGACGCGACGGCACGCGCCTGGCGTTCGCTGCACCGCCGATGACCCGGACCGGCCCGATCGATGCGGAGTTGCTCGCCCTGCGATTGAAGCAGCTGAGGTTGGCTGCCGACGACGTCGTGGCGTCGGCATGGATCGACAACGGACCCGGCTGGATGGGTCTGCTCCTGGAATCCGCCGATGCCGTGCTCGCCGTGCAACTGCCCGCCGAGTCGAGCCCGGGGTTCGACGTCGGCCTGATCGGGCCGCACCCGCCCGGGGCAGAGTGCGCCATCGAGGTGCGTGGTCTGTTCGCCGATGCCAGCGGAGCGATCCGGGAGGACCCGGTCACCGGCAGCTTGAACGCATCAGCAGCGCAGTGGCTCACCGGCCTCGGACGGCTGTCGACGCCCTGTGTCGCAGCTCAGGGCACGCTGCTCGGTCGGCGTGGTCGGATCCATGTCGACGAATCGGACGGCGAGATGTGGATCGGTGGCGACACCACCGTCACCATCACCGGCTCCATCACCGTCTGATCTCGTGGCCATCTCAACCTCTGTTGTCCGCTCCCGGAAGGAACAACAGAGGTTGGCGACCTGATGACTTGCGTCGGGGATGCTGCTGCACCAAGGTGAAGGGATGTTCGTCATCGTGATCCTGCTCGCAGCTGTGGCAAGCGGCGGGATCGGTGCGCTCCTTCGGCATCGCTCGGGCAGGGCACAACCGACAGCAACGGTGCGCAAGGGAGACCGACCAGAGGTCGGCGTCCACGGTGGCTTCACCAATCACCACTGATCGGTCGAACGCCGGCTGCGTGCCGGTGCGTCCCTGCAGGTGTCTGACACCAGCAGGGACGCGGCAGCTTCGCCTCAGGCGGCCTTCAGAGCTGCCATCACCGACGCCCAGCGGTCGGGGTCGCTGGCGTACGGGGCGTAGAAGCTGATCCGTTGGATCACGTCGCCGTATCGCTTCGACAGTTCGGGGGCGATGCCTTCGGGTTCACCGACGACGGCGAACGTGTTCAGGATCTCGTCGTCGATCAGCGTGCCCATCTTCGCCCATTCGCCCTGCTTGGACAGGCCGTTCAGCTCCTCCTGCAGTCCGCCCCAGCCGTGCAGTTCCAGTACGCCCTTGTACGCCGGGGTCGACCCGTAGAACGCGATCTGCTGCCGTGTGCCGACCGCAGCCTTCTCCATCTCCTCGTCGGTGTTTCCGGTCACCACGAACGACGGACCGACGACCTCGAAGCCTTCCATCGTCTTGCCGGCCTTCTCGCGCCCACGCTGCAGAGCGGGGATGGTCACCTCGCGAAGGAACTTCTCGGTGGTGAATCCGTGGCAGATGAAGCCGTCACACACTTCGCCGGCGACCTCGGTCATCAGCGGGCCGACTCCGGCGAGGAACACCTTCGGGGTCCCGAAATCGCCCAACTCGTCCTTGTCCGGTGTGAAGAACGGGGTCATCAGAGTGTGCTTGTAGAACTCACCGCGGAACTCGAGCTTGTCGCCCGTCTGCCACGTGTGCCAGATCGCCCGCATCGCCATCACGAACTCGCGCATCCGGGCGGCCGGGTGCGACCACTCCATCGAGAAGCGCTTCTCGATGTGCGGCTTGATCTGGCTGCCGAGCCCGAGCACGAAGCGACCCTTCGAATACGCCTGGAGGTCCCACGCTGTGTTCGCCGTGGTCATCGGGGAGCGGGCGAAGGCCACGGCGATCGACGTGCCGATCTCCATCTCACTGGTGTGCTCGGCTGCCAGGAGCAGCGGGAGGAACGGGTCGTGTGCGGTTTCGGCGGTCCACGCCCCGGAGTATCCGGCGGCCTCGACCTCCTTCGCGTTCTCGGCCACGGTGGCCAGGTCGATTCCGATGTTGCCGTCGACTTTCATGGCCCGACGCTAGCCAGGACGCCGCTCTCGTCTTCAGCCCGACCTCGTCGTTCTTGTTCAGAGCCAGAACGACGCGGTCGGGCTGACTCGGTCACGGTTGGTCACGGACGTACTCCTGGCTCTCTGCGGCGAGCTCGTCGCCCGATCGCAGTTCGCGGTCGCCGGAGCCGGTCTCGGGGTCGGACTCCTGTTCGATCGCCAGGTCGTGC
>JBBSOH010000039.1:0-20591 GCA_038259945.1 Acidimicrobiales bacterium
AGCGCCGGTCGCCTCTGCGACGTGCGCCGACTCCTGATCTCCGCCGACGAGGCACTCCTGGACGCGAAACGACGCGGCCGCAACCGCACGACCTCGGCACTGGCGCGCCTGTTCGATTGATGGACGTCCGCTCGACCGGTCGACTCGTCGGCATCGGCAGACTCGTGACCATGCGATCATTGCGACAGGACCCGCTCCGATCCGTTGCCACCGGCAACGGCCCCGCTCGCCGACTCCTCCTGGGCGCAGCCGCGACTGCGATCGCGCTCGCAGCATGCTCGTCGGGAACGGACTCGTCCGACGGGCTCCAGACGAACCGGACCGACGCCCCGACCACGGCTCCGATCTTCAGCAGCACCGACCCGGACACGTCGGTGACGACCACGCCCTCGCCGACGGCCGCATCCACCTCGACCTCATCGACATCCACCCCGACGACATCCACCCCGACGACATCGACGAGCACCACGACGACGACATCCACGTTGCCGGCCGGAACCGTGGCCGCATCCATCGAACTCACCGCCGATGCCGTCGTGCTCGGAACGAGCGTCGAAGGCCGCGAGATCACCGCCGAGCGCTACGGGACTCCCGGCGGCCGCCGAGTGCTGGTGATCGGCGTGATCCACGGCGACGAGGACGCCGGCATCCCGATCGTCGACGATCTCCGCCGTCGGGCGCTCGCCGACGAACTGGACCCCGACGTGGAACTCTGGCTCGTGCCGTCGATGAACCCCGACGGGCAGTTCGCCCAGGTCCGCCAGAACTCGAACCAGGTCGACCTGAACCGCAACTTCCCGCTCCGGTGGGGTCCGATCGGTGTACCCGGCGACGGTCAGTACGCAGGTACGGGGCCGGCGAGCGAACCCGAGACCCAGGCGATGGTCTCGTTCATGGAGCAACTCCGACCGGACCTGACGTTGTGGTATCACCAGGACGCGAACCTGATCATCCCGTCGAGCGGTCGCGACGGACGCATCCGGGCCCGGTACGCCGAGTTGAGCGGACTGCCCGTCGAGGACTGCTGTGCGGGCGGCGTCTACACCGGAGTGGCCGCCACCTGGGCACGCGACCTGCTCGCCGACCAGCAGGGCGCCGCCTTCATCGTGGAGCTCCCCGGCGGCGACCTCCCGACGGATCAGGTGACCCGCCACGCCGACACGGTGGCCACGATCGTGTCGGAGTTGGCGACGATCTGAGCAACGGGCCGATCCCCCGGTCGCCTGGCCGCGTCAGCGCACCTCGCCGTCGGCAGCGGCGCAGTCGAGCGGGCCGTTGCCGATGCCCGCCACGACATCGCCGTCGAACACGAAGGAGAGTGCACCCGATCCGCTCCCGGGGAAGAAGACCGAACTCCGATCGTCGGCGAACCCGTCGAGGGACTGCTCGCCGTAGGCGGCCCGCGCCTCCTCACGGGTCGACCCGACACCGATTCCCTCGGCGGTGATGATTCCGGTCGGCACCGACTCGCCGATTTCGCCAGCGTCCGGGGCCAACTGCTCCACCGATTCGTCGCCGACCGACCAGGCCAGCAGTTGCTGAGTCGATTCCGCTGCGCCGTCACCGATCTCGATGAACGTCATGCGCAAGTCACCCCACCTCACGACGCGGAATCGGTCGCTACCGAAGCACGCCTCGCCCCCCGGAGTGACCATGAACCCGGTGTCCGACGACGGTTCGCCGAGTTCGTCGCTCACCGACGTGATCGGCACGATCGTGTCCTGTTCGGTGAACATCGGGACTCCGAAGACGGTTGCGTTCGTGGCGTCGATCGCGGCAGGTCCGTTCGGTTGCGGAGCGATCGTGGTCGACGGTCCGGCCGACGACGGTGCACTGGCCTCGGTCGTCGAGGTGGCGGGTTCGGTCGACGAGGTCGTGTCGCCTGCACTGCTCGGCGCCGTGGTCGGGGCGTCGGAGGACGCCACGGTCATGGGGAGATCGGTGCCCGCCGGCGGTTCGGTGGACACCGCATCCGAGGCGGCAACGGTGGTGACGGGTCCGAGTGTCGTGTTCACATCGAGGTTCGAGTCAGCAGGCCCGCCGTCGCTGCCAGCGCTGCATGACGCTGCGCCGACCAGCAGGATGGCCGAGAGGAGTGATGTCCGTTTCAGGTCCATTCGACCGCGTACCCGGCTCGCAGTTTCACGAAACGGACCGCGAGGTCGGGTGTGTCGATGCGGGTGGATCAGGCGGTGCCGGCGACGCGGCGACCCGACACCCACACGTCGGTGATGTCGGCAGGGGTGGTGAGTCGCACGATCTTCTCGAACGTGCGGTCGTCGTCGTCGACGCCGTCCCACACCCGCAGCGGCGAACCCGGTCGGGCGGTGTCCACCGCAACGGCGTCGAACTGCCGTCCGACCTCGAGCAGGCCGACGTCGAGGCCGAGGAGGTCGGCGCCGCCGGCGGTCGCCATCCAGAACGCGTCGGTGATGGAGATGCGCGAACCGGCGACCCCGCGCTCGGCGGCGGCGACCCTGGCGTCGACGCCTTCGTCGAGCAGTCGGGACATCGTCACGGCGTCGGCGCACTGGGTGAGCAGCCCCGGTTGCGCTCCCCCGGCGACGTCGGTGCCCAGCCCGACGCGAACCCCGGCCTCCATCGCCCGGCGGGCCGGGAAGACTGCGTTCGCGAAGCAGGCGTTGGAGAGTGGGCAGTGCGCCACTCCAGCTCCGCTGGCAGCCAGGGTGGACAGATCGTCGTCACCCAGGTGGCCGCCGTGTGCCAGCACCGTGTGGTCGCGGATCAGCCCGAATCCGTCGAGCGCTGCGGTGTCCGACATCGCGAAACGCTCGAAGGAGTAGCCGTGCTCCCAGTCGCTCTCCGAGCAGTGAGTCTGCACGCGCACGCCGGTCGATGCAGCGAGTTCGCCCAGCCCACGCAGCAGTTCATCGGTACATGCAGGCGCGAAGCGGGGCGTGATGATCGGCTCCACGAGCGGCGATCCCAGTGCCCGGATCTGCTCGATCGACTCCGCCGACGCAGCCAGACCCGCCTGCGCGTCGTCATCGCGATACCAGGTGGGCGTGCCGTCGGGGTGGTCCATCGCAACGCGTCCGACCAGTGCACGCTGACCGGCCGTGGCGCACGTGTCGGCGAGCATCGTGGTGGTCTCGACACTGACGGTTGCGTAGTAGACCGCAGTGGTGGTGCCGTGGGCCAGAAGCGTGGCCACCATGTCAGGCCACACCTGCGCGGCGAACCCGGGGTCGGCCAGCTTCGCTTCGAGGGGAAAGGTGTGCTCGAACAGCCACGTTTCCAGCGGCAGGTCGAGTCCTGTGCCCAGTTGCGGCCACTGCGGCGCGTGGATGTGGGTGTCCACGAGTCCGGGCAGGAGCACGGTGGTCGGGGACATCACCACGTCGGCGTGTGCACCGGATCCGACGGCCTCGATCGACGCGATCACACCGTCGTCGTCGACCTCGATGCGCACGTTGCGCAACACCTCCAGACGGTGGCGCCGGGGCGTCTGCATGATCGTGGCGAGGTAGGTGGTGCTCACACGAGCACGGTACTCAGGCCCGACGCACGCTCGACACGACGCCGTCGACGATGAGGCGTAGCGTGGCGTGATGGACGGGTCGTTCTTCCCCTACGAGCGTGACACCCGATGGAAGGCGCTGCTCCTGCCGATCGGCGTGACCGCACGCGACGGGGTGACGGTCACCGACACGTCGATGCGCGCGACGTTCGGACTCTTCTCGGTCGAGACGCCGCTCGCCAACATCACCACCACGAAGGTCACCGGACCTCACCGGTGGTACACAGCGGTGGGCGTGCGCCTGAGCTTCAGCGACGATGGCGTCACCTTCGGCACCAACCATCTGCGTGGGCTGTGCATCCAGTTCGAGGACAAGGTCCGTCGGGTGATCGGGCTCCACGACCACTCCTCGCTCTGGGTGTCGGTCGCCGACCCCGAGGGCCTCGCCGCCGCACTCGCCTGACGCCGCTCCGGGCTCGTCGGTTCACACATCGACGACCGGTGGCCGTATCGGGTCAGACCCAGTCCGGCCGGTCCAGTCCTTCCCATCACTGCGCGTTCACCGGGTCGAAACACGGGCGCCACACGAGGTGCGTACGGTCGGGCCATGACCGAGGGGCGGCGCCGGCACCGATGATCGAGTCGGTCGACCCGTTCATCGGCACAGGCGTCACCGATCTGCCCGATCAGACGGGGCTCGCCGCTGCATGGTTCTGGCCCAAACCCCCCGTCGGCAACACCCACCCAGGCGCGACGCACCCGTTCGGCATGGTGTCGGCGTGCGCGTACTCGGGCGGCTATCCCACCGGCTACGGAGCGTTCGAGCGCTCCACCGAAGGGCCGCCCCGGCGGCTCCACGACGGGCACGTCACCACCGGTTTCACCCACTTCCAGCAGTCCGGCACGGGTGCGATCCGCAAGTACTACAACTATCTGCGGGTCACGCCGACACTCGGCCTGCTCGACGACATCGACGACCCGATCCGGATCGTCGACGAGGACGCGTCGCCCGGCTGGTACTCGGCAACGCTCGCCAACGGGATCCGCGGCGAGGTCACCGTCGGACCGAAGAGCGTGGTCCACCGCTACACCTTCCCGCAGAGTCGCAACGCCCGCCTCGTCCTCGACTGCTCCCACGGCGGGCTGCTCATCGATCGCGGTGCAACGGTCCCGCTGCGGGCGCGGCTCGAGAGCCTGAGCCCTCACTCCGCCGGTGGCGAGGTCGTGATGGAGGGCGTGCCGATTGCATTCCACGTGGTGGCCGATGCCCCCGACTGGCGCCAGATGCTCTGGTACGACCACCGACTCATGCCCGGCGGAAGTCGGCTGCAGTTCGACGCGATCCGCCCCACCACGCTGCGTTCGTTCGGGTTCATCTGGACCGGGCCGGTCGAAGCGGGCACGACCGTCGAACTGAGCATCGGATTCTCGCTGCGTGACGCCGACCAGGCCCGCGCCAACCTGGCAGACGACCTCGGATCCGAGCCCGCAGACGAGTCGCCCGCCGAGACGTCGCCTCGAATCCCACGTCGCTCCTTCGTCCGCCGTCGGGACGAGACGGCGGGCGCGTGGGCCGACCACCTCGACCGAATCGAGATCGACACACCGTCACCGACCCGACGCCAGGTGTTCGCCACCGCCCTCTACCACTCGCTGATCAAGCCCTGCTTCGCGCCCGACGAGAGTCCGTTCTGGCCGGGCACGGGCGAGTTCGCCTTCGACATCTGCACCATGTGGGACATCTACCGCACGCAGTTGCCGTTGATGACGGCGCTGTTCCCCGATCGCTCCGTCCAACTCGCGAACGCCGTGCTCAAGGTGGCCGAGGAGGAGGGCAACCTGCCGATCGGATACCGCATGGCTCGCGGTGCCGACCGCTTCGTGCGCCAGGGCAGCGCACTCGTGCACACCTTCCTCGCCGACCTGTGTGCACTGGGTATTGCGGGCATCGACTGGGAGTGGGCGCTGTGCCACATGGACGCCGACCTGCGGCGCCAGTTCGGTGAGGAGTACCTCGAACACGGCGTGGTCCACCCCATCTCGCACACGCTCGACCTCGCCTTCGGCTACCACTGCACCGCCGGGGTGGCCCGGTCGATCGGCGACCACGACCTGGCCGAGCAACTCGATGCGCTCGCCACGCGCTGGCCCAACGCCTTCGATCCCGAGACCGGGCTGGTACTTCGCTCGAACCTCTACGAAGGCGGCGTGTGGAACTACTCGTTCCGCCTCGTCCACGACATGGCGGGACGCATCGAACTCGCCGGCGGGCCCGACGCCTACCTGGCGCTGCTCGACCGGTTCTTCGGTTTCGGTGCCCCGCCGGCCAAGCAGCTCGGAGTGGACCCCGGCATCGACGAGATCGCCGCCGGCTACGAACTCGATCGCTTCGAAGGCCTGAACAACGAGCCGGACATGGAGGCGCCGTGGTCGTACCACTGGCTCGGCCGACCCGACCGGACCGCCGAGATCGTGCACGCAGCCGTCCACCAGCAGTACGGCCCCGGCCGTGGCGGGCTCCCCGGCAACGACGACTCGGGCGGGCTCAGCTCGTGGTACGTGTGGGCGTCGCTCGGGCTGTTCCCCGTGGCCGGCCAACAGATCGTGCTCGTCAACGCACCCTCGTTCGAGCACGCCCGACTCCGGCTGGGCAACGCGACGTTCACGATCGAGACCTCGGGGTTCGTGGAACCCGTCCACGGTGGTCCACCGCAGTACGTCCAGTCGATGAGTTTCGACGGCGTCGACCTCGATCGTTCGTGGCTCACCGCGGACGAGTTCCACGGCGGTGGAGTGCTGAGCGTCGGCCTCGGGCCGACCCCATCGACATGGGCGACCAACGCCGCACCACCCTCTGCCGGCACGACCCGACGCGCTCGAACCGACATGGACGCCGCCGCATCCGACGGTGCCGGGCACACCCTCACGCCGCTCACGCCCGCCGATCCCGCATCCACCGCTCACACCTCGACCGGCCTCCAGGAGCCAGCACCATGACGATGATCTCGGACCACCTCGATGCAACGAGCCCCGGGCTCCCTGTGCTCGAGTCGGATCCGCCACCGAAGAACCCGACGCGACGCTTGGTGATCGTGGTGCGTGCCGACCCGGTGATCTGCGGTCACTCGGGCGAGGCACGGAACCTCGCCGAAGCCGCGCTCACCCGCGGGTTCGACGACGTGCGGATCGTCACCTGGCCGATCGACGCACTGCTGGCGTCGGGTCTGCCGCTCAAGCCGCTCGAATCGGTGCTGCCCTACTCACCGGGGATCACCGTCGAGCGTCCCGACGCAGTCGGTGACTACAAGGTCCTCGACGGACGGCACCTCGCCGGCATCGTCGGTCGTCTCGTCGAACTCTTCACCGAAGGCGTTCCCACGACCGCCATGTCGCTCTACCTGACACCGCACGACACGGCGGTCGCCCAGGCAGCGCAGATCGCACGGTCGACGGGGATGTGCGCGCCACTCACCACGATCGCCGAGGCGGTCGGCTCCGACATCACCAACGTGGTTCGCACCGCCGTCGAGGAGGGTCGCTTCGGTGCGGCGGCGCAGGTGCTGAGCACCTACCTCTCCAACGACGTGTGCGTGGCCGTGTCGGCGTTCACCAAGCAACTCATCGTGCAGGCGGCGACCGACGTCGACCGGCGCTGGGGGACGCAGTACACCGAGCAGTGCGTCGAGCGGGTGGAGATCTCGTATCCGGCGATCGACGCATCGGCCTACATCGAACTCGACTCGGTGGAAACCGACCGTCGACTCGCACGACGTGGCCTCGAACGCGACGCGTACGTGATGTTCCTCTCGCGCCTGAGCCGAGCGAAGGGCGTCGACGATCTGATCAACGGCTTCGCCGTGAGTGCCGCTCGGTCGCGCACCAAGCTCGTGATCTGTGGCACCGGCCCCGAGGCGCGCGACCTGCGGGCACTCGCTCTGTCCACGCCCGACCCGGAGCGGATCGTGTTCTTCGACGATGTCGACGATGCCGAGAAACCGCATCTGCTCGCCGGTTCGTCGGCGTACGTGCTGGCCAGCAAGCCGAGGCCCGAGTTCGTCGAGACGTTCGGCATCGCACTGGCCGAGAAGATGCTCGCCGGCGGCGGGCCGATCATCACCTGTGCGACCGGCGGCATTCCCGAAGCGGTCGGACCCCACGCTCGGATGGTGCCGCCGGCGAATCCGCACGCGATCGCCAACGCTCTCGCCGAGGTGATCCTCGGACTCTCCGGCGGCGAACGGACCCGGTGGGGCCATGCGGCACGCCGCTACGCGATGCAGTTCGACCGGGCCAACGTGTTCGACCGACTGTTCGCCCACGTGGAACGTCACACCGCCCACGCCGCCGCCTGAACGAGTTGGTCCGATCCGTTCGGAACAAGACGGTCCGACCCCACCTCCGAGCACCCGAACCCCGAGTTGGTCCGATCCATTCAGAACCAGACGGACCAACTGGGGTCCGGGGGTCAGACGAAGGTCGCGAACCCGTCGAGGGGTTCGCGGTCGGAGACGACCGTGTTGATGGGGTGATCGGGGTCGGCGGTGCCGATCGCCATCCCGCAGAAGATCTGCAACTCCTCCGGTGCGCCGACGAACTCGGCGACCGCCGCCTCGTGAACGGCCCACGCTTCCTGGGCGCACGTGTCGAGGCCGACCTCCTGCGCGAGCAGCATGAACGTCTGGAGGAACATGCCGAGGTCCGACCACTGGGGCGGACCCATCTGGCGGTCGATGAAGCAGAAGAACGCGGCCGGTGCGCCGAAGAAGTCGAGGTTCTTCGCGAACTGGGCGAAGCGGCCCGCCTTGTCCTCGCGCTCGACGCCGATCGCCGCGTACATGTCCTCGCCGATCTTGAATCGCGACGACCGGTACGGCTCGGTCAACGACTTCGGGTAGATGTCGTAGGCGGGCGCGCCGGGCTGTCGATCCGCGAGGAACTCGCGGAACCGCGTCATCGACTCGCCGTTGACGACGTAGATCCGCCACGGCTGCACGTTGCCACCGGAAGGTGACCGCGATGCCGTGGCGAGCAGTTGCCTCAGCACGTCGTCGGAGACCGGGTCGGGCAGGAAGTGGCGGACCGACTTCCGGCGGTTCACGGCGTCGGTGACGTTCATCGCCTCATCCTTCCGACCTCGGTTGTCTGATCCGGGAGCGAACAACAGAGGTTGCTCATGCGTTCGGGGTGATCAGTGCTTTGTCGCCGGTGGCCATCTTGGCGTAGCGCACGACGTTGGCCGGATCGACGGCTTCGTCGAGCGTGAGCCGCATGCCGTAGCTGCTGGCGAAGGTGGTGGTGATCTCGTCGGCGACGCGCTGGCGCAGGCGCTGCGCGTCGTCACCGATCTTCGCGAGGAACGGCGTGAGCAACCAGCCCCCGATCGACCAGGTGAGCCCGAAGGTGCGGTCGAGGATCGTCGGTGAACGATCCAATCCGCCGTAGATGTAGGCCTGCTTGAGCTTGTCGGAGCCGTATCGGTTGTAGGCGTCGCCCTCCGTTGCCACCTTCTCCATCCGACCGAGGATCGTGCCGACCAGGTCGCCGCCGCCGATCGCGTCGAACACGATCGTTGCACCCGTTGCCCGCAGCGCCTCGGTGAGGTCGTCGACGAACGTGTCGGCGCTCGAGTCGACCACGTGAGTTGCGCCGTTGGCCTGCAGCATCTCGACCTGCTCGGGCTTGCGGACGATGTTCACCAGGTCGATTCCATCGGCGATGCAGATGCGTTGCAGCATGAGACCGAGGTTCGACGCACCGACCGTGTGGACGAGTGCGGTGTGGCCCTCCATGCGCATCGTCTCGACCATGCCGAGCGCCGTGAGCGGGTTGACGAACGGGGCCGCCGCATCGACCGGATCGGTCCCGTCCGGCATCGCGATGCATCCCATCACATGCACGGTTCGGTACTCGGCGTAGGCGTCACCCGACACGAACCCGACGGTCTTGCCGAGCAGTGCCTGCGCCGCGTCGGACGAGCCGGCCGCCACGACGACGCCACCGCCCTCGTTGCCGATCGGCAGCGGTTGACCGAACCGGGCGGCGAGCGCACCGAGACCCTGCTCGATCGGTGCGGAGAAGGACGGGTTGGCGTCGTCATCGCCTGCGGTTGCCTTCGACACGTCGGCGCTGCCGATCAGCAACCCGAGGTCCGACGGGTTGATCGGCGCTGCGTGGATCTGCACCACGACCTGGTCGGGGCCGGGTTCGACCACGTCGGCGGAACGCACGTCGACGGTGAGCGTGCCGTCGTCCGTGACGGTCGATCGGAGTTCTCTGGTGGTGGACGGGAAGCCGGAATCGGTCATCTGTCCATCCTTCCCGATCGTCCCCGCTCGCGCCGCAGTGACGGCAGCCTGCCGACGTCACAGTGGATTCGCTGGGACGGAACCGCCGACGCAGGCCAAGATGAGCACGTGCGATCGAGGGAACCGCAGCAACCATGACCGGCGACCGTGAGCTCATGATGGCCGCCGTCGCCGCGGCGGCCGGGGTGCGAACCTCCACGGCTCCGAATCCATGGGTCGGTACGGCGATCGATGCAGGCGACGGTCGACTCCACGTCGGGGCCACGCAACCTCCGGGCGGCGACCACGCCGAGGTCGTGGCCATCGCTGCAGCCACGGCGTCCGGTGCCGACCTGCGTGGCGCCACGCTCGCCACCACCCTCGAGCCGTGCTGCACGACCACCCGCACCGGACCGTGCACGGAGGCGATCATCGATGCGGGCATCACCCGCGTGCTGGTCGGCGTGGAGGATCCCGACAGCCGGGTGAGCGGAGGCGGGATCCGACGCCTCCGCGAGGCTGGCGTCGAGGTCGTGACGGGCATCGAGCGCGAGGTGGTCGAGGAACAGTTGGCCGCCTATCTGCACCACCGTCGCACGGGGCGACCGTACGTGGTGGTCAAGCTCGCAGCGACCGCCGACGGACGCACCGCGGCGCCGGACGGCACGAGTCAGTGGATCACCGGCGCCGTGGCTCGAACCGACTCCCACCGCCTGCGAGCGGAGAGCCAAGCCGTTCTCGTCGGCGCGGGGACGGTCCGGGTCGACGACCCGTCGCTCACCGTCCGACTCGTCGAAGGACCGGATCCGCGTCGCATCGTGCTCGGGACGGCGCCCGCCGACGCAGCGGTCCACCCGTGCCTCGAATGGCGCGGCGACCTGCCGGACCTGCTGGACGTCCTCGGTGCAGAGGGTGTGCTGCAGTTGATGGTCGAGGGCGGTGCGAACACCGCAGCCCAGTTCCAGGCCGAGGGGCTCGTCGATCGCTACGTGATCTACCTGGCCCCGGCCGTCTTCGGTGGCGACGACGCTCGCCCGATGTTCGTCGGCAACGGTGCTCCCACGATCGACGCACTCCCCCGCGGACGATTCGTCGCCGTGCGCCCCGTCGGCAACGACATCCGCCTCGACCTCGTCGTGGAGCGCAGCATCGTCTGAGAGCGTCGTGTCGAGGTTGGGGTCTGACCCCACCCTCGACCTCAGCCGAGGTGCTGGAGGCGGGTGCGCTTGGATTCGAGGTAGGCCCGTGATTCGGCGGTGTGGGCGACGTCGGTGAGGACCATGTCGGTGACGACCACGCCGTGCTCGTCGAGGCCGCGCGCCTTGGCCGGATTGTTCGAGATCAACCGGACCGAAGTGACACCGAGATGGAGCAGGATCGCGGCGGCCACGTCGTAGAGGCGGGCGTCGACCGGCAGTCCCTGCGCCGTGTTGGCGTCGACGGTGTCGAGGCCCCGGTCCTGCAACTCGTAGGCCTTGATCTTGTTCGCGAGTCCGATCCCTCGGCCTTCGTGTCCACGGAGGTAGACGATCACACCCGCCCGACCCTCGTCCGCCTCGGCGCGGATGGCGAGTTTCGCGGCTCCGAGTTGCTCACCACAGTCACACTTCGCCGAGCCCAGAGCATCTCCCGTCAGGCATTCGCTGTGCAGGCGGGCGAGCACCGGCTGCGACGTCGGCGCCCCGATGTCGCCGGCGATCAGCGCCACGTGTTCGTGGCCGTCATCCGCCCGGAACGAGACGATCCGAAACTCACCGACATCCGTCGGCAACCGCGCGTCCCCGACCTGCTCCACCACGCGCCCGGACCGGGTCTGACCCACTGCGGCCGTCACACCGACCTCACGGCCGGACCGGGTCTGACCCACTGCGGCCGTCACACCGACCTCATGCGGGCACTCGTCCGTAGTTGGTGGTGCGCTGTTCGAGCGGGCGACCGAGGGAAGCAGCGAACTCGGCGAACTTCTCGCCGGTCATCGCCTGGCCGTGGCTCGCACCGGCGGCGCGTGAGATGTTCTCGTCCATCAACGTGCCGCCGAGGTCGTTGCACCCGGCCCGCATCATCTGCGCCGTTCCGGCGAGGCCGATCTTGACCCAACTCGCCTGCACGTTCGGGATCAGTTCGCCGTATGCAAGGCGCGCCACCGCATGGATCAGCAGGTTCTCGCGGAACGTCGGGCCGCGACGCGCCTTGCGTTGCAGGTAGATCGGCGACGCCATGTGAACGAACGGCAGACCGACGAACTCGGTGAAACCGACCTGGCCGAGCTTCACGTTCTCCTTCTGGAGATCGCGGGTACGCACGAAGTGACGGGCCTGGTGGATCGGCTCCTCGATCGCACCGAACATCATCGTGACGTTGGAGTGCAGCCCGATCGAGTGCGCCGCACGGTGGGCTTCGAGCCACTCCTCGGTGTTCACCTTGTCCGGGCACAGGATCGCCCGGATGTCGTCGTCGAGGATCTCCGCAGCGGTGCCGGGCAGCGATGCCAGGCCGACGTCCTGGAGACGGCGGAGGTAGGTGACCAGATCTTCGCCGAGCCGCTTGGCTCCTTCGGTCACTTCGAGGGCGGTGAAGCCGTGGACGTGCATGTCGGGCACGGCGTCCTTCACGGCTCTGGTGACGTCGATGTAGTAGTCGCCGTCGAAGTCGGGGTGGATTCCACCCTGCAACGTGACCTCGGTGGCTCCGACGTCCCAGCCCTCCTTGGCCCGCTCGGCGATGTCGTCGAGGGTGAGCAGGTACGGCGTGCCACGCAGGTTGAGCGACAGCGGGCCCTTCGAGAAGCCGCAGAACCGGCACTTGAAGGTGCAGACGTTGGTGTAGTTGATGTTGCGGTTGGCGACCCAGGTGAGCGTGTCACCGACCAGTTCCTGACGCATGCGGTCGGCGGCTTCGCACACCGCTGCGACCTCGGGCCCGCGCGCTTCGAGCAACGTGACGATCTCGTCGACTGACGGCTCCTCCCCCACTTCGATCCCCGCCAGCACATCGGCGACCGGACCACGCACGAGCGGGTCGGCTGGGGTCTGACCCCAGCCGAGCTCCGGGACGAGGGTGGGGGGAGCGCTGTCGGACCCCGAGTACCAGGCCGTGGAGCGGTGGCCGACGAGCACGAACTCGGCACCGTCGGCGACGGTGTCTGCAGCGGTGGTCTTCTCCGGCCAGAACTGGCCCGGGTCGTCACGGCCGAGCCACTCGGCGTCGGCGCGATCCATCACGGGGAAGTGCAGTGCCGGATCGAGCCAGCGGGCCCGGTCGCGGACGAACTCAGGATAGATCGTGAGGCGCGGCGCGAGCGTGTGTCCCCGCGCCTCGGTCACCTCGCGCAGTCGGTCGAGGTCGGGCCACGGCCGCTCGGGGTTGACATGGTCGGCGGTCACCGGCGAGACCCCGCCCCAGTCGTCGATCCCGGCATCGAGCAGAGCACCGAAGTCGTCGGACAGGTTCGGCGGCGCCTGCAGGTGGATGTCCATGGGCAGGATCAACCGTGCTGCGGCCAGGATCCACAGGTAGTCGTCGCTCGGGCAGGCCTGCATGCCCTTCATCCGGGTCTGCAGCTTCGGCAGGAAGTTCTGGACGATCACTTCCTGCACGTGCCCGTGGCGGGCGTGCGACGCGGCAATCGCTTCGAGCCCGGCGAGCTGGTCCGCCCGGGAGTCGCCGATCCCGACGAGGATGCCGGTGGTGAACGGGATGCTCAGTTCGCCCGCCGCTTCGAGCGTGGCAAGACGCCGCTCGGGGGTCTTGTCAGGCGCGTTGCGGTGCGCCTCGAGGTCGGGATTCACCGACTCGATCATCATCCCCTGGCTGGGGCTGAACGGGCGGATGCGGGCCAGTTCGTCCGACGTGAGCGCACCGGCGTTGGCGTGCGGCAGCAGGCCCGTCTCGCGGAGCACGAGTTCGGCCATGGCGGCGACGTAGTGAACAGTGGAGTAGTAGCCACGCTCCGTCAGCCACGCCCGAGCCACGTCGTATCGATCCTCGGGCCGTTCGCCGAGCGTGAACAGCGCTTCGTGGCAGCCCTTGCGCGCTCCTTCGCGGGCGATCTTCAACACGTCCTCCGGTTCGAGGAAGAGCTTGTCGACGCGCGCCGGCGGCTGCGCGAACGTGCAGTACCCGCACGTGTCGTTGCAGAGGAACGTGAGCGGGATGAACACCTTCGGGCTGTACGTCACCCGCGTCCCGAAGGTCTCGTCACGACGTGCGGCGGCGAGCGCCGTCAGGTCGGCCAGCGACTCACCCAGGAGCGGATGATCGGTCGAGGTGCGGTCGGTGTCGGTCATGCGGTGTCCCCTGGTACTCGTGACGTGGTGTCTCTGATGGTCGTTCGGATGTGGTCGTCAGGCGACCGTGGCCGAGCCCGGGCCCGGCCGGCTGGCGATGTCGTACTGCGTGAAGGTCTCGTCGCAGTGCCAGCACACGAACTGCTGGTCGAGCGGATGCCCGCACGCCTCGTGCACGAGCACCGTCGGCGCATCGCCGTCGGAGAGCCAGCGATCGCCCCAGCGCATGAGTGCCACGAGCGCCGGCGACAGCGCCATGCCCATCTCCGTCAACCGGTACTCGTGGCGCGGTGGCCGCTCGCAGTACAGGTGACGTGCGAGCACGCCACGATCGACCAGCCGCTTCAGACGTTCGGTCAACACGGGTCGTGCGATGTCGAGGTCCCTGCGGAAGTCCTCGAAGCGCCGGACCCCGCGGAACGCGTCGCGCAGGATCAGGATCGTCCAGCGGTCACCGAGGATGTCCAAGCTCGCCTGGATCGAACAGTCCGGTGCGGTCGACTCCCTCATGTCGACGAGATGGTAGGTCAGTTCGGATTCAGAACCAAGTCGGTCCGAAATCCGAACTGACTCCAGGCCCAACCGGTCATCCATCCGGTGTCAGCACCGAATGGATGTCATCCGGTGTCCGACACCGTTTGGTTGTGGGAGGACGGGGACGTACCGGGCGAAGGCGGGTACCTTTGGAGCCATGAGTGACGAGGTGCTGGATCACGTACACGACCACGAGGGCGAACAACCGCATCGGCACATGGTGCATCGCCACCGAGACGTCACCGGAGGCACCGCGCGCGCCACCGTCTTCGGCGTGAGCGATGGACTCGTCTCGAACGTGGCATTGATCCTCGGCGTGGCGGCCGCCGCATCCACACGCTCGAGCGTCCTCGTCGCAGGCGTCGCCGGCCTGCTTGCCGGTGCGACGTCGATGGCGGCTGGTGAATACGTGTCGATGAAGGCGCAGAGTGAACTCGTCGAGCGGGAACTGGAGATCGAGCGGCGTTCGCTCGAGCGTCAGCCGCAGGCCGAAACGCGGGAACTGGCCGCCATCTATCGCAACCGGGGCCTCGACGCCGCTCGTGCAATGGAGATGGCCGAAGCCGTGATGGTCAACCCCGAGGTGGCACTCGAGGTCCACGCCCGCGAGGAACTCGGCGTCGACCCCGACGAGACCGGAAACCCCGTCGCAGCGGCCGTCAGTTCGTTCGTGGCGTTCGCGATCGGGGCGCTGATTCCGCTGTTCCCTTGGTTCTTTGCCGAAGGCAACGGTGCGATCGTCGCCTCGGCGATTCTCGGCCTCGTCTCCGCTGCTGCCGTCGGCATCACCCTCGCCCGCTTCACCGAACGATCGGCCGTTCGCACCGCAGCGCGGCAGGTCGGTTGGGCGGTGGCTGCATGCGCAGCCACGTGGCTGATCGGTTCGTGGCTCGGCGCCGTGGTCTGACACGAACACCACTGCAGACGCCGTCGATCAGGCAGGCAGCGATCAGTCAGCCAACAATCAGTCGGGGAGCTGGGGAACGCCGATGTCGGGGTTTGCGCCCATCGTCGCTGCCCTGGTGAGGCTCGCCGCGCCGAAGCGCTCGCGCACGGCGTCGAGTGCGCCGTCGATCGTGGTGGTCACCGCGGCCTCGAACGGAAGCGCCAGCTGCGATCCACCTGCGACGGCGTCGTCGACGAGGTTCCCGACCGAGAGGCCGAGCAACGTCAGACCGCGGACCTCGATCATCGGCCAGGCCGCGGCGAGCAAGGCACCGGCCACCTCCTGGATCGCTCCCGTCGCCGACGTCGGCTGCGCGACCGACGACGAGCGCGTCGCCCGGGTGAAGTCGCCGAACCGGAACCGCAAGGTCACAGTCCTCCCCGATCGTTCCGCTCGTCGCATCCGTCGCGTCACGCGGTCGACGATGCGCATCAGGACCACCTCCAGTTCGCGGAGGTCGCGCGCTCCTCGACCGAGCGCCTGCTGGGATCCGATCGAGCGGCGCCTGGTGCCTGTCGTGACGCGCCGGGCATCGACGTTGTGCGCCAGCGCATGGAGTTGACGGCCCGCGGCCTTGCCGACGATCGCAACGAGGCTCGCCTGATCCAGGGCGGCGACCTCGCCGACCGTGCGGATCCCGCGGTCCTCGAGCTTTCCCGCCGTGACCACGCCGACGCCCCAGAGTTTCTGGACGGGAAGTGGGTGGAGGAACTCGAGTTCACCGTCGGGGTCGACGACGAGGAGCCCGTCCGGCTTGCCGACGCCGCTTGCGACCTTTGCGAGGAACTTCGTCCGGGCAACGCCGACCGTGATCGGGAGCCCCACCTCCTCGCGTACCCGCCGGCGGAGATCGGCGGCGATCGCCTCGGGCGAGACGGCGATGCGGCGCATGCCCGAGACGTCGATGAAGGCCTCGTCGATCGAGATGCCCTCGACGATCGGCGACGTGTCGTCGAACACGTCGAACACCGCCCGACTCGCTTCGGAGTAGGCCTCGAATCGAGCCGGCACCACGATCAGGTCGGGGCACAGACGCCGCGCAGCACCCTCGGACATCGCCGTGCGCACGCCGAACGCCTTGGCCTCGTAGCTCGCCGCCAACACGACCCCGCCACCGGCGGCGACCGGCTTGCCGCGCAGCGACGGGTCGTCTCGCTGCTCGACCGACGCGTAGAACGAATCGAGGTCTGCATGCAGGATCGACGCTGCCCACTCCCGCTCAGCGTCGCCGATGTTCGTCACGAACACATGTTCGCAGGCGCGAGCCGGGGTGGCAAGTGCCACCGACGATGGGTCCCGCGTTGCCTTCGCGCCCGCCACCGGCCACCGCCCACCGGCCACCAGCACCGGCACCGGCACCGGCACCTGGGTCATGTTGATCTTCCGTCACCGGTCGGTGACTACGGTGCCGACGATGGCACCGAGATCCAGCACCTCGGGTCGGTCGTGAGCCGTCCCCCGACGCTTGCGTCGGTCCCCGAATTGCGGACGATCACCGAAACACACGTGACCGAGCCGTGGCTGCGCACGCTCACGACCGACGAGATCGGATTCGAACGACCCGTTGCGCGAGCCGTCATGTCCATCTTCTGGATCGTCCTGTTCGGCGTCGGAGGGATCGCCGGCATCACCATCCCGGCCGTCTACGGGGGTCGGTACGACGAAGTCGCCGGACTCGGCTTCCTCTCCTTCGGCGCGTGTGCCGTGGCGGTGTGGTGGTGGAAGCGCTTCGTCCACCGAGGACGGATCACCGGGGTCGAGGTGCGTGTGACCACGAAGATGCTCGAACCAGGCGGGTCGCTCGACGTCGTCGTCGACAACCAGTCCGGAACCGACCTCGCGATCGGCGTCGTGGTCGAGGACTTCCGGATCTGGGGCTTCCTGGAACGACCCAGTCGGTCGAACCGTCGCCAGCGGAGGTTCCTCGTCAACTACTTCCATGGCGAACCGGTGGGTGCAGCGCCGATCCGGGTGCATCTCGGCGCCGACCATCCTCTCGACCTCTCGGGCGGACGGCATCAGGTCGCCACCTTCCTGCGAATCGTGCCGATGAGTCACGCGAAGCGACTGCACGTCGGATCGATGCGAACGAAACTCGACGTGCGGATCCACGTCACTGCCTCTCGGAGCAACTGACCCGACGCCGTGCTCACCGTCGTGTTCACGTCGGGCGGCGTGACGCGATCCAGTGCTCGATGCCGTCCAGGCTGCCGGGATCTGCGAGTGAGTCGCGTGACGCCGCATCGCTCGCCGGCATCCCCAACAACATCCTCTTCACGGGCACTTCCAGCTTCTTGCCCGAGAGTGTGCGCGGCACCGCTGCGACCACGTCGATCACATCGGGAACATGACGTGGGCTCAGTTCCGAGCGCAACGCGGCGCCGATCCGGGCAACGAGATCGTCGTCGAGTTCTGCTCCATCCGTGAGCGCGAGCAGCAGAATCAGCTCGCC
This sequence comes from Acidimicrobiales bacterium, assembly GCA_038259945.1. Taxonomy (GTDB): domain Bacteria; phylum Actinomycetota; class Acidimicrobiia; order Acidimicrobiales; family Ilumatobacteraceae; genus Ilumatobacter_A. Next base: position 17,984 of record JBBSOH010000039.1, read on the forward strand.
GGGGCCACCGTCGGCATCCTCCAGGTGGACGACGAGGCTGTCGCTGACCTGGGGAAACGACTCCACGACCGTGTAGAAGTCGCTCGTCCCCAGGCGAACGCCGCCCCGATTCAGCGTGGCGTCCGAACGCCCGGAGATCACACAGGAGCCCTGCTCGTCGAACGTGATCCAGTCGCCGTGATGCCACACGCCGGGGAACTCCTCGAAGTACGCAGCTCGATATCGGGATCCGTCGGTGTCACCCCAGAACCCGACCGGCATCGACGGCATCGGCTGGACGATCACCAGTTCTCCGGCCTCCCCGGGGTCGCAACGCATGCTGTCGGGACGGAACGCCTGCACGTCGCAGCCGAGCATGCAGGCCGAGATCTCACCGACCCGCACGGGCAGCGTGGGTGCGGGCCCGACGAACCCCGTACACACGTCGGTGCCGCCGCTGAGCGAACCGATCTGGACGTGTCGGCCCACGGCGTCGGAGATCCATTCGAAGCCCTCGGGTGGGAGCGGCGCACCCGTGGAACCGAGGTGCCGGAGCCGGGAGAGGTCGTGGTCGTCGCCCGGGCGCAGTCCCTCCTTGCGGCACGCCATGACGAACGGTGCGCTCACGCCGAACACGTCGAGTTCCTCGTCGGCGGCCAACCTCCACAGCGTGGACAGGTCGGGCCATCCGGGGTCGCCGTCGAAGAGCACAGCTGTCGCGCCGACGAGCGCGGCCGACGTGAGGAAGTTCCACATCATCCAACCGGTGGTGGTGAACCAGGAGAAGCGGTCACCGGGGCCGAGATCGTCGTGCAGAGCGAGCGCCTTGACGTGTTCGAGTGTGATGCCGCCGTGGCCGTGGACGATCGGTTTGGGCAACCCGGTGGTCCCGGAGGAGAACAGGACGTAGAGCGGGTGGTCGAACGGCACGGGCTCGAACGCCATCGACACCGCGGCGTCCGCGGCGTCGTCGTCGAGCAGGTCAACCCACCCGTCCTCGCCGTCGGGGTCGAGGTAGGCGAGTCGCACCACGTGTTCGAGCGTCGGCAGTGATGCGATGATCTCGTCGACCTGGACGCGCCGATCGATGTCCTTGGCGCCGTATCGGTACCCGTCGACGGTCAGCAAGACCTTCGGCTCGATCTGCGTCCAGCGGTCGGTGACCGCACGCACCCCGAACTCGGGGGCGCACGACGACCAGATCGCACCGAGGCTCGCCGTGGCGAGGAACGCCACCGTCGTCTCGGCGATGTTCGGCAGGAAGGCGACGACCCGGTCACCACACCCGACCCCACGCTCGACGAGCCCGGCACGGCACCGGGCGACCTGGTCCGCGAGGTCGGCCCACGTCAATTCGATCCGATCCCGCGTCTGGCTGAGCGACACGATCGCCACCGCGTCCGGCGTCACGCCGGCCTGACGCAGGGCGAGTTCGGCGTGGTTGAGCGTGGCACCGGGAAACCACTCGGCGAACGGCATCGTCGACGATGCCAGTGCGACGGTCGGCCGTTCGTGGAAACGTACGCCGCCCCAGTCGGCGAGCGCCGCCCAGAACGCGCCCGGTTCGCGCAGCGACCACTCCAGTGCGCCTGCGTAGTCGCGGATGAGCGGACCGTCGACTGCCGCCACGTGCGCCGCGAACGATGCCAGTCGACTGGTCTCCCAGGCGTTCTCGGCGGGCTCCCAGATCGTTCGGTTCACAGGCGTCATGCTGGCAGACTCCTCGGGTGACCGGACGACCCCGACCTGCCATCGCCGAACTCCCCGCCTACCGGCCCGGGCGTTCCGCCGCCGCTGCCGAGGCCGACCACGGCATCACCGATGCGATCAAGCTCGCGTCCAACGAGATCCCGTTCGGTCCACTCCCGTCGGTCGCCGGTGCGATCAGTTCCGGTATCGAGCAGGTCAACCTCTACGCCGACCATCGGGCGACCGCGCTGCGCGAGGACCTCGCGGCCTCCATGGGCGTCGACGTGGAGCAGGTGACCGTGGGGAACGGTTCCGTCGGGCTCCTCCAGCAGTTGGCGCTCACCTACTGCGACCGTGGTGACGAGGTGGCGATGTGTTGGCCGTCGTTCGAGGCCTATCCGGTGTTCGCGATGCTCGTCGAAGCCGAACAGGTCCGGGTGCCGCTCCGCGACGAGACGTTCGACCTCGACGCTCTCGCTGCCGCCGTCACGCCGAACACGAAGATCGTCTTCATCGCGAACCCGAACAACCCGACGGGCACGGTCGTCGGGACCGACGAGGTCGAGGCCTTTCTCGACCGGGTGCCGTCGACGTGCCTGGTGGTGCTCGACGAGGCCTACGCCGAGTTCGCCGATGCGCCGGACTACGTGTCGGGATTCGCGCTCCGTGCGACGCGCGAGCGCCTGTTGGTGTTGCGCACGTTCTCGAAGGCGTACGGGATCGCCGCGCTCCGCGTGGGCTACGCGGTGGGTCCCGCGCCGCTCGTCGAGTACCTCCATCGCATCCGCGCGCCCTTCAACGTGAACGCGATCGGACAACTCGCCGCGCGCGCCGCGCTCGCGGATCAAGAGCACGTGGCGCGATACGTCGCGATGAATCGAGCTGGACGGCAGCGGCTCACCGAGTCGTTCACGGCGATGGGGCTGCGCGTCGCTCCCAG
>JBBSOH010000040.1:0-20398 GCA_038259945.1 Acidimicrobiales bacterium
AAGCCGTAGCTCCGGCCCAGTTGCTCGGTGGTGGCCGGGCTCGGGCGTCGGTCACCGGTCGTTCGGTCGAGCACGACGTAGCCGCAGGCGAGGATTTCGTCGCACTCGCGCAGGAGCACGAAGTGGTCGTTGGATGCGAGGGCCTGCCCGGTCGAGAGCCGTTCCACTGCATCGTCGGAACGGATCGAGTACACACCGCCGGCGTCGTTGACGATCGTGTCTCCCGAGCGAGAACGCAGGCCGCCGTAGAAGTCGAAGGTGTCGAACTGTGACCGGTCTGGCTCGAAGGGTTCCACTCCGCCGTCGGTGTCCACGGTGTACTGCTCGTTCCCGTTCTCCGTGTACGTGTCGATCAAGAATCGCGTCGATCCGTCGTCGTCGGCCACCCAGTCCTGCACGTACCCGCCGCCGTTCATTTCGAGGTCGACGGTCAGCGCAGGTCCGATGCGAGGGAGGATGTTGAGGTCCGAACCTGCGAACCATGCGGCAGCATCGGGTGCGATGACGGCTCCCGAGTCGAGCGAACCGCTCGCCTCGACGCGTCGAACGGTCCCCGACGGGAGCGACACGGTGATGATCTCGCCGACAGCCACGAGAACGATCTCGGTGGGGGTGTCGATGGCCGCCACGGCATCGGGGAGATCGATCGAGGTGGGGTCGCCGTCGGCGGCGTCCGGTGCTGCGGCCAAGAGGTCGTCGTCTTCATCGGGAGCGCGGGTCGTGGGAGTGGAAGCTGCGTCGACCGACGGGAGCGTGGCGAGAGTGGTGGCAGGACCGACCTCCTCGGTGGTGTCGACCGGATCGTCGGATCGCGGCCACGACACGGTGACACCCACGATCAACGCTGCGACACAACCGACACCGATCCAGACCCGCCGTCGGCGATCCGGCCCGGTCTCGGTGGTGACGTCCTCGTCCGGCGGCGGCTCGTGCTGATCCCATGCGAACCGTGGCGCAGGGCCCGGAACGATCTCGTCGCTGGCCCACGGAGACGCGTCGTTCTCCCGGTCGGCATCGCGCTCCGGGTCGGCACCGACATCTTGATGCTCACGTCCCGCAGCCACGGCCTCATCGAATCACAGTGAGAGCAGACGCAGGCATCGGGCGGAAGATCGCAGATCAGGCGACCGGACCCTCCTCCTCATCCACGCGGAGCAGCGATCGCAAGCCCTTCCAGTGCGAGGCCCATCTCCAGTTCGTCGAGGATCTGCTTCTTCAAGCGATGCGTCAGGACGTGGCGCGTGAATCGCAGGAGGTGTTTGTCGCGGCCTGCGAGCGTGGCAGCGAGTTCACGCGCTCGTGGCAGGAGTTCACCGGGTGGGAGGACCTCACCGACGACACCCAGATCGTGCGCTTCGTGGGCACCGATCACCTGACCGGTGAGCAGGAAGTACCGACCACGGTTCGGCCCGAGGAGGAGTGGCCAGATCACCTGCATGCTGTCGCCGGGGACGAGGCCGGAGGGGAAGTGCGGCCCGTCCTCGAACGAGGCGGTCTCGCTGGCGAGCACGATGTCGGCGAGCACGGCGACCTCGGAGTGGGCGCGGGCCGGGCCGTTGACCGCAGCGATGACGGGGACATCGATGTCGAGGTAGTTGTTGATCAGCCGCTTGCCCTCCCACAGGATGCGGTCCCACGCGCCGGCGGGCACGCCGGCTGCAGCCATCTCGGAGGCTCCCGTGAAGTCGATGAACCGGTCACCGCTCCCGGTGATGATCACGCACCGGTTGTCGCGGTCGGCCGCCACCGCAGCGAAGAGTTCGGCGAGTTCCTGGTGCGGTCGGGCACCCCACATCAGCGAGTCGCCCTTCGAGTGCAGCGTGATCTCCAGCACCCCGGCGTCGTCACGGGTGAGTTCAGCGTGATTCCAACCCGTTCGGTAGTCGTCGAGAACGGTGCTGGCGTGTGCGGGCATGCGTCGAGTCTGGCGCATCCGCGTGGTGCCGGGTCCAGTCGGTGCCGGGACGCGAAAGCGGCGAGCCTCCTTCGGCCACCGGCCGACGGAGACTCACCGCTTCGAGGAGATTCGGGTCAGAGGGCGCCGAGTGCGGCGTCGTAGTCGGGTTCGTTCGCGATCTCGGACACCAGCTCGGTGTGCTTCACCGTGCCGTCGGCGCCGACGACCACGACGGCGCGTGCGAGCACCCCGGCGAGCGGACCGTCGGTGAGGTTCACGCCGAAGTCGTCGCCGAACGACGAGCGGAACGACGAACCGGTCGACACGTTGTCGATGCCTTCGGCTCCGCAGAAACGACCCAGGGCGAACGGAAGGTCGGCAGACACGCACACGACGGCGGTGTTGTCGAGGTCTGCAGCGCGCTCGTTGAAGGTGCGCACGCTCGTGGCGCACGTGGGCGTGTCGACCGACGGGAAGATGTTCAGCACGAGGTTCTTGCCCTCGAAGCTGGACATCGACACATCACCGAGGTCGGACCCCGTGAGTGTGAACGATGGAGCAGCGGAACCGACCTCGGGGAGGTCGCCGGACGTGTGGACGGGGTTGCCCCCCAGAGTGACTTCAGCCATGGACGACGACTGTACTCCGAAGCAACAGGACGCGACCCCACGAGAGGCTCCGAGGTCGCCACGTGCCGCACGGAGGAACCGACCTCGAGGCCGACAGGGGGGTCAACGGCGACGGAAGTTCTTCAGGTTCACGAGGACGACGAGGGCGATCGACCCTGCGAAGAAGTACCACTGGTAACGCGTGGTGAAGCCGAGGAAGCTGTCCAACTGGTCCTCGAAGAAGCGGGCGAGCCACCACATCATCAACAGTCGGCCGGCGATTCCGATGGACAGCAGCGTCAGCAGTTTGGGCCACGGAGTGTTGCGGACGCCGGTGAGCACGCCGACGATGTTCGAGCCGGCGAAGATCGGGACGAGCAGCCACTCAGCCTTCTCGAACCCTCGATCGAAGGTCTTCTCCGCCTCGTCGTTGAAGCCCAGGTACTTCTTGAACCATCCGATTGCTTCGCCCGCATACGCGCGGCCGATCAGGTGACAGACCACGAAGGCCAGACCGATTCGCAGGAAGCCGATGACCGCATATGCCGGCACCGACACGTCGGACCCCAGTGCGAAGGCGAGGTAGCGGTTGCGTGACGAGAGCAGCAGCAACAGCTCCGGGCGAGGGTTGTCCACGTTGGTCAACCGGACCCAGGTGGCGTTCGCGATGTTGGTGCAGATCACGAGGCCGACGAACGCGGCGAGGGTGAGCGGCGCCCAGCGCGGCTTCACGTGCTCGGGCGGGTCGGACTCCAGCACCGGCGAGCCGGTCGGAGGGGGGAGGAGGTCGTCGCTCACGAACTGACGACCGTACTGTGCCGTGCGCTACGTTCGTCGCTCATGCAGGGCTTGATGCAAGACGTTCCACTGACGATCACCCATCTCTTCGATCGCGCCGAGCAGTACTTCGGTCGCAAGGAGATCGTCACCGCCACGGGGGCAGGCGTGGAACGAACCACGTACGCCGAGTGGGCCGCACGCACCCGCAGACTCGGAGGCGTCCTCGATGCGCTGGAGATCTCGGCGACGGGTCGCGTCGGGACGTTCGCGTGGAACACCGCACGCCACCTGGAGCTGTACTTCGCGGCGCCGTGCTCGGGTCGAGTGCTCCACACCCTCAACATCCGGCTGTTCCCCGAACAACTCACCTACATCGTCAACCACGCCGACGACGAGGTGATCTTCGCCGACAAGTCACTGCTCGGGTTGCTCGCACCACTGATGCCCACGTTCGAGCGCTTGCGGCACCTCGTGATCATGGATGACGGGAAGGGCGAGATCCCCGACGGCCTCGACTCCGGCGGTGTGCAGATCCACGACTACGAGGAACTGCTCGCGGTCGCCGAGCCGGTGCAGTGGCCGACGATCACCGACGAACACCAGGCTGCCAGCATGTGCTACACGAGCGGCACCACGGGCAACCCGAAGGGCGTCGTCTACAGCCACCGCTCGACGTACCTGCACACGATGGGCGCGATGATGGTCGACAGCCTCGGCGCGCGTGAGTCCGACGTGATCCTGCCGGTCGTGCCGATGTTCCACGCCAACGCCTGGGGCCTCGCTCACGCCGCGGTGGCGACCGGCGCGTCGCTCGTGATGCCGGGGCCCGACCTGTCCGGCCCGGCGGTCGCGAAGTTGATCGTCGACGAGAAGGTCACGGTCGCTGCGGGCGTCCCGACGATCTGGATGGCCGTGCTGCCGGAACTGGAAGGCAAGGACACGTCGTCGCTGCGCTCCATCCCGTGTGGCGGTTCCGCCGTGCCGAAGTCGTTGTCGGAGGGATATCGCAAGCAACTCGGCCTCCCGATCCTCCAGGCGTGGGGGATGACCGAGACGAGCCCGATCGCCTCCGTCTGCCACATCGACGCCGACCAGGAACTTCTCGGCGACGACGAGCAGGCGGACCTGCGGACCCAGGTCGGACGGATCAGTTTCGGTGTCGATGCCCGCGTCGTCGACCCCGAGACGATGGAGCCGATCGCGTGGGACGGCGAGTCGAGCGGCGAGTTGCAGTGTCGCGGCAACTGGATCGCAGCTGACTACTACGACGATCCGCGCAGCAAGGAGAGCTTCACCGACGACGGCTGGCTCAAGACCGGCGACGTCGCAGCGGTCGATGCCCGCGGGCGGATCCGCCTCGTCGACCGTACGAAGGACCTGATCAAGTCGGGCGGCGAGTGGATCAGCTCCGTCGAACTGGAGAACGAGATCATGGGGCACCCGCAAGTGGCGGAGGCAGCGGTGATCGGTGTGCCGCACCCGAAGTGGGGCGAGGCGGCACTGGCCTGTGTCGTGAGGGTGCCGGGGGAGGAGCCGACGGCGGAGTCGATCATCGAGTTCCTCTCGGACAAGGTCGCCAAGTGGCAACTCCCGAAGGGCGTCATCTGGATCGACGAGGTCCCCAAGACCAGCGTCGGCAAGTTCTCGAAGAAGACGCTGCGCGACGCACACCACGACCACCTCATGGACCAGTGAGGCGAGTCGCCCTCCTGAGTGCAGCGCTCGCTGTGCTCGGTGCATCATGCGCGCCCGACCCGCTCGACACCTACGCCGCGCCCGACGCCGACGCTCCGACGGCGACTCGAGCGCCGCTGCCGACCACCACGCCGAGCGCGGCGAGCGAACCGGTCGATCAGGCATCCGGAGCGGCGGGGGAGACGGTCGTTCCTGCGCCCGACCCGACGTTCGAGCCCAACGGGGAGACTGCCGAGGTGCGGTCGCTCGACAACAGCTTCATCCAGCAGGACCTCACGATCGAGGCGGGGACCGAGGTCGACTGGATCAACGGTGGCCGCAACGATCACAACATCATCCCGGTGGACGAATCGCTCACCTGGGGAATCGACCGCGACACGTTCGTCCCGGGCGCAAGGTACGCCCACGTCTTCGACGCGCCGGGGGTGTTCCCCTACTACTGCTCGATCCACGGCACCGCCGACGCCGGGATGATCGGCGCGATCATCGTCACCGAACCCACCTGAACGCAGCACATCCGCGAGTTGGTCCGATCCGTTCAGAACCAGGAGGACCGACCGGCTCGTGTCGAAACGGCGGCGGGCGAAGTTCGAAACGGTTGACAAACCATCGGCCGATTCCCACACGGATCTGGCACAGCGTGGGACACTCCTCGCATGAGCGAAACGATCGACGACGCCGAGGTCGCGAGCAGCGATGGGTCCGACGAGTCTGTGACCGTCGAGTACGTCGCACAGAAGAAGCACTCGCTCGCCTTGCGATGGATGCACTGGATCAATTTCCCGGTGCTGATGGTGATGATGTACTCGGGCATGCGGATCTACTGGTCCGATCTCCGCGAGCCCTACGCCCTGGGGATCGGCAGTTGGCAGATCTTCGAGTTCTGGCCCGACCAGGTGAAGAGCGGACTGCAGTTGGAACGCAAGCTCGCGAAGGGCATCGCCTTCCACCTCAACTTCGGCTGGTTCTTCGTCATCAACGGTCTGGCGTACATGTTCTTCCTCAGTCGCAAGGGTGAGTGGCGACACATCGTCCCCGATCTCCAAGCCGTCAAGGACTCGCGCCGGACCGTCGCCCACGACCTGCACCTCACCAAGAACAAGCCGGTCCAGGGCAAGTACAACCCGGCGCAGCAGGTCGTCTACAGCATTGTGATCGTGATGGCAGCACTGCTCGTGCTGAGCGGGTTCGCGATCTACAAGCCCGGCCAGTTGTCGTGGCTCGAGGCGGCCTTCGGTGGGTACAACTACGCACGGTTCGTGCACTTCTCGATGACGATCCTGTTGATGCTGTTCTTCCTGGTGCACGTCCTCCAGGTCGTCCGTGCCGGCTGGGCGAACTTCGCCTCGATGGTGACCGGCTACCGACTCGATCGATCGGACAGCGCCGAGGTCGCGCCCGCATCGGCGTTCGGACCGAACGACCTCGATGCCGAGAACCGGACCGGCGCGAACACCGACGGCGACACCGACAGCGGCAGCGGCAGCGGCGCTCGCTCCGGGAGTTCGGATGACGAGATGGTCAGAGCGACCGTCGACGAAGGGAGTGCCTCGTGATCGGCGATGCGAACAACCAGCAGGAGGCCGAGCGTGAACGCCGGCTCCGTGAGTCGACCGACGACGGTGAGATCATCTCCGCCGCCGAGTACAAGCGCCGGTCGCGCCGCTCGTTCCTCTCCTTCGGTGCTCTCGGCGTCGCCGGCTACGTCGGATTCAACAAGTTGCAGAACCAGGAGGAGAACGAACGCATCCCCCGGCTGCTCCGTTGGGGCCTCGAACGCAACGACGACGTGTGGTCCACACTCGAGCGCGACGGCGCCTCGGCGCGCACGTTCGACATCTCCGACCGCGAGGAGATCCGGGTGAACGGGATGTTCGGCCTGGAATCGGAACTGCCCACCGATTTCGCGATCTCGATGCGCGTCGAGGGCGAGGAGTACGCAGCCGTCACGCCCGACGACGTCCGGAGCCTCGAGGGCCGCGACATGGTCTGGGAGCACAAGTGCGTGGAGGGGTGGGCGAACATCGTCCACTGGACCGGTGCGAGGTTCGCCGACTTCCTCGCCGAGTACGGCCCGGAGAAGGACGACTGGGAGTACATCTCACTGCGGACGCCCGACGAGGAGTACTACGTCGGCATCGACCGCTACACCGCGTTGCACGACCAGACGTTGCTCGCATGGGCGCTGAACGGCGAAGACCTCAGGGTCGAGCACGGTGCTCCCCTTCGACTCGCGACGCCGTTCAAGTACGGGATCAAGCAGCTCAAGCGGGTCGGCATCGTCGAGTTCACCAGCACCCGTCCGACGGACTACTGGTACGAGCGCGGTTACGACTGGCACGCCGGCTTCTGACGCATTGACCGGGCCGCGGCGTCTCGCCGATGTCCCGTGGCGCTGCCGTTTCGGGTGCGAACTGCTCGGGCTGACTACTGTTCGTCTCGACATCGGCGGTGGGCGCCGGCGAAGGGGGAATCATGAGGATCAGTCCGAAACTGGCGGCATTCGTCGCCGTGGGTGCGATCGCGATTGCGGCGTGTGGGGGCGGCAGCGACTCGGGTCGCGCCGAGGTGCCGATCGAATCGGGTGAGATCCCCGTGGTCACGGAGGCTCCTTCGGCGGAGCCGACGACCGCCGAGATCGATCCGCCTGCGACGGAACCGGACGCAACGGCTGCCCCCGACAGCGAGCCGGTTCCCGTCGAGATCGGAGCCGTGGCCGACGGCGACGCCGACGGAATCCTCAACGTTCCCGACGAGTTCCCGTCGATCCAGGCCGGCGTCGACGCGGCGGTACCGGGTGACCTCGTGCTGATCGCTCCAGGGGTCTACAACGAGGCGGTCAACGTCGTCACCGACGAGATCGTCATCCGTGGCCTCGAACGCGAGGGGGTCGTGCTCGACGGCGAGTTCGAACTCGACAACGGAATCCGCGTCCTCGGCGCCTCGGGCGTCGCAGTCGAGAACCTGACGACGCAGAACTACACCGACAACGGCGTGTTCTTCACCAATGCCGACGGCTACCGAGCGTCGTATGTCACGGCCTACCGGATCGGCGACTACGGGATCTACGCCTTCGACTCGGTCAACGGCCAGATCGAGAACTCGTACGGTGCCGGCAGCCCCGACGCCGGCTTCTACATCGGGCAGTGCTCCCCGTGCAACGCGGTCATGGACAACGTGTTGTCCGAACACAACGGCCTCGGCTACTCGGGCACCAACGCCGGCGGCAATCTGATGATCGTCAACTCCACGTTCCGCAACAACCGCGCGGGCATCGTGCCCAACTCCGGTTCCTACGAGCTGTGTTACCCGCAGCGCGAGAACATGATCGTCGGGAACAGCATCTACTCGAACAACCAACCCGACACACCGGCGATCGACGTGGCACTCCTCGCAATGGGCAACGGGGTGGTCGTGGCGGGCGGCATCGGCAACACGATCGAACGCAACCTGATCTACGACCACGACAAGACCGGCATCGCGCTCGTGCCGTTCCTCGAAGAGGGCGCCAACGACGATCTGCCCACCGAGGCCGAGTGGGATCTGGACTGCGCCGACCAGCGCCTCGAGCCGCTCGCCGACGAGATCCCCGAGCAACTGCTGTGGGAGCCGTACGACAACATCGTGCGAGACAACGACATCACCGACAGTCGCGTGGCCGACCTCGGAGTCGAAGGCGTCTCGGTCCTCACGGGTGAACTGCGCAACTGCTGGTCCGGCAACGCCGGAGCATCGAGCGCCCCTGCCGACCTCGAGACCATCGCCGGTTGTGAATCTGATGCCGTGCCCGCTGACGACGCCGCATGGACGACCTCGCCGTTGAACGTGCTGCAGTGGCTCGTCGACGTGGAGTCGGCGCCGCCGTCGATCGACTACGAGATCGCAGAGCTGCCGCCGATCCCCGACCTCGACGACATGCCAGACGCCGCCACGGCCCCGGCCGAACCCGCCACCAACATGCCCCGAACGGTCGACCTCGCCGCCATCACCACCCCCACCCGCTGAGTCGGGTGTCTGCGTGGGACCTGCCCCATCGACCACCTCCAGTGAGTCGGGTGTTTTCGGTGCGTCGGGTGATTCAGCGCGGACATGCCGCGCTGAAACACCCGACTCACGCTGCGTGGTCCCGAACTCGGGCTGAATGGACGGCCAGCAACTCGTCGATCATCGCCGGAAAGTCGGTGAAGTCGAGTCCGGTGACGCGGGTGATCGTCCATCCGAGCATCGCGGCTTGGCGATCTCGTCGTTTGTCGCTCGTCGAACCGATCACGCCCAAATGGCTCGGGTGCACGTCGATCTCGACACCCCATTTGATTGCGGGAACAGCGAGGTCCAGTCGGGCCCGACCGCCGTTCGGCAGGTCGAGCCACTGCGTGTTCGTCTCGATCGGCACTCCGCGACCGATCAACGCTTCTGCAACACGATGCTCCGCGTCGGACTCGGCCGGCATATCGGTCACGGCCAGCATCGTGGTGAGGAATCGATCGGAGCCTGGGCGAGTCGGGTGATACAGCCGGCTCCCGAGCGCGATGAGTTCGACGACACTGACACCGTGCTCGTGGATCAACTGATCGACCACCGAGCGATGATCGTGATCGCGTAGGTTCGCGGAAAGGTCGAATGCCAAGCGGGGCAGGCTGGCAATTCGGATGCGGTCCGCTCGCTCGATGATGTCGGCCCTGTCGATCTTCGTCGTTCGGCGGACGGTGACTCCCTTGTGGCGGACGTGAAGTGCGTGCGGACTGCCGAGCACGATGGGACTCCGTTTCGGCATCTTTCGGAGTCCGTACAACATGCCTGCGGTGACGCCTGTGATGTACGCCTGAGGGTGGGCCAAGCTCAGTTCGACGCACCGCTGCTCGAGCGTCCGCTTCGCCGAAGTGAGGCGGCGGACCGACTTGTAGCCCGAGTCGAGGACACCATGCCGTTCGAGTCGGCGGATCGTGTGGCGGCTGACGCCGGCCTTGGTGAGTTGCCTGATGGTGACGACGCCGTGCTGCCTGGCAGCGAGCGCCGACACCTTCCTCGGGAGGTCGGCCATGGTGTTCTCCTGTCGTGACTTGCGAAACAGGAGGGAGTCGGTCCGTTGCATCGTAGCCACACGATCGAGTCGGGTGTTTGGGCGCGGTATGTCCGCGCTGAAACACCCGACGCCACGCAAACACCCGACTCGGCGGGGCGTAGGGTGCGGTGATGCGGGGATGGGGCGTCTGCGTGATCGCAGCGGCGGTGGCGATGGGGGCGTGCGGTGGGTCGAGCGCAGGTTCGTCGAAGCCGGACGGTGACCCGGACCCCGGAAGGATCGGACCGCAGGGACGCGTCGCGCAGTTCATCGTGCACTGCGAGGTGAGCCACATCGCGTTCGACGATCCGATCGTTCTGCCATGGCAACCCGGCAAGAGCCACCAACACCAGTTCTTCGGCAATGCTGCGACGAACTCCGACCCCGGCTACGAGCGCGCGGTCGGAGCCGACACCAGCTGCGGCCAGCGACTCGACACAGCCTCGTACTGGTCGCCCACGTTGCTCGACGCAACCGGCGATCGCATCGAGTCGACGGGGCTCACCGCGTACTACCGCCCCGGCAACGGCGTGGACCCGGCCGACGTCGTGGCCTACCCGCCCGGCTTCATGGTGATCGCCGGGGATCAGGCGGCCGACGAACCGCAGGGTCAGGACGTGATCGCCTGGGGGTGCGGTTCGGGGGCCAAGCGCGAGGATCGGCCACCCGCATGTCCCGAGGACGCCGGCCTCAGGTTGTGGATCACGTTCCCCGACTGCTGGGATCAGAGCCGGCTCACGTCCTTCGGTTCGGGTGCGCACGTCCGCTACAGCGACGGCGGTTGTCCGGCGTCCCACCCCGTGGCTCTTCCGCAGTTGCAGATGGCGATCGACTTTCCATCGGTCGACCCGGACGGGCTTGCGCTCAGTTCGGGTTCGATCGATTCCGCGCATGCCGACTTCTGGAACACCTGGGATCAGGACAAGCTCGAGCGTGAGGTCACTCTCTGTCTCAACCGCGACCTCGTCTGCGGCGTCTCCGGCTGACGGTCGGATCACTGCAGACGGGGAGACCCCTGGCCCCTCGGTCGGCGATCACACGCCGTAGAGGCGTGCGATGTCGACAGGCGGTTGGAAACCGGGGTCGGGGCACACCCCGACGTTGGCGGCACCCGGGAACTGCGGCATCGGGCAGCGTTGGCCGGCCACGTGGGCGATCGCCCGGGAGATGAAGTCCGCCACGCCGTGCCCGCCGTACTTGTCGAGGTGGATCCCGTCGGCGTAGTGCCAGAACGGCACCTGGCGGGCAACGGCACTCCACTCGACGGCCGTCAGATCACCGGTGACGTTCGCGGCGTTGCGCAGGACCGTGTTGTGCGCTGCATAGATCTGCTTGCCGGCGATGCTCGCACCCTTGTCGAAACCGAACTCACGCGAGTAGGTCAGCCAGATGACATGGCGGATGCCCTTCGCCCGGGCGGCGTCGAGGACCTGCGTGACGCCGCGAGCGACGTCGGAGGGCCCGTCGTTGTAGCCCGTCATGATCACGGCCATGTCGAACGCTCCGAACGGGATCGCCGCCAGTTCCTGGAGCACGTTGGGTGGTGGGATGGGACCCTCACGACCGTTGCACGACGCTCGGACCAGTCGACGACACGAGCGCGCCCGGAGATCGATGTCGGCGCCACGCAACTGTGCCCACGCCTGATTGCGGTCGATGCCTGCGAGCGTCGAGTCGCCGATCGCGATCACTCGCTGGCGGTCGACGACGTTGACCGGCGCCGATGGAGCGGTGATCGGCGCCGGCGTGCCGGTGAAGTAGCCGAGCAGATCGAAGGTCACCTCGGCTCCGGCGTCGGCGTAGATCGCGACACCTCGTGACGACGACGCGACGACACCGAACTGCGCCGTGAGATCGCCGCCCTGGCCGTAGCCCGACGAAGTGGGCCCGCGCGGTGTTCCGGCGGCGTGGGTGGTGATGTACCCGCTGTTGCCCGGAGCGATCATCGTGACCGAGTAGGTCACGGCGGCGATCCCCACGCCGAGTTGCGGCAGCGCCACATCGATCGTTCCGGCGCGATGGATCGGATCGGGCTGTGTGCGGGTGTCGTACAGGCGCGCCGGGTTGACGGCAACGAACAACCCGTCGTTCGAGTCGGCGGCGGAGTCGCCGGTGAACCAGCCGGTGACGTCGACGACGACGTGGGTGCCGGTGCTGACGTACACCTCGAACCCGGCCGGCGTGACGGGGACGATCGTGGCGGCGGCACGGAACTGACCCGGTGCGTCGACGTTGAGGATTGATGTGTCGGGCGTTCCGGTACCCGCAGGCGAGGCGGACACGAAGCCGATTCCCTCGTTGCGCACGCTGGTGACGTTGACGGCCAACGCCGTTGCGTCGGCGGGAACGGAGGGCGGGAGGGGGATCGGGAGGACCGAGCCTGCCGTCGGCATCGCTCCGGAGCGCGTGTCGAGCAGGCGCTGCGCCGTCGGTTCGGCCTGGAACCGGCCGGACGTCGACGAGTCAGCGGGGACGAACGCGCCGACCACGTCGAGGACGACGGCGCCGTCGCCGAACGCACCGGTGCGATGGACGGCGATGTTTCCGTCGTCGCCGATCGCCACGGTGGCGGTGTTGGCTCGAGTCTGGAACGCGAGCCAGTTCAACGTGGCCGCTGTGGGCAGCGGACGGCCCGATGGATATGTCACCAGGTACCCGCGGGTGCTCGGGGCGACGATCGTGGTGGTGACCACCAGCGAGGATGCGTCGTCGGGGATGCCGCAGGCGTCGGTGTCGATCGTCGCAGTGGAGTCGTCGACACGGAGGAACCCGAGCCCGCGACGGGAGTCGGCCAATCGACACGGATCGACCGGTACGTACACCGAGGTCCCGGTCGCTGCAGCGAGCGCGACCGGCGACGATCCATCTGGTCCGGTCGGACCGTCGCCTCCGATCGCGAAGAGCGAGGTGGCCAATGCTGCCGCCACCAGGAGTCGTCCAGCCACTGTCACCATGCAGCGAACGTAGTGCGTCGCCGGCGGGCCGTGCGGAACCTAGATCCGCCCCGCGTCGGTGACCCGCTGGAGAAACTCCTGTGTGCGGATCTCCTGCGGGTCACCGAACAATGTGTCGGGCGACCCCTGTTCGAGAATCTGTCCGTGGTGGAGGAAGCACACCCGATCGCTGATCTCGCGAGCGAAGTTCATCTCGTGCGTGGCGAACAGCATCGTCATCCCATCGGCCTTGAGACCGCGGACGACGTCGAGTACTTCGCCGACGAGTTCGGGATCGAGGGCCGACGTGATCTCGTCGAGCAGCATCACCTCGGGCTTCATCGCCAGGGAGCGGGCGATCGCCACGCGCTGCTGCTGGCCGCCCGACATCTGATCCGGATACGCGTCGATGCGCGCCTCGAGCCCCAGCCGGACGAGGAGGTCGCTGGCAGCGTCGCGTGCTTCCTGCTTCGAAACGCCGAGGACCTTGCGCGGTCCGATCGCCACGTTGTCGACGACGCTCATGTGCGGGAAGAGGTTGAAGCTCTGGAAGATCATCCCGATTCGACGCCGGATCGGATCGGGGTCGAGTCCGGGTTCGGCGATGTCGAATCCGTCGAGCAGGATCTCACCGTCGTCGATCGGTTCCAGCAGGTTGGCGCAGCGAAGCAACGTGGACTTGCCCGAACCCGACGCACCGATGAGTGTGATGACCTCGCCAGGCGCCACGTCGAGGTCGATACCGCGCAACACCGCGGTGTCACCGAACGACTTGATGATCCCTCGCAACGACAGCTTGGCGACGGTCACGTCGCCTCCTGCGACGACTGCGAGCGAGCCGCGAGGCGCAGCCGGCGTGGCCGGGGAACGCAGTGGTGTCTCATGCGATCGCCGTGGCACCGGTACGGCGGCGCTCGCGCTTCAGGAGATGGTCGGCGAGGCGGGTGAACGGGATCGTCAACGCCAGGAAGATGATCGCAGCTGCGACGTAGGGCGTGAAGTTCGCTGCGAGCGACTTCTGGATCTCGGCTCGTCGCAGCACCTCGACCGGGCCGATCAGGCTGACCAGCGCAACGTCCTTCTGGAGGCTGACCAGGCTGTTCATCAACGGCGGCACGACTCGGCGCATCGCCTGAGGGAGAACAATCGACGACATGGTCTGGTTCGACGACATCCCGAGCGACCGCGCAGCTGCGCGCTGGCTCTCGTGGACGCTCTCGATGCCGGCTCGGAACACCTCGGACGTGTACGCCGAATAGGAGAGCACGAGTGCGACGGTGCCCCAGATCAGCGGGTTGCTCCACTCCCGTGACGGGATCAGACCGGGCACGCCGAACCCGATCAGGTAGATGGTGAGAATCACCGGGACCCCACGGAACACGTCGGTGAACACGACCGAGAGCGCCCGCAGCGGGAACAGGGCCGGGCTGCGCGAGTTGCGCGCGACCGCGATGAGCAACGAGAGCACGAAGATCAGCGGCAGCGACCATGCGAAGATCTGCACGTCGAGCCAGAACGCCCGGAGCAGGTCGGGAAACGATTCGCGCAGGATGTCGACATCGAAGAACGACCGTTTCACCTGCGCCCACCGAGGGGCACGCGGAACGAGCACGACCACCGCCACCAGGGCGATGATCGTGCTCACAGCAGCGATTGCGGCGCCGCGTTGCTGACGACTGCGTTCGTAGAGTTGTCGACGCGTCAACGCCGGTTTCGTCTCGGACACGGGGGTGGGTTCCTCGATGCCGGAAGCGTTCGGGCCCGACGACGTCGAGGAGGAGATCGTCACTCGGCGGGGATGATCGGAGCGACGTCGCCGACTTCGAGCCACTGGTCGGTGATCTCGCCGAGTTCACCCGAGTCGGTCAACGCCGTGATCGCCGCGTCGACGCACGGCTTGAGCGGGCTGTCGTTCTCGAGAACGAAGCCCAGTTCGTCGCCCTGACCGCCGGCGTCGCGACTGAACTGGCCGATGACGCTGGAACCTTCGATCTCGACTGCTGACACGAAGAGAGCGGTCGGGAGGTCGAACACTGCGGCGTCGAGTTGGTTCGCTTCGAGTGCGGCCTTGACGGCCGAGTTGTCGTCGTACACCAGCGGTTCGGAGTCTGGCTGGATCACGTCGGTGATGAAGGCGAGGCTCGTGGTGCCGGTCTGTGCTCCCAGTTGCAGGCCCTTCAGGTCTGCGATCGAAGCGCCGGCGGCGGCCGAGCCGTCGAGAGCGACGAGTGCCTGGTTGCCCGAGTAGTAGGGGAGCGAGAAGTCGATGGTCTCGTCGCGCTCCGGCGTGATCGAGAACTGCTGGAGGTTCATGTCGAAGGTCTTCGGGCCGGGCTGGATGGCCTCGTCGAAACCGGCGCGGACCCAGGTGACGGCGTCGCCCTCGTAGCCCATCTCACGGGCGACGGCCATCGCGACCGCAGCCTCGAATCCCTCACCGGATTCGGGTGCGTCGTCGACGACCCACGGCTCGAAGGCCGGTTCGCCGGTGGCCAGGGTGAGGACTCCGTCTTCGAGCGTGTTCGAGCACGAGTCGTCGGTGGCCGCAGGATCCGCGGTGGCCGCCGCATCGGTGGTGGGCTCGTCGACGGCAGGCTCGTCGGCGGCTGCCTCGGTGGTGCTCGAAGCGTCATCGGACGAGGCGTCGTCGTCGCTGCTTCCGCAGGCGGCGAGGACGAGCGCGCCGACGGCGACGGCGGGGAGGATTCGACGGGTGTTGGTGTGCATTCGGGTCTCCTGGACAAGGGTCTTCACGAGTCACCCAATGTAGTGGTCGTGGCCGATCCGCCCCTCCCCAGTAGCGTCTCGGCCCATGTCGAACCCTCCCGCCACTCAGTACTCCATCTCGCTCGACGTCACGCTCGACAACGTGCCGGGCGTGCTCGGGCGTCTGTGCACGGCGATCGGCGATGCCGGTGGCAACATCTTCGCCATCGAAGGATTCGTCGCGAAGGGTCGCGAACTCGAACGCGACATCGTGGTCAACTGCGGCAGCGTCGAACACCAGAACGAGGTCGTGCTCGCCGTGCAGGCAGTCGACGGAGTGACGCTCGAGGAGTGGCACGACCGCACGTTCCGGATGCACGAGGGCGGCAAGGTCGAAGTGCTCCCGCTGTGCCCCGTGGGCGACATGGACGACCTGTCGATGGCCTACACCCCCGGTGTGGCACGCGTGTGCAAGGCGATCGCCGCCGACGAGCGACTCGCCGACGTGTACACGATCCGCAAGAACACCGTCGCGATCGTCTCCGACGGCACCGCCGTCCTCGGTCTGGGAAACATCGGCCCGAAAGGTGCGATGCCGGTGATGGAAGGCAAGGCCCTGTTGTTCAAGGCGTTCGCCGGCGTCGACGCCTTCCCGATCTGCCTCGACGTGAACTCGCCCGAGGAGATCATCGAGACCGTCATCCGGCTCGCTCCGACCTTCGGCGGAATCAACCTGGAGGACATCGCCGCACCCGGTGCGTTCCAGGTGGAGGAAGCCCTGAAGAAGGCACTCGACATCCCGGTGTTCCACGATGACCAGCACGGCACTGCCGTCGTGACGCTCGCCGCCCTGGAGAACGCGCTGCGGGTGACGGGCAAGAAGATGGAGGACCTCTCGATCGTGATCTCCGGCGTCGGTGCCGCGGGCGTGGCGATCGGCAAGATCCTGCTCGGAGCGGGTGCCGGCAAGATCGTGGGCGTGGACAGCAGGGGAGCGGTGTACAACGGGCGAGACGGGCTCAACGCCTGGAAGCAGTGGTTCGCCGAGAACACGAACCCCGACGGGTTGCAGGGTTCGCTGTCGGACGTGATGCACGGCGCCGACGTGTTCATCGGGGTCAGCGCACCCGACATCCTCACGGTCGACGACATCCGCAACATGGCCGCCGAGCCGATCGTGTTCGCAATGGCGAACCCCGACCCCGAGATCAGGCCCGAACTGGTGGGCGACCTGGTCGCTGTGATGGGAACCGGCCGCAGCGACTACCCCAACCAGATCAACAACGTGCTCGCCTTCCCGGGGATCTTCCGCGGTGCGCTGGACGCGCGGGCATCGGACATCACCGAGGGCATGAAGCTCGCAGCTGCCAAGGCGATCGCTGATTCCGTGACCGACGAGACACTGAGCGCCACCAACATCATGCCGTCGGTGTTCGACCGCAGCGTGTCGATGGCGGTTGCAGCAGCGGTGGCAGCTGCGGCCGTCGCCGACGGCGTCAGCCGCACCTGACGCCTCCTCTGCACTCCTGCCGGAGTCCCACGCGTCCCCACCTGGCGTCCCATCTGGTGTCTGACACCCATGGGGACGCCCATGGGCACGCTCGCCGGACTTGCCACGTGAAGAATTGCTGAAACCCGGAGCTGAGCGTCGCACAGTTCGGTGTCCGAACCTACCGTTGATCTGGTGTCGGAGGCAGCGACAGAGTGCATCGTGAAGGATCGTTCGAACCTGCGCGTCGCTGCAGCGTCCGGCCTCCTCCTGGTCCTCGGCGTCGCGGTCTGGTTCCAACGCGACGTCGTCGTGGGCGCCCTGCGCGAGTCGAGGGCGCTACCGGCAACGGCGATCGTTCTGCTCGTCGTGCTCACCGTGTACGAGCGGTGGTCGCGCGCCGACATCGTCCGCCGACTGCTCGGTGACCCGGTCGGCATCGGCACCGCGGTGACGGTGCACGACGTCGGAACGGCCGTGAGCAAGGGCGTGCCGATGGGCGGGGCACTCGGCACGGCGATGCGATGGACGATCGTGCGCGATTCAGGCGTGTCGGTCGCGCGCTTCACCACGATGCTGTTCGCCTACGGGATCGCCACGACGTTCGTGTCGTGGCTGTTGCCGTTCGCCGCACTGCTGGTCGACCTCACACAACGCTCGGCCGACACGACCGACATCTTGATCCTCACCGCGATCGCCGTCGTGGTGATCGCCTCGGCGGTGTTCTGGGTGCTCACGCTGCGCTCGGACCGTCTGGAGACATGGACGGGCGACCGCCTCCGGAAGATCTGGGTCCGCCTCGCGCCGCGTGTGCCGTCACTGGAGGCGCACGACCCGGCCGTCGGCCTCTCCGAGATCCGCACCGAGTTGCACGCCATCGTGCGCAACCCTGCCGTCCTGCTGCTGCGGACCGCAGCGGCGCAGGCATGTGGTTCGCTGATCCTGCTCGTCGCCCTCCGCGGCGTCGGCGTCGGTGACGAACTCGGGTTGACGGAGTTCTTCCGGGTCTTCTTCCTCACACACCTGCTCGGCACGTTTGCTCCCACACCCGGCGGAGTGGGCGTCGTGGAGGCGGGAATGACCGGCGCGCTGGTTGCGGCGGGGGTCGACACGGAGCGGGCGCTGGCCGGCGTGATCGTCTACCGGTTCCTCACCTATGTGCTCCCGATCGCCTTCGGGGCGGCCCTGTGGGCGTGGTGGCGCGTCGCCCGCGACGCTGACGAGTCGGACCGCGTTTCTCCTGGCCCAACTCCATCCGATGATGTCTCGGACGAACAGGCCGACGTCAATGCGTCGCGAGTCGTCTGAGGTCGCGACGATCCGTCACACTGTCCTTTCATGGGCCATCCGTCGACACCGCAGTTCCAGACCTTCCATGCGTTGCGGATCAAGGGTTTCGCAGCCGTCGACACGATCACGGAGATCACCACGCTGCCGACGGCCGACGTGGAACTGAACCTCTCGCGGCTCTCCGACAACGGATACACGCAGTTCCGCGAGAACCGCGGGCTCTGGCAGTTGACGGCCGACGGCCGATCGGCCCACGGCGAACACCTCGCTGCGGACCTGGACGGCGTCGACGTCGCTGCTGTCCTCGGCGATCCGTACGAAGCGTTCCTCACGAGCAACTCGCAGTTCAAGGAACTCTGCAGCGACTGGCAACTGCGCAACGGCGAACCGAACGATCACAGCGATGCCGGCTACGACGCCGATGTCGTGGCGCGGCTCGGTGCGCTCCACGAGCAGGCCCTGCCCGCTGTGGCGGCGATGGGGGAGGGACTCTCCCGGATGGCTCCCTACGCCGGTCGTCTCGTCGACGTGCTGGCCAAGGTCGGTGCAGGGGAGACCAAGATGTTCACCGGGGTGATGTGCGGCAGCTACCACGACGTGTGGATGGAACTGCACGAGGACCTGATCCTCACCCAGGGAATCGACCGGTCGGCCGAAGGCAGCTTCTGAACGGGACGCGGCATCGGCGCATCGATCTCGTAGGTTGGTCGCCGTGAATCTGTCCCGAATGCCCGGACTCCGCTGATGGCCCGCTTCGGCCGGGTCTCCACGGCGATGGTCACGCCGTTCGACGAACACGGCGAACTCGACGTCGACGTCGCCGTGTCGCTCGCGAAGTGGTTGGTGTCGGAAGGCAACGAGTCGCTCGTCGTCGCCGGTACGACCGGGGAGTCTGCAACGCTCACGATCGACGAGAAGCTGACGCTCTTCGAGGCGATCGCATCGGCGGTCACCGTGCCGGTCATCGCCGGGACCACCGGAAACAACACCCGTCAGGACATGGGTCTCACGTCCGAGGCGAGCAAGCTCGGTGTCGCCGGCATCCTCGTGGTGTCGCCCTACTACAATCGTCCGAGCCAGGCCGGAATCGTGTTGCACCACCGGGCGATCGCATCGGTCACCGACCTGCCGGTGATGATGTACGACATCCCCAAGCGCACCGGCCGCAAGGTGACGACCGAGGTGTTGATCGCCCTCGCCAACGAGGTCACCAACATCGTGGCGCTCAAGGACGCAGCGGGCGATCCGAGCGAGACCGCCAAGGTGATCGCCGAGACCGCCGACGACTTCGAGGTCTACTCCGGTGACTCGCCGATGAACCTGCCGCTGCTCGCGGTCGGTGCGGTCGGTGTCGTCGGTGTGTCCACGCACTGGGCGGCTCCGGACCACGTTGCGATGATGAACGCGTGGGGCGCCGGCGACATCGCTGCGACCCAACGCCACAACCGTCGCCTGATCGAGAGTTACGTCTTCGAAGGCAACGATGATGCACCGAACCCGGTGCAACCCAAGGTGATGATGCAGACCCTCGGGCACGCAGTCGGTGATTGCCGACTCCCCATGGGTCCCGCACCCGCCGGAACCGACGACGCCGCTCGAGGCGTCTACGAAAGATTGGTGGCCTCACGTGGCTGACACGTCCCGCTCACGAACCCGTACCCAGCCCCTCACGGCGAAACTCGACGCGAAGGTCCCCGTGAGGATCGTCTTCCTCGGTGGGCTCGGTGAGATCGGCCGCAACTGCATGGTGATCGAGCAGGGCGTCGCCGACGACCCGGATCGCACGATGATCCTCATCGACTGCGGCCTGATGTTCCCCGACGCGAACCACCACGGCATCGACCTGATCCTTCCGGACTTCACCTACCTCAAGGAGAACGCGAAGCGAATCCAGGCGATCGTGCTCACGCACGGCCACGAGGACCACATCGGTGCCAT
>JBBSOH010000041.1:0-20296 GCA_038259945.1 Acidimicrobiales bacterium
GAGATGACGCTCGCGGAACTCATGGCTGCCGAAGGCGGAATCCCCGACGTACTCGGGGCCGCCTCCGAGCCCCACGCCCACGGCTACCTCTGACCCCTCTCGCACCCAGACGCGGCGACCGTGTCGTCCTTCGCAGTCGGGTCGACCACACGTGGCGATGGCGCTCCCGTTGTTGCCCACACGTCTGAGCGCTCGACTGCGACGGGCCCCACGAAACCCGCATGCCTGCGCCATGATGGGCGGGTGCTCGCGATCGTGGGGAGCGGTGAATACCTCGCCGGGATGAACGAGGTCGACCGCCGACTCCTCGAACTCTTCGACTCGCCCGCCCGGGTCGTCTGCCTCCCCACCGCAGCCGGCACCGAGGGCGACTCGATGATCGACGACTGGATGCACCGTGGCGTCGCACACTTCACGAGCCTGGGTGCCCTCGCCGAGCCGGTGCGGGTGTGGGACCGGGAGAGTGCGAACGACGTCGGACTCGCCGAGCAGGTGGCGGCGGCCGACCTGGTGTACCTCTCGGGCGGCAAACCGAGCCACCTGTTCGACACCTTGAACGACTCGATCGTGTGGCAGGCCATCCTCGGCGTGATCGAACGCGGCGGCCTGCTCGTCGGTTGCAGCGCCGGAGCGATGATCCAAGGCGAGGTGTTCGCCGGATTCCCACGCTCGCGTGACGGCTTCGGTCTGTGGCCGGGTGCGCACATCGTCCCGCACTTCGACGAGATCCCCACGGCAATCGTCTCCGCGATGCGGCTTGCCATGGGTCGCGAACACACCCTCATCGGTGTCGACCGGGACACGGCATTCCTGCGCGCCGACGAGTCGTACCGGGTGATCGGTCAGCGTGTGACGATCTGGACCCGCGACGACAGGGTCGAGTTCGGACCCGGCGAGGTTCCCGCCGCTGCGATGCCGAGCTGAGCCGGAACCCGTGACTCGCACCCGTACCTGACAACCTGACGACATGACGGAACTCACGAAGGACGCAGCAAAGTTCGGATGGTTGTCGCCGGTGGCAGGGCACGCAGGGAGCGACTTCCAGCCGATCGTGATGTACCAGGAGGAGCACATCTTCCCCGACGTGCTGCCGCACTTCGACTCGCTGTGGATCGCCGACCACTTCTACGGCTTCGACGCCGACAAGAAGGAAGGCTTCCTCGAAGCGTGGGTCACCCTCACCTGGCTCGCCGCCAGACACCCGGACATCATGCTCAGCCACCACGTACTCGGCCACGGCTACCGCAACCCGGCACTCACGGCGAAGATGGCCGCCACCCTCCAGGTGCTGTCGGGCAACCGGTTCATCCTGGGAATCGGCGCCGGCTGGCGCGAGGACGAATACGACTCCTACGGCTACGACTTCCCGTCGAACGCCACCCGCCTGCGCCAACTCGAGGAGGTCGTGCAGATCTGCCGGCTGATGTGGAACGAGGAGCACCCGACCTTCACCGGCGAACACTTCGCCATCGACGACGCCGCAGCCACGCCGCGACCCGACGTGGTGCCGCCGATCTGCATCGGCAGCTCCGGCGAGCAGATCGGTCTGCCGGTCGTGGGTCGCCACGCCGACATCTGGAACGGCTCGCACCGCGGGGGCGACGACGCCTGGCTGCGGATGCGCGACATCGTCCGGACCGCGGCGAGCGATGCGGGACGAGAACCCGACGCAGTCGAGTGCAGCATGACCGTCGGGGGAGACCTGCCGGAGTCCGACACCGAGTCCGATGCGTGGGTCGAACGTCTGAGCCACCTGTGCGAACTCGGCGTGGAGCACTTCATCATGGACTTCGGCCACCCGCTCCATGTCGAGCCCGCGCTCCGTTTCATCGAGCAGGTCATCGCTCCGATCCGGAGTGTCGGGTGAAGTCCACGAATCACGACGGCCAGCGCTCGGTGACGAGCCGAGCGTCGTCGACTGTTCCGGTGTCGACAGCCAGGCACTGTCGGAGGTCTTCATGGCGCAGGCCTTCGACCCGCAACTGGAACTCGTCGGTGCCTGGTCGATTCCCCAGCGCATCCTGGCGCTTGCTGTCGTCGACGCATCCCTCGCCTGACGCGACGTGCCTCACCTGACATCGCCGGACGCGACGTGCGCCGCCACAGGGAACACGGTTTGCCCCGTGTTCGAGTGGGTCGTTGCGGCTGTGGCGTCGGGTCGGGGGTCACGCCGCAGTGTCCGGATCGGGTTCGACACGATCAGTTCCGGCACGAACTCGACCCCGTCGGTCGAGCAGTTCAGTGGTGGTGTTCGCCGTCGATGCCGAGGCGGACGAGGGTGTCGTCGGCGTAGTCGAACTGGATCAGTACGACGGACACGTCGCCGACCACCCACGTGTCGTGCCCGGGCTCGATGTATACGGCCTGTGGTGCGGTGAACTCGAAAAAGCACCCATCGGGATATTCGCCGGCGAGGCGACCCTGGGCGATGAAGCCGACGTGGGCGTGCATGCACTGGTCGGTCCCGACGAGCGGTTTGACGTGCTCCGACCAACGACCGCCTACGCCGTAGACGAGCCGCTTGATCCGCGTCTCCCCGGCGGTCATCACGTCGATCTCCATCCCGGCGAAGTTCTGGTGGTGCGAACCCTCGATCGGCGCCAGCAGCGCATCGTCACTCATTGCGCAACGGTAGTTCAGCCCGTCGCCTCCTCGTCACGGTGGACCTCGTACGCCGATCGTTCGGGTGGTGGTCTCGGCTGGTGGTCGCGCCCGAGATCTCTGCTCCGAGGATGGTGGCTGCAGCAGATCTGCGCTCGAGCAGCGATACTCGGGACCACGATGGCTGAGTACGAGGACTTCCGAACACCGGGCCGTGAGCGGTCGGGCAACACCGTGGACGACGACGCGCACGACGCAGAACTGTCCGCGAAGAGCCTGCAGGAGATCGCGCACGACCGTGGGCGCATCTGCAAGAAGCGCGGCTGCGTCGTCTGTGCGCCGCTCGTCGAACGCCGCCGCGAGAAGAAGAAGGAACGCAAGGCGGCAGCGCGCGCCCTCCTCCACGAGAAGGGCCAGCCGTGCGGAGCGCAGAGTTGCTCGGTCACTGTCTGCGTGGCCGCTCGCGAAGCGGGCCCGTCGCACTCGCCGGCTTCGTCCACGTCCTCCTCGTCCACGTCCTCCTCGTCCACGGCCTCCTTGCGCGACGAGCGCCCGGTCCCACCGCCGACCGCAGCGCCCGCCTCCATCACGACCGCTGCACCGGAATCGACCGCCGGAGCGGAGCTGACAGAGTTGCCGTCCACTGCGGACCGACGAACCGGTGGACCGACTCCGGATCGGACGCACCGTCGACAGGCGGATCGGCATCGCGTCGGCCTCCCGTGCGGGTTCGAGGACTGTCCGCGACAGGAGTGCATCGACGGGTTCGCCGGCGAACGCACCCGACGGCATCGCTCCCACCGACCGTGCCGGTCGTCCAGGTGCGACAACCCGATCTGCGTTGCCGCTCGATCGACGACCTGAACGTCGATCAAGATCTCACCGCGACGTGTCGATGAAGCAGCGTGCTCGCATTCACCGACGTCTCCACACTCGACGGCCAAGCTCGGCCGACCGCCGGACAGCGCATGCGACGGCTCGAGGCCGAGGTGTTGATGCAGGCGATCACCGCATTGCACCACGCGGACCTGCTGACCGACGCCGAGTACGAAGCCAAACACGAACGGCTCGCCGCACGACTCTGACGCAACCGCACGGGTTGCAACTCACTGCGGCCGTGACGCGACGAAGCCCGGACCGCTGCGTCGAGGCAGCGAACCGGGCTCCGGCAGAACGGTGGGTGAACGACGGTCAGTCGGCCGCAGGTGCGACGAGCTGGATGTCGAGTTCGACGACGACCTTGTCGCTGATCATCACCTTGTCGCCGCCGAGCGGGACGTTGAACTCGATGCCGAAGTCCTTGCGCGAGATCTGACCGGATGCCGAGAATCCGGCGCGGGTCGACTGGTCCATCGGGAAGGTCGAGGTGCCGAAGAACTCGACCTCGAGCTCGACCGGCTTGGTGACGCCGTTGATCGAGAGGTCCCCGAGGAGCGTGTACTCCTCGCCGCTGCCGACGATCGATGTCGAGTTGAAGATCATCGTCGGGTTGGCTTCTGCGTTGAAGAAGTCCGCCTGCTGGAGGTGAGCGTCGCGGTCGCTGTTGCCGGTGGAGACCGTGCTCATGTCGACGAGTGCCGACACGACGCTCGAGTTGAGGTCGTCGCCGACGGTGAGGCTGGCCTCGACGCCGTCGAAGCGACCGCGGACCTTGGCGAGGCCGAGGTGGCGAACGGTGAATCCGACGGTCGAGTGCGACGGGTCGGCAGTCCAGATCCCGAAGGAGAGGGGGAGTGATGCGGTGTCTGTCATGGCGGGGATCCTAACCTTGATGTTTGCGAACGCAACTAACTATTCGATCAATGGCGAGATGTGTCAGGCGAAGATCCTGCGTCCTGCGATCTCGCAACCCTGGGCGAGCGACGTGAGCTTGGCGAAGGCCACGTCGGGGTCGATGTTGCGGATGCCGACATGGACGGAGAAGCCACAGTCGACTCCGGCCATCAACCGCTCCGGGTCGACGACCGTGGCCCACTGCTCCAAGCGCTGCGCGACCACTTCGGGGTGTTCGATGTAGTTCGACTGCGGCTCGATCACTCCGGGGCAGATGATCTTGTCGTCGGGCACGCCGATCTCCGCGAGCACCTTCCACTCGTGTGCGTGGCGCGGGTTGGCGCCTTCGAACAGCACCGTCCGAGGCTTGGCGGTCCACACGATGTCGGCGATCTGGGCGATCGAGATGTCGCAGTGGTGCGGCCCCGGATAGTTGCCCCAGCACAGGTGCATCCGCAGCTGCTCGGCAGGAATGTTGCGCACCGCGTGGTTCAGCGCCGCGATGTTGATCGAGATGATCCGGCGGAACTCGTCGTCGTCGAGGTCGGCGTACGCGGAGTGGCGACCCATCGCGAGGTCGGGGCAGTCGAGCTGCACCGTCGCCCCGGACGCGGCGATCGCCTCGTACTCCACACGCATCGCGTCGGCGATCGCGAACACGTACGACTCGTGGTCGGGGTAGTGCTCGTTGCCGAAGAACAGCGACACGACTCCGGGTGACGCTGCACTGGTGAAGATCTCGTGGCTGTCGGCGGCCCTCACCAGACGCGTCATGTCGTCGATGGCCGGTTGTGGGTCCTTCACGCCGATCGGGCCGTTGCACGCCGGGGCCGAGCGCTTGCGACGCCCCGGGTTGTCGGCCACCATCTCGGCACTGCGCGGGAAGTCGACGAGGTCGCCGAAGTGGTAGGTCTGCACCGACTCACCGTCGAATCCGGACAGGCGGTGCTGGACGTACGTGGCGTACGACGGCTTGGACATCTCCCCGTCGTTGACCACGGTGACACCGGCGTCGATCTGACGGGCGACCACTTCGCGTACCGCATCGTCGATCTGCTCCTCGAGCGCGACCGCGTCGACGGGGACGCCGTCGCCTGCGGCCCACATCGTGGTGATCAGGCGATCGGGTCGCGGGAGGCTGCCCGTGTGGGTGGACGGAATGGCGCGTGAGGTCATCGAAGATCTCCAGAGGTCTGGTGGGTCGTGGGAAGCGTGGTCGGGTCGAGGACGATCCGGGCGACCTCGGTCGGTCGGGCGATCATCAGCCAGTGCGAGCAGTCGAGTTCGCCGTACCGCCAGTCGGACGACGCGCGGGCGGCCGCTGCGTAGCCGGCGAACGGGGAGTCGGCATCCTTCGTGGCGGCCACGTAGGTCGTGACGACGTCGGCCGGAAGGTCGACGGCGAAGTCCGCCGAGAGGGTGGCAGCCGACTGTGGACGCAGCCGCGACATGAACCAGTCGACGGCGTCGTCACCACCGAACTCCGTCGGGTCGGGCGTGAACCTCTCGAACGGAACCATGCCGTTGCGCTTCGGGGCGTCCGGTTCGGAAAGGTGGCCGGTTGCCCGTGCGATGGCGTCGTCACCGAGCGGTGCGTGTGCGTCGAGGTAGACGAGATGGTCCACTCGGTCGGCCAGTCTCGGCCAGGCCCGGGTGATGACCCGGCCGCCGTAGCTGTGGCCGACGAGGGTGATCTCGTCGAGGTCGAACGTGTCCACGACGTCGACGAGGTCGTCGACGTGATCGTCGAGCGTGATGTGCGGACCGGACTCACGAGCCCGCACTCCGTGACCGCGCAGGGACACGGCGTGGACGACACGGCCCGATGATCGGAGCAACGGCAGCACGGGCGCCCAGCACCATTCGCCGACCCAGGCGCCGTGGACCAGGACGATCGCTCCGGCACGGTCGGCCGGTGGGAAGGCCGACTCGATCACGCCAGGTCCGTCCGTCCGGCGTGCTCGACGGGACGGTGGGTGCGCTGAGCGATCATCGGCGGAGCGGAGTGAGCATGGATCGGTGGCGTGATTCGGTCGGTGGCGTGGAACGGTGGCGCGTGTCGGTGGGTCGGCGTGTGATGGAAGATGCTCCGCCGAGTCGTCGGCACGACTGGCGCCAGTGTACGCACAGCGGTACACTGCCCGTCCAGCGGACACCCCTCGTTCTCTCCGGTCGGATGCGTGAGGATGGGGATCGATCGCACCGCACGTTCCGATCGACCGCACAACACACCGGCAATCGACCACAAGAGGGACCCATGACCGCCACCGAAGAGACCATCACCGCACCGCTCGTCAAGCGACTGCACCACACGGCGTACGTCACGAAGGACCAGGGCGCCACGCGCGACTTCTACGAGGGCATCCTCGGCTTCCCGCTGCTCGCCACGTGGGCGGAGTCCGACGAACTGTTCGGCGCCGTGCGCGTGTACTGCCACACCTTCTACGGCATGGCCGACGGCAGCGCACTCGCGTTCTTCCAATTCGCCGAGGAGTCCGACCAGGAACTGTTCGACCCCGAGCTCGCACCGTCGCCGTTCCGCCACATCGCCCTCCAGGTCGACGACGAAGGCCAGCGCGAACTCCAGCGTCGACTGACCGAAGCGAACTGGAAGCCCGAGGGGACCTATGTGCTCGAGCACGGCTACTGCCGTTCGCTGTACACCGAGGACCCGAACGGGATGCTGCTCGAGTTCACCGTCGACGTGCCCGAGGTCGACGAGGTCAACGCGGCGCGCCGAGTCGATGCCCACGAGACTCTCGACCGCTGGCTCGCCGGCGACCACACCGGCAACAATCCCTACCGCTGATCGGTACCGCGAACCCGTCGTGTCGAGTTGTTCCGTCTGTGACGCCGCGTCGACCACCACCGATCTGACGTCGGGCGTGGCGCCGCTCACGTCTGCATGCGTGATGACGCCGACCCGGGCCCGATCGTCGTCCGTCCGGTGCTGCGCACTTCGCCCGACGTGTGCGCTGCCGTTTCGCTCTCAGCCGTCTTCGGCCGACGCGACCGGCATCAATGCTCGATCGGCCCACGCCGACGTGATCGCCGCCGTGGTCTCCAGCAGATGCGGCAGGTACTCGCCGGTCAACTTCTCGATCGACGTCTCGGCGGCGTGCACGGTCACGTTGGCCGCAGCCGCGATGCGGCCCTTCGTGTCGCGCACCGGCGCAGCGATCGAGCGGATGCCGACCGACAGCGCTTCGTCGGACAACGCCCACCCGCGCTCGCGGACGCTCGCGAAGCTGGTGTCGAGCGCTGCGCGGCTGGGCACCACACGGGGGATGATCCCCGACCGCGACGGAGTCGCCAGCACGTCGTCGAGTTCGGCGGCGTCGTGCTCGCAGAGCAGCACGTGTCCCATCGAGGTGGCCACCGCTGGGAACAGCGTTCCGATGTTGACCGAGAGCGCGATGATCTTGGCCACTGGAACACGGGCCGTGTACACGATGTCGCTGCCGTCGAGCTGCGACATCGAACTCGACTCGTTCGTGTGGCGCACCAGCGCAGCGAGGTGCGGGCGGGCCACGTCCCACAGTCCTTGCGCCGCGATTCCGGCGGTTCCGAGCCGCAGCACGCGGGTCGTGAGCGAGTACACGCCGTCGTCCGATCGCACGTACCCGAGCGTCTCCAGGGTCATCAACAGCCGCCGCGCCGTGGGCCGGGCCAACCCCGTCCGGGTCGCCACGTCGCTCACGGTCAGTTCGACCGCCGTGGGCCCGAAGCACGTCACGATGTCCAACCCGCGAGCGAGCGCTTCGACGAAGTCGCCGCTCGTTCGGCGAGCGGTCCTGTCGACGCGCTCGCCGTTCGATTCCCTCGTCACTCCCCGAAAGCGTAGCCACCATGCCTGACACCCCTTCCCCGATCGCCGCAACCGATTCGGAAACCGCCGCCACGGAGAACTCACCCAAGCGCGGGCCCCTCGACGGGTTGGTCGTGTGCGACCTCTCGCGCGTCCTCGCCGGCCCGTACTCCTCGATGCTGCTCGCCGACCTCGGCGCAACCGTGATCAAGGTCGAGAGCCCCGGTGGCGACGACACTCGCGCCTGGTCGCCGCCCGAGAAGAACGGCGTGGCCACCTATTACATGTCGATCAACCGCAACAAGCAGTCGATCGTGCTCGACTTCAAGGACCCCGACGACATCGCCCTCGTCCACGAACTGTTCCGTCGATCGGACATCGTGATCGAGAACTTCAAGACCGGCGGCCTCGAGAAGTTCGGCCTCGACTACGAGACCGCACGCGAGATCAACCCGGCGCTCGTGTACCTGTCGATCAGCGGCTTCGGCACTGCCGAGGGTGCGTGGCTGCCGGGTTACGACCTCGTCGTCCAGGCGGTGTCGGGGTTGATGAGCCTGACCGGCGACGCCGACGGGCCCGCCTACCGCGCCGGGATCTCGGTGTTCGACGTGATGACCGGTCTGCACGGCACGATCGGTCTGCTGGCCGCACTGAACCAACGCAACGAGACCGGTGTCGGCCAGCACGTCGAGGTCAACCTGCTCTCCTCGGCGATGTCGGGACTCGTGAACCACACCGGCGCATACGTGGCCGGCGGCGTGGTGCCGACCCGGATGGGCAACGCCCACCCGAGCGTCTACCCGTACCAACCGATGCCGACGAAGGACCGCGACGTGATCGTGGCCGTCGGCAACGACCGTCAGTTCCGGTCGTTCTGCGAGGTGCTCGGAATCCCCGAGATCGCAGAGGACGAACGATTCGCTCTCAACGCGGATCGCGCCGACAACCGCAGCGAGGTACATCCACTGCTGCTCGAGAAGCTGGCCGAGTGGTCGGCCGACGACCTGTTCATCGCGCTCAACAAGGTCGGCGTGCCCTGTGGGCCGATCAACTCGATCGCCGACGGCGTACAACTCGCCGACGACCTCGGCCTCCAACCGCGGGTGACCGTCGGCGAAGGCGACCGCGAAGTCGACCTGATCCGCAACCCGATCTCGTTCAGCGAGGCCGAGGCCCGCTACACGTCACCGCCGCCGCTGCTCGGAGAACACTCCGACAGCGTCCGCGAGTGGCTCACCACGCCCATCTGACCCGTCCACCCATCCGGCTGTTCGACCGTCCGTTCTCGGGCCCGTCGTGCAGGCCGGCTTCCAACGAACCCTTCTTCCGGAGCCCGACATGACCGAACCCACCACGCCCACCGTCTCGCAATCGCCGACCTACCGCACCGGCCTGGGTGCGTCCGACCTCGACCACATCTGGTTGCTCGGTCACGACATCCAGGACCTGCTCGGCAAGGTGACCTTCGGCGAACTCGCCTACTGGATGGTCGCCAAGCGCCGCCCCACCGAGGGGCAGCGGGTGCTGTTCGAAGCGGTGCTCGTTGCGCTCGCCGACCACGGCTTCACCCCCACCGCCATCGCGGCGCGCCAGACGTACCTCAGCGCGCCGGACTCGATCCAGGGTGCCGTGGCCGCCGGACTCCTCGGTGGCGGCTCGCGCTTCCTCGGGGTGACCGAGAACTCGGCGAACTTCCTCCACGACGCGCTCGACACGCTCGACGAGATGCCGGCCGACGACGCCGGATGGGACGCTGTGGCGACGCGCATCGTCACCGACACCAAGGCCGCCGGGAAGTTCGTTCCCGGGCTGGGCCATCCCGTCCACAAGCAAGGGGATCCGCGCACACCGGCGCTGTTCTCGCTCGCCCGCGAGCACGACGTGTTCGGCCCGCACCTCGCGCTGTTCGAGGCGATCGGACGCGCTCATCCCGACGTGCTCGGCAAGACGCTGCCGTTGAATGGCGCAGGCGTGTGCGGGGCAGTGCTCGCTGACGTCGACCTGCCGCTCGGAGTCACCCGCGGCTTCGCGTTGCTGGCGCGCTGCGCCGGCCTGCTCGGCCAACTCGCCGAGGAGATGGTCGACCCGATCGCCAACGACATGTACATGAACATCGACCGCAACACCGACTACCAGCCACCCACCTGACCCGCAACGGATCGAGGCCGACAACTGTCGAGTCCGGTCCGGCCCGTTCAGTCGGTCCGATCCGTTCTGAATGGATCGGACCAACTCCACTCGTCGACGTCGACGGACGCCGCAAGGTCGGGCGGGCGATCGAGCGTGCGATCGGGCGGCACCGGCGTCCATCGACGATCCACCGGCTCCACGCGCCGTAGGGTCGTGGCCGATGGGGGAGCGAAACGACAACGGGCACGGTTCGTCGGGATTCGGCTATGCGGAGTTCGGCAGCTGGTACGACACGTACAGCGTCGGGGTGCTCGAACCGGCACTCGACCGTGCGATGGACTCGCTGCAACGCGAACTCGACGACTCGCTTCCCGAACGTGACATCGCACGAATCCGCAGCCTCTCGGGCCGGGTGAAGTCGAAGCGCCGCACGTGGCGCAAGGTCAGCCAGCCGCGGTACCGGCGGCGGATGCACTCGGTCGACGACATCCCGTCCGTGATCGACGACCTCATCGGGGTCCGACTCACCTGCACCAACCTGCGCGACATCGAGACCGTGCAGGTGGCACTCGAGAACCTGCCCCGCAACGCCGGTCGCCGACGGCCGCTCGGGCTCGACGCCGACTCCGAGCGCGACTACATCGAGAATCCGAAGCAGTCCGGCTACCGCGGTTGGCACATCAACCTGAACGTGCAACACGACGGCACGCCGGTCACGTGCGAACTCCAGGTGCGCACCGTGCTCCAGGACAGTTGGGGTGAGTTGACCCACGAGGACACCTACAGCAAGGCGGGCGAGTCGCCGCCGCTCGTGGAGGTGCTGAGCACCCGGATGGCCGACCTCCTCGCCACGCTCGACGACATCGCCGAGGACCTGCGCAACGAACTCGACCGCATCGACGAGGCCATCGTGCAGGAGACCGCCGTCCAGGTCGACGAGCCCGACGACGCCGCTCTCGACCCGTCCGTCAACCCCGGGCCGGCGGCCGACGCCGCCGACCTCCTGCTCGAACGTTGGACCTCGCTCGATCGGCCACTCGAACTGTCGTCGCTCGCCTGGGCTCTCCAGCACGAGTTCGGTGCCGAGGTCAGCGACGACTGGTTCGGCTACCGCACGTTCAAGCGGTTCCTCCGTGCGGCGATCCCCGACGGCGAGATCAGTACCGGTCGGCGCGCCTACCTGCTCCCTCCCGGCAGTGGCCCGTCCGACGTCGACGACACGGCCGGCATCGCCATCGGCGTCCAGGACAGCGGGACCGTGCCGGTCGACGACGTCACCGCCGGTCCGATCGACGCTCCCTTCGCAGAAGTGGCGATCCGGTCGAGCGATGCCCGCGTGTCGACGATTCCGGACGAGGCGCACCAACTCCGGCGGATCGACCGAGGCTTCCCGCTCGTCGAGTCGGCCGACTGGCGCCGCATCTACGATCAGCTCGCCGCCGCGTGGCAGCGGGTCGGAGCGAGGACGCCGTCGACGAAGATGGTCAACCAACTCACCCGCTCCGCTCGCGACAGCGCCCGGGCCACCGGCGAGCCGTTGTCACGCAGGCACCTCGACCACGTGGCCAAGGCCGTGCTGGCCGCCACCGAGTCGGGAGACCCGCTCGATGCCGACCGGATCGCCGACGTGTTCACCACGTCCGTGCTCGAACGCCTCGCCGAACTCCGCATCGTGCCGACGGGCGATGCCCCCGTGCGCGCCCGTGTCGGCCGCTGGCTGCTCGGCTGAGCGAGCCGACCTGGTCGCACGAATCACCCGTTCGGGTGTCGACGTCCACGCATGGATCTGTCGCCGGTGGGTATCCATGCTGCATGATCTGGTTCATTCTCATCCTGCTCGTCTTCGGCCTCGTCTTCGGCCTCCTCGCCCGGGCGGTCGTCCCCGGCGACGACTCCATGTCGCTCGTGCAGACCTGGGCCCTCGGCGTCGGCGGCTCGCTGCTCGGCGGATTCCTCGGTGCCGTGATCTTCGGTTTCGACTCCGAGGACGGCGCACTGCAGGCCGGTGGCATCGTGGGTTCGATCATCGGCTCGATCCTGCTGCTGCTGATCGTGCGCGTCGTGCGCAGCCGCGCCTGACCCGGCACCCAGCCCGCGCCTGACCTGGTACTTCGTTTCGGCGCCAGCTGATCGACACAGTTCACATGCTGGAAACCAGCGGTGGGTATCGTCGGCGTCACAACGGGTAGAAGCAGTCAGCATCCCTTCCGGGATCGCAGGTCATTGTCCTCGCACCAACGAGGAACCACCATGACCGCATCTGTCCCCACACCTCCCGCTCCGGCGGGACCCACCGCTTCCGCATCCGGATCGGTCGCCGGATGAGCACCTCAGCCGACCCCGATCGTCGTTCCGGCGACGAACCGGATGCCACTGGCGGAGGCGTCGTCGAGTTCCTCACGTTCACGTCGACCACATCGCCCGCCACCTGAATCCGCCGGGCGTGCGGTGCCCCACCGCTCGATTCAGTCGATGGGGATCGCCGGGACGCGACTGCTGGGTGCGGTGTCGGGCGCGTCGTGCGACACGAGTACCAGCCACGCGACGGCGCCGAGGATGACGGCGCCTCCGATCAAGGTGGCGATACTCGGTTTCTGCCCGGGCCAGATCCACACCCAGAGCGGGGCCAGGACGACCTCGGACATCAACAGCAGCGGCACCCGCGCGGCGGCGACCGAGCGGTGACCCAGGTTGAACAGCGGCAGACCGACGCCGAGTGCGAACCCGCCCGACACGCAGGCGAGGGCGGCATCGCGCGGGCTGACGACGAGACCGTCGGTGGCGATGGCGACCACGGCGGACCCGGCTGCGAGGAGGGACCCGGCGATCCGCGCCGGGACCACCGGGTCGACGCCCGACACGGAGCGCATCAACACGCTGTACAGACCGACCGTCACCGGGATGCCGGCGGCGAAGAGCAGACCGGTGACCGACCCGACGTCGAGGCCCGCACCGACCGTGATCGTCACGCCGATCGCGGTCACCACCATCGCGATGATCGTGGATCGTTCGACCCGCTCACGCAGCAGCAGCCACCCGATCACGGCTGCGAAGATCGGCGCCGCAGCGAGGAGGAACACCGTGGTGGCCGCCGTCGTGCGTGACAGCGCCAGGATGTAGAGCATCGAGGTGACCGCCAGCGTGGCGCCGGCGAGCCACACGGTGCGGGTGACACCGGCGAACGACACGGGCCGCCCACCGCGTCGAGCGGCGATCAACACCAGCATCGCCAGTGCCGTCGACGCACCGCGGTAGGTGAGGAACTGGAAATCGCTCGCCTCCTCGACGCCGGCGAGCGAGATCGCCGTGAGGCTGAAGACCGTGCCCGAGGCGAAGAGGACCACGGCACCTTGACGTTCGGTCAGTTCGCCGTTGCCGACGAAGGCGTCACGAAGGGCGATCAGCACCGGGTGATCGTAGGTGGACGTGGGTGCGGTGAACCAGGTGGGATCGCTCCCCGTCACCGGGTTGCCCGGCACCGTGTCCTGCACCGTCAGGAGGTGGAGGCATGCGGGCGTCCGGTCCATGTTCGTGCCGGACCCGAACGTGGGCAGTGCCAAGGGTGCACGGCGCGATCGTCAGCCGAGGAGTTTCAGGATGGTCTTCGGAGCGACGTGACGGAATGCCTCGTCCACGACGCCGGCGACCTCGTCCCAGTCCGGCTCGATGTCGAGGTAGACGCCGAGCCAACCGTTGCCCCCGACGTAGGGAGGCCGGAAGAACCGCTCGGGTTCGGCCTCGACCATCTGCTCCTGCACGCCGGGGGGAGCGGGGCACCAGATGTCGACGCGATCGCTGTGGTGGTGATCATCGTGGAACGACACGAACGTCCGCTTGTCGCGGATGAAGAACGACGGCGACCCATGACTGAGACGCTCGTTGGTCTCGGGGTACGCGAGACAGATCTCGCGGATGTGCCCGAGGGCGTCGGCAACGACGACCGGATCCTGCGCCATGATGCGAACTGTAGAACGTCACCGGACGTGAGTTCTCACCTCCACCCGTGCGAATCACGAGCAGAGAGGGTGCCCGGCACGTCCGCGCCGTCTCAGATGACGATCTCGTCGGCGTCGTCGCCGGGGTCTCCGGTCGCCGCCGCTTCGGCACGCAGCTCGGCGAAGATCGCCGGTGGCTCGCGCCACGGGTCGGGAAGGGTTCCCGCTTCGGCGTCGCGGATGGTCTGCCACACCCGCTGGCTCGTGCACGGGAGGTCGATGTGGCGCACGCCCAGATGCGCGACCGCGTCGATCACGGCGTTCTGCACCGCAGGCGTGGACCCGATGGTGGCCGCCTCGCCGATGCCTTTCGCTCCGAGTGGGTTGAGCGGTGTCGGCGTCTCGGTCGAGATCGTCTCGAACGACGGCAACTCCGCTGCGGACGGCACGCCGTACTCGGCGAAGTTCGAGGTGACCGGGTTGCCGTCGTCATCGAAGAGGATCTCCTCGTACAGGGCCTGTCCGATGCCCGCAGCGATGCCACCGTGTTGCTGGCCCTCCACCAGGAGGGGCGCGATCACGGTGCCGCAGTCGTCGACGGCGACATGTCGCAGGACCGTCACCTGGCCCGTGTCTCGATCGACTTCGACGACCGAGATGTGCGTCCCGAACGGGAACGTGCCGTTCTCCTGCGTGAAGTCGAACTCGCCGTGCAGAGGTGTGTCGTCGATCTCTGCCTGTGCGGCCACGTCGGCCCACGACAGCGCCTGGGCGGGCACCCCGGCCACACCGATCGTGCCCGCAGCCCGGTCGACGACGATGTCGGCGGCATCGGCCTCGAGCATCCGTGCGGCCACCTCGCGCGCCTGCTCCACGAGGAGTTCGGTCGCGTGGTGAACGGCTGATCCTGCCAGTTGCAAGGAGCGCGACCCGCCGGTGCCGCCACCGGTGCGGATCGCATCGGTGTCACCGTCGACGAGGCGGATCCGATCGACCGGGATCCCGGTCTGGTCGGACACGAGCATCGCGTACGCCGTCTGATGGCCCTGGCCGTGTGACTGCGTGCCCGCGTACATCGTGGCTGACCCGTCGGAGTGGACGTCGAGCGCACCGAACTCGCTGCCGCCCGATCCGGTGGTGACCTCGACGTAGGACGCCACCCCGATGCCGAGCAACTTCGTGTCGCCTCGTTCGCGCCGAGCGGCTTGCTCGGCGCGCAGCGACTCGTAGCCGACCGCCTGCGCCGCCTGGTCGAGAGTGAGTTCGTAGCGCCCGGAGTCGTAGACCGGACCCATCATCGTCGTGTAGGGAAACACGTCGTCGGCGAGGAGATTGCGACGCCGGATCTCCAACGGGTCCATCCCGATCTCCAACGCGGCCTGGTCGATGAGGCGCTCGAGCATCGCTGTGGCCTCGGGACGCCCGGCGCCGCGGTACGCCCCCATCGGTGTGGTGTTGGTGACGGCGACCGCGATGTCGAACTGGATGTCATCGAACCGGTAGGTGCCCTGGGCCATGTTCTTCGTCAAGCCCGACAGGTATGCGCCGACGTTCGGGTACGCACCGGCATCGCTGACGAGACGCACACGCATCGACGCGAACGTGCCGTCGTCGCGCACACCCAACTCGACGTACTGGACCTGACCGCGGCCGTGCAGCGAGGTCTTCATGTCGTCGCTGCGCGGCGGCACCCACACGACGGGTCGACCGACCGAGCGGGCGGCTGCGGCGACCGCCGAGTACTCGTGGGACAGACCTGCCTTGCCGCCGAAACCGCCACCGACCTGCGGCGTGACCACGCGCACATCGTCGGCATCGAGCGCGAGTGCCTCGCAGAGTTGACGCTTCACGGTGTGCGGCATCTGGTTGGCGACCCACAGCGTGAGGCGGCCGGTCGTGGTGTCGACGTCGGCCGCGCAGCACGCCGGTTCCATCGGGGCGACCGCCATTCGCTGGTTGACGTACCGACCGCGAGTGACATGGACGGCGTCGGCATCCAGCACGGCGTCGGCGACGAGCGTGTCGCCGACCGTGGTGATCGCACGGTTCGACAAGTGGTCGGGGAACAGCAGTGGTGCGCCGGGGTCGAACGCGTGCTCCATGTCGATCACGACCGGCAACGGGTCGATCTCGGCCCACACCGCGTCGGCTCCGTCGGCCGCAGCCTGGGGTGTCTCGCCGAGCACGAGGGCGATCGACTCGCCGACGAAACGCACGACGCCGTCGGCAAGGGGCGGCCGGAGGAACGCAGGCCCGACCGGCGCGAAGCCGTGGTGCGGCGCCACACCCAGATCGGCAGCGGTCAGGACGCGCACGACGCCGGGGACCGCGAGTGCGTCGTCGACGTGGATCGCTTCGATCGTGCCGTGGGCCACGTCGGACCCGACGAAGGAGGCATACAGGCGTCCGACGAGCGGAAGGTCGGCCACGTACAGGCGCTCGCCCGTGAGCAACTGGGGGTCCTCCGTCCGCAACACGCGTGTGCCGAGCACGGAACCGGGAGCGGGACGGGAATCGAGCGAAGTCACGGTCTCGACTCTAGGTACCGGCGGACGACTGTCGACAGTGGAGACACGTCCATGTCGGGGTCAGGCACACACCTGGACGCGTCACGGAACGAGGCGGACGGCAAGTGTGTTCCACACGGAGGTGAAACCGAGCCGGCGGTACATCCGATTGGTCACTGCGGTCGACGCCGGTTGGTCGATCACCACATCGTCGACCTTCTGGCGAGCGACCTGCTGGGTCGCCACGGCAGCGGTGATCGCGCTCGAGTGGCCGTCCTTGCGCAGCAGTGGCGGCGTGTACACGCCGTTGATGCGCACCACACCGAATCGGGCGGGCGAGATGATCGCTTGGCTCACGACGTCGTCGCCGACCGCCCATTCGAAGAGGCGTCCTTCGTGGATCGCATCGGTGACCCTCGTCTTCGCAGCGTCGGCCGACAACGGCAGCCCCACATCGACGCCGAACTCGACCATCCACGTCGCAGCTCGGTCGATCGAGGCGGCGCCCGCGACTCGGAGTGCGCCCTTGTGCTTCCTCGCTTCGGGTGCCTCGCTCAGGCGATACCAACGGAACATCGGTCCGGTGTCCACGGCACCGTCACAACGCTCCGACCATCGACCCGCCACGTCGGCCACGTCACCCGCTGCACCGAGCAACGTGCTCGGCCGGTCGACGGGCAACACGTCGGCCAGCGCAGCGGCAGCACCCGGGCCCAGTGGCGTGAGGGTGTATGCCTCGGCCTCCTCCGCGGCGACTCCGACGGTGACCGAGCCTGCCGACACGCGCAACAGAGCGCTCGCCCGTCCCGGATACAGACTCGTGGTGACCGGGGTCGAGCGGATCGGCTCTCGCCGGAACAGGTCGCCGCACACGTCGAGGCCCTTCGAGGCGTCCGCGATGACCTCGACCGAACAGTCCGCTGCGCCGTCGACGTCGGAGG
Organism: Acidimicrobiales bacterium; assembly: GCA_038259945.1. Lineage (GTDB taxonomy): Bacteria > Actinomycetota > Acidimicrobiia > Acidimicrobiales > Ilumatobacteraceae > Ilumatobacter_A. The sequence goes on from JBBSOH010000041.1 coordinate 17,696, forward strand.
ACGGTACGTCGATCTCGCCAGGGTCGCTCATCGCAGAAGCCTGCCACGTCCGGGCGGACGCGGCCACGGACGAGCAGCCGCGAACTGCGTCACGGACCGACGAGGACCGGGAGTTCCCGACGACGAAGCGATGTCGGCACACCTCCTTCGATGGTCCCTCACTGCGTCTCGACGCGAAACGCGACGTCGGCGGGGTCAGAGGTCGTCGTGGGACTCGACGTCAGAAGTCGTCGTCGGACTTGATGATGGTGACGTCGGACCAGTCGACGTTCGACCCGCTCTTCTCGTCGCCGCCGAGTGCCCCCGTCCCGTTGCACGGACGGTTGCCGTACAACTCGAACAGACCCCTGAGGTCGCCGTCGTCGAAGTCCGGCTCGTTGGCCGGGTTGAGTGCGGGGAACATCAGTTGGTCCCTGATCACGACGTCGGAGAAACCGGGATTGAGCCCCTTGCCGTTGGCACTCGTGTCCACGTGGCCGAGTCCGAACATGTGCCCGAGTTCGTGTGTGGTCGTCGCCTTGATCTGGCTGAGCGTGATCGGGCCCGCCGGTCCGTCGCGGTACAGGTCGGGCAGGTCGATGACCGCGAAGCCGCGGATCTGTCGGGCGCGCCCGCCGGCATCGACCCCGTTGCGCAACGAGCCGCCGACACCGATCACGCCACCTGCGAGATCGGGTGTGTCGGTCTGGTTGGAGAATCCGATGACCAGGTCGACCGACCCACCGCCGTCGGCCGGAGGCAGGTACTGGAACGGTGCGCCGGTTCGCTCCGGGAGGATCATCGGATCGTCGATGTTCATGCCGGCCGACGTGACGCCGGCGAACTGCAGGTCGATACCCATGGCGGCTTCCATCTCTTCGACGGAGGCGACCAGCATCTGGATCTGCTCGTCGTTCTCGGCGAGGTCGACGTTGAGTGCGTACCGGAGCGGGAGGCAGTTGTCCCACGCCGCCTTGATCGTCGGGTTCGGTCGGCGACCGGTTCCGAGGAACGCACCACGATCGAAGAGGAAGTCGTACGGGCCGTTCGTCGGCGACGCTGCGGGCAGAGCGGCCGGTGCGAACGCACCCGGGGTGACGGTCTTGGTGACGGCCGAGCCTCCCGTCGGCAGTGGGGCGTCAGCGGCCAGGAAGTATCCGCTGGCATCGACCACCACGTGGGTGTTCACGCTCGGTTGGATCGTGATCGCACCCGTTGCGCTCAGTGACGTGATGGCATGGTTCGGCACGACCTGGCCGGGGTTGGTGAAGTTGAGCGACGATGTGCCGGGCTCGGCTGCACCACTGGGGTACGCCTTGACGAAACCGCGGGCGGCCGCTCGCGCTGCGGTGAGGTTGAGTGCGACGGCCTTGGCACCGTTGGCCGGTACGTCGAGGCGTCCGCCGACCTGCAGCGTGAGGAGTTGGTCACCGGCGACCTGCTGGCCTGCGGTCGGGCCCGATGCCGTGCGTGTGTCGAGGAGGCGGCCGGGGGTGAACGGGACGAAGAGGCCCTCGGTGGTCGATGCTGCGGACGGGCCGGTGAAGTAGCCGGTGACGTCGACGGTGAGGCCTCCACCGATGTCGGAGAACACCTGGATCCGGCCATCGCTCACACCCGTGATCACCTGGTTGCCGGCGTTGTAGTCGACGCCGAGCACGTTCATGCTCGAGTGTGACGGAGGCGCAGCGTCGGCCGACCACACGCGGTAGAAGCCGCGACCCTTGCTGCGGACGGCGGTCACGTTGAGGACCACGCCGGTTGCGTCGGCAGGAACACCGACTCCCTTCAGGTCGATGACCTGCGTGCCGGTGGCCGCGATCTCCGGATCGCTGATGCGGGAGTCGTAGGCGCGGGTCGGGCCGAGTGATTCGAAGCGGCCCGAGGTGGTGGCGCCGCTGGCGACGAACACTCCGAGCACGTCGAGGATCACATCGGCTTCGGTGGAGGCGTACACCGAGATCTTCCCGTCGAGTCCGAGCGGGGCGATCACGAGGTTCGGGATGGTGTGCCCGTCGAACTCGGTGTTGTTGGTCGACGTCGCGAGGCGCTGACCGCCGGTCGGCCACACGGTGCCGAAGCCGATGCCACCCGAGCGCACCATCGTGGTGTTGACGATGACGGCGGTGATGTCGTCGGGCGACACGCCGGCCGCAGCTGCGACGCCGGTGTTGGTGACCGGGTCGATCGAGAACGACGAGTTGCCGTACATCCGCTTGATCCCGGCGTCGGAACGGGTGTCGAGGATGCGGACGGGATTGACCGGCTTGTACGCCGAGGCGCTCCCGGACAGAGCGCCCGATGCGACGACGACATCGTCCTGAGCCGTGGCGCCCACCACGTCGGCGCTGCCCGCCGGGACGACGAACGCGGCCAGAGCGAGGAGAGCGGCCAACACGATCCCGCTGAGCGGGCGCCTGAACAATGGTGTGTCGGTGGCCCGGTGCATGGCGCAGCACTGTACGCGGTCGACAGAATCCATGCACCGCACACCGGCACCCTCACCCGAAAGTTGGCGAGCGGAGATCGTTTCGTGTGCCTCCCCTGGGGCTCGAACCCAGAACCATTGGATGAAAAGCCGGTGGGAGATCGTTTCGTGTGCCTCCCCTGGGGCTCGAACCC
>JBBSOH010000042.1:0-20257 GCA_038259945.1 Acidimicrobiales bacterium
CCGATCCGTGAGTCCAGGCCGCCGTCGGTGAGCTCCACCAACCCCGAAACGACCCCCTCGAACATGTCCACATTGTATCGAACAGGTGATCGTTTGCAAGTCGCCTGAACTGGGACGAAAACGGTACTGGATCGGTTGCGCCGTACGACGACGAGGGGTCGTTTCGTGCCGCTGTGGTGGGCGAAACCCACATCGAAGTCGACGATCGTTCCACGTGGAAGCCGGCCTCCCCACGCCGATCTCACGGGGGCCTCACGCGCCCGTGAGGCCACAGAAATCCTGAAGAAATCTCTGGTATCGACGGCTCGAATCGACGTGCGCCACCCGACAGCGGCGACTGCACCGACCAGGGAACCGGCGTGGTCCAGCACGCGCTCGGACAGCAGCACGGTCCATCACTCGAACATCTCGAGGTCCAGCACCGCCCTGACGGACCCGGAGCGGGTCATCGACGCACACGACCGCCGACGGGTCAGACGATTGACAGCGTGCTGCGTCCGTGCGGATGGTCCGCCGGGGGTGGAACCACCACGACCGGCTGGTGGCTGAGGCGCACGATGTCGTGGCTCGTGCTCCCCATCACCGGCGAAGAACTCCGGCCCTCCCCGTGCGAGCCGACGACGATCAGCCCGGCACCCACTTCGTCAGCAGCACGCAGGATGCCGTCCACGGGCGTGCCCTGAACGCAACGCCACTGCCACGTCAGGTCGGAGCGCTCGGCCAGCGGCGCACACCAGTCGTCGACCAACGCCTTCGTGACCTGCCGCTCGCGCTCCTCCACGCCGTCGTGCCAGTCACCGAACGTTCCGACGAGGCCGAACGCGTGGACCACGACCAGATCGACACCGAGAGCGACGGCGAGATCGGCGGCGAACAGAAGCCCTCGACGGGCCTCGTCGGACCGATCGATCCCCACCACGACCGGGCTTCCCGGAACGAGCCGTGCGCCCGATCCGGTCGTCGGGTCGGGCGACATCGGATCGGCTTCCACGGCACCGATTCTCGCACCGATCGCATCCGTCGCAACAGGCACTTGGTCCTCATCGTCCGAGATCGCGCTGGGCGACAGGACGTTCGACCCTGACACCACGACGCCGGATCATGTCGAGTGGGATCCATGAGCTACATCGCACCAGGGATCGAGGCACTGACCACCGAGGAGTGTTGGGAGTTGCTCGCCGCGACCAGCGTCGGTCGCTTGGCGATCGACATCGCCGGCAAGCCCGACATCTTCCCGATCAACTTCGTGGTCGACGGCAACCACCTGATCTTCCGCACGGGTGCGGGCACCAAGTTCGCAGCGTCCGCCCTGCTGCATCACGTTGCGTTCGAGATCGACGGGTACGGGCCACAGGAACGCACCGCGTGGAGCGTCGTGGTGAAGGGCCGAGCGCACGAGGTCGAACGAATGGACGAGGTGTACGCCGCCGAGGAACTTCCGCTGTTCCCGTGGGCGGCGCACCCGAAGCCGAACTTCGTGCGGATCACACCGACCGAGATCACGGGCCGCCGGTTCCACGTGCTCGACGACGTCTCCCCCGACGCCTCGATCGGATGGGAGCCGCAGCGGCACACGGAAACGGACGACGCCGTGGTGCCGCTCCCGGGCGCCGAGTACCACCCGGGAGCGCCGAACGTGCGCCCCGGCTGACGGGGCTCGACCCACCCGGGATCGAACCCATGAACCGCCGGCGACCGACGTCGAGCCGAGACCGACCTGGTGCGGATCGAGGTCAGTCCGGGACCGGGACGACGGCGATCGGGCACGGCGCCTCGTGGAGCAGCCAGCCGGTCACCGAACCGAGCAGCGCCCGAGCAAGGCCCCCGACTCCTCGCGGGCCGACCACCACCAGGTCGGCATCGAGCATCGCATCGCCGAGCGCGTGTCGAGGTCCCTGGAGAACGAAGCTCCGCGTCGCCCGTCCGTCGGGGTCCACCTCGTCGGCGACCGCATCGATCCGCTCGCGCGCGTGTGCGATCGCCTCGGGATGTTGCTCGATCACCGCCTCCGGGCTCAGCCACGGGATCACATCGATCCCGACGACGATCTCGATGTCGGCGTCGGTCGGCGCGATCTCGAGCGCCCATCGCAGTGCCGCTGCCGCGTACTCGCTGCCGTCGAAACCGACGACGATCCGCCGCAGCGGTGACGTGGTCCATTCGTCGGGTACCACCACCACGGGCCCGCTCGCGTGAGTCACCAGGTACTGGCTCACCGAGCCGAGCAGACGGTGCTTCACGTCGCTGATCCCCCGGCGCCCGACCACGAGCGGCGAGTCCGGCCCGGCCAACTCCACGAGCGTCGAAGCGGGATGACCCTCCAGCACCTGCGGCTCGTCGACACAGGTTGCGTCGACGAGTCCCCTCACCGCCTCGTCCGCGTGGAATGCGACGCCGGCTCGAATGCCGGCACGGTCGACATCGACAGCCCTGCGGCCCGACATCAGCCAGATCGGCAGCGGCACGTGCCAGGCCGCGATCGGCCTCGCCCGCTCGCCACGCTGCTCGGCGAGATCGGCCGCCCAGCGCAGCGCAGAGGCCGATCCGTCCGATCCATCGAGTCCGACGATCCAGGTGAAGCTCATGTCTCCATCGTGGCGGTGGCGAACGCCCGACACCAGGGTCCCAAGACCCATCGCGCCGAGAGGACCTCCGGCCCTACGGCTGCCGGCGATGCGAGCGCAACATGGCGACGAGCGGCGCATCAGGTTGCCGACCGAGAAGGGAAACACTCATGGTCCAGCATCTCATCGTCCCCGTCGACGGCTCCCCCGAATCGTGGCGCGCCTTGGAAGTGGCGCTCCCACTCGCAGCGCGCACCGGCAGTGACATCCGCATCATCGAAGTCGCGAGCGACCCCGTCGACGGACGCTCGGCCGACAGACGACTCAGGGAGGAACTGGATGGCCGCGGGCCGTTCGAGGTCGACGTCACCGCCGACGTCCGGTTGACGATCGGTTCGGTGGCCGACGAGTTGTCCAAGGTCGTCGACCTCCATCCGGGCGCAGTGATCGTGATGTCCTCACATGGCAAGGGTCGCTCGGCGGCGCTCATCGGCAGCGTCACCGAAGACGTCATCCGCCAGACCTTCGGCCCGATCGTCCTCGTGGGCCCCCGGGTCGAGCCGGACGACTTCTCCGGGCCGATCATCGTCACGGTCGACGGCTCCCAGGAGTCCGAGATCGCCGTCCCACTCGCCGTGGCATGGTCGACGGAGCTCCGCAGTACACCGTGGATCGTCCACGTGGCAGCACCGGCGACCAACCAGGCGGAGAACGACGGCGGCGTCTTCGAGACCGCGTACACCGCACGGCTGGCACGGGACATGACCGCATTCTCCGGTCACGCGGTCCAGTTCGACGAACTCCACGGCCGCCGTGCCGACCGGGCCGTCACCGACTACGCCGCCACGCACCACGCCTCGATGATCGTGGCGTCGTCGCACGGCCGGAGCGGACTGACCCGCTTGCTGATGGGCAGTGTCACGGCCGGACTCGTCCGCAACGCAACGTGCCCGGTCACCCTGGTTCGGCTTCCCCATCCCGCTCACGTCGAACAGCGTGAGCAGATGTGGGCGTACTGAGCCACCGGCCGGAAACGAGCGCCGGGGTCCCTCGGCGACGCCTCCGTCAGACCATCGAGCAACGCCCGGATGACGACACCGGCACCTCGCAGGCGCCAGACTGACGCGATGATCAGGATCTTCCTCCTCGACGACCACGAGGTCGTACGTCAGGGGGTGAGAGCCGCACTCGAGGCCGAGGACGACATGACCGTGGTCGGCGAGGCGGGCGACGCCGCCCACGCGATCGCAGCGGTCCGCGACTGCAACCCTGACGTCGCGGTGCTCGACGTGCGGTTGGGCGACGGCAACGGCATCGACGTGTGCCGAGAGATCACCTCGGAGTTCCCCGACGTCAAGTCGCTGATCCTCACCTCGTTCGACAGCGACCGCGCCGTCGTCGATGCCGGTCTCGCCGGCGCGGCCGGCTTCGTGCTGAAGCAGATCCGCAGCGCCGAACTCATCGACGCGATCCGCAAGGTCGCTGCGGGGCGCCAGATCCTCGACGACGCCGAGGTCAGGATGGCGATGCGCAGACTGCGCGACAGCGAGGAGGGCCGTCTCTTCGACCTCACACCCCAGGAGCAGCGCATCTTCGACCTCATCGGCGACGGGATGACGAACCGACAGATCGCGACCGAGATGTATCTGGCGGAGAAGACGGTGAAGAACTACGTCTCGAACCTGCTCGCCAAGCTCGGCATGTCCCGTCGCACCGAAGCCGCTGCGCTGTCGGCACGGCTGGAGGAGCGCAAGCACCACGACGACTGACGGTCGACCCTCACCGCTGGGAGATCCTCACGGATGGCCGACCCTCACGGCGGCGGGCTTCAGACCGGGACCCGCCAGACCAGTTCCGTGCCGGATGGTTCGACGGGGTTCACCGAGCACGAGCCGCCCAGTTCGGCGGCGCGCCACATCAGCCCGGAGAGTCCACCCAGTGGTTTGGGCGTGGTCGCGATGCCACGTCCGTTGTCGCGTACGACGAGATCGATCGATTGCGCCGTTCTCGTAATGCGGATCGTCGCGTCGGTCGCGTCGGCGTGGCGGGCGACGTTCGACAGCGCCTCGATCATCGTTGCGACCAGTTGGTCGCCGACGAAGTCGGGCAGGTCGTCGACCGATCCGACGATCATCAGATCGGGCACGAAACCGAGGTGGCGAGACCGCTCGTCGACGACGCTGTGGAGGTGGCTCCCCAACGTCTGGGCGACCTCGGGGTTGCCGATGCTGAAGATCGCCGCACGCACCGCACGGACTGTTTCGTCGAGTTCGTCGGTCACCGCGATGACACGGTCACGAGCGACGGGAGAATCGATGAGGTTCGTCACGGACTGCAGCGACATGCCGGCAGCGAACAGCCGTTGGATGACGAGGTCGTGCAGTTCGTGGGCGATCCGTGCCCGCTCCTCGTGCAGCAGCAGTCGGGCGTGGGTCTCCTGGCGTTCGGTCACGTCTCGGACTGTTGCAACGGTCTGCACCCGACCGTCGATCGTGATCGGGCTGAGGCTGATCTCGACCGGGAACATGTCGCCCGCGCGGTGTTGGCCGAAGAGCCGCAGATCGGTTCCCATGGGACGACGCTGCGGGTCGACGACGTACCGTGCACGGTGTCCGGCGTGCCGTTGCCGCAACTCGTCGGGCACCAGTTCGTCGATCGAACGGCCGAGGAGGCTGTGGGGGCCCGCAACGTCGTATCCGAACATCGTCGACGCCGATCGGTTCGCCAGTCCGATCCGACCGTCGGAGTCGACCAGCAGCAGACCGTCGGGCGAACCGTCGAGAAGTCGCACGGCCATCTCGGCGTCGTGAGAATCGGGGTGGTGTTCGATCACCGGATCCTACGCGTCGCGGACGACCGGGTGCGCTGGCTCGTCGCGCACGTGCGGGAAGGCGATCTGTGTCGACAGCACGCCGGCGAGATCGGTCATCTCGGCAGCGGTCGACACCAACGCGTCATCCAGGCTGATCATGCCCACCACGCGGTCGTGGGCGACGACGGGTACCCGCCTGATCGCATGTCGGGCGAACACGGCGTACAGCTCGTCGACGTCCTCGTCGGCGTCGAGAGCGATCACTCCCATCGACATCAGCGAATCGATGCGACCGTCGGGGGCGACGCGCCGTGCGAGGCCGCGAACGACCAGGTCGCGGTCGGTCACGATGCCGACCGGTCGTCCGTGGTCGACGACCACGAGCGCTCCGACCCCTTCGTCGGAGAAGCGTTGTGCTGCCGCCGCGATCGTGTCTCCCACGTCGATCGTGACCGGCTTGCGCCAGGTGAAGTCACGAACCTTCATCGGACTGCTCCCGTCGTGGTCGCATGTTCGCCCAGCGGCTCGATCGTGCAGTCGGGGCCCGGGAAGAGCAGCGACGTGTGTCCGTCGTCGTCCCAGCGGACCCGGTAGGGCGGAGCGCCGTCCTCTCCGCGCACCTCCTCCACCTGCCCGACGCGCTTGGGTTCTCCGACCTGATGACCTGAGATGATGAGCTTGTCGCCCGGATGTGCCTTCATGTCGGTTCCTCTCGTCGATGTCTCGATCTCCATCGTTGCCAGCCGTCAGCGGGTCGAACAGGGCACGAGGTCCCGACATCGTGTGGACGACGACCGTCGACCTCGCCTCAGTGCGGAATCGACCAGAGGAGTTCGCAGCCACCGGACTCCGGCTCGAGGAGGGAGAACTCGCCGCCGAGACGCGTCGCTCGTTCGGCCATGTTCGCCAATCCGTTGCCCCGGGGTCGGTCCGCGACGATCCCGCACCCGTCGTCGGCGACCACGAGCGTCGTCGTCGAAGCGGTCGCAACGACGCGCACCTCCACCTCCGTGGCCCGTGCGTGGCGTGCCACGTTCGACAACGCCTCTCGCAGCGTCGCTGTCAACTCGTTCGCTCGGCCTGCGGCGAGGGAATCGATGGGCCCCTCGAGCAACACGGCGGGCCGGAACCCGAGCCGGTCGACGTGCTGTTCGACCGCGAGCGAGATCTCCTCGGTCACCGAACGATCGTCACCACGCCGATGCAGTGAGAAGATCGCCGAGCGGAGTTCACGGATCGTCGCATCGAGTTCCTCGATCGTCTCGTGGGTTCGCTCGATCGCGATCTGCGACTGCATCTCGGGGATCACCGCCTGCAGCTTCATCCCCGCTCCGAACAGCCGTTGGATGACCAGATCGTGGAGATCTCGGGCGATGCGCTCACGGTCGTCCATGGTCGCCAGTCGTTCACGTTCTTCCTGCCGCTCACGACGGTCGGTGATGTCCACCACGTGCGACAGGGTCCGCATGCCGTCGGAGCGTTCGATCACCGCTTCGTGGACCAGCGTCCAGACGTAACTGCCGTCGGCCCGCAGGTACTGCTTCTCGGTGATCACAGCATCGCGTCGGCCGGCGCTCATCTCCGCGATCGCTTCGACACTCCACGCTCTGCTGTCCGGATGCGAGATGTCGACGGAGTCGACCCCGATCAACGAATCGACCGTTCGGCCGAGCATCCGGGCGAAGGCGACGTTGACGCGTTCGTAGCCTCGCTCGCCATCGTGGCCGAATCGTGCGATCGTCATGCCGACGGGCGCATTGTCGAACGACGTCCGGAAAGTCTTCTCCGACAGCACGAGCCGACGTTCGACCTCCACCTGCTCGGTGACGTCACGCACGATCGCCACCAACAGCGAGTCGGCGTGCGCTTCCGCCGTGGAGGAGTCGATCGCGACACCCTCGATGTCGTGGTCGGTCGCCCGTCGATGTTCCAGCATGATGTCGACGGGCACGTCCCGACCCGACTTGTGTCGGTGGGTGGTTCGGAACGAGAGGTGGTCGCCGGTCCCGTCGACCAACGGGGCGATCAGTGCCTCGAACTCCTTCCGACTGAACTCCGGTTTGATGTGGAGCGGGGTCATCGCGAGAAGTTCGTCGTTCGAGTATCCGACCTGGAGCGACGCGCCTTCGTTCGCGTAGACGAAGCGGAGCGTGTCGGGCTCGAACATGAAGACACCATCGTGGACGGCGTCGATCGCCGCCTGGATCCGCCGGGTGTGCCCATTCGCGCGGCGCTTCTCGGTGACGTCGCGGATCGACGCGACGACCGCCAGGCCTTGGTCGTCGGTCAGCGGGCTGAGGCTCACCTCGACGGGGAACTCCGAGCCGTCGCACCGTCGAGCGCGCAGCTCGAATCCCTCACCCATCGCACGGACATTCGGTTCAGCCCGGTACCGCGTGCGGTGGGCGCGGTGCACGGCGTGGAGGTGTCCGGGGAGCAGGATCTCCACCTCTCGACCCAGCAGGTCCGCCCGGTCGTAGCCGAACATCACTTCGACCTGCCGGTTCACGGCGAGGATCACGCCGTTCCCGTCGGTCATCAGCATCCCGTCGGGCGCCGATTCGAGCATGCCCCACACACGTTCTGCGCCGAGCTCGCTCAGCGGCGTCGATCGGTTCTGGGCATCGACCGCATCGTCGAGATTCGTCAATCTGACCTCCCCACTGCTCGCCGCCCGATCTGGAACGTGGTCAGGCTACGCCCTGAGCGGGTGGTCGAGAAGGTGGGGTGGGGCCTGGTTCCCGGTTCCGCCACGGGTCGATGAACTCCCCGAGGCAGAGATCGTGGTCGGCAATGACAGCGACCGGGCAGCGGGCGTGCGTCAACACGTGTCCACCGGCGACGCGCCACGGACATTGCCTTGTCAACAGACGATGCGGGACCTTCGTCTCTGGTCGAACCGTCGTCGAACGCTCAAGCTGACACCGACCACGGCGCTCGAGCGTCGACGAAAGGACCCACCCATGTACGAGCGAATCGTCGTCGGAACCGACGGCTCCACACGCGCCCTCGACGCCGTGCGCACCGCTGCCCGGCTCGCCGATCTCTGTGGGCTCGACCGACTGCACGTCGTGACCGCGTCCGAACTCCTCGCCGCGTACGAGGTCGCGAGGATCCAAGCCGACCTGCCCGCCGAGTTCCACGACCTCGTCAACCCGCAGATCGAGGCAGACGATCGATTCGAGGAGGCGAAGTCGTTGCTGGGGTCGGGTCTGACGATGGTGACGCACGACATGGCAGGCGACCCCGCTGAGGCCATCCTCTCCGTCGCCGAATCGGTGCATGCCGATCTGATCGTCGTCGGCGCCCGTGGGCTCGGTGCCGTCGAACGATTCGTTCGAGGGTCGGTGTCGACCAAGGTCGCGCACCACTCACGGTGCGACGTGCTGATCGTCGAACACGACGACTGATGGCGAACGAGCCGCGGGTCACGGAGACCCACATCTCGACGCTGTTCTTCGCCGGTGACCGCGTCTACAAACTGGCCAAACGGGTCGACCTGCCGTTCCTGCGCACCGTCGAGGTCGACGAACGTCTCGCCCTCGCATCCCGCGAGCTCGAACTGAACCAGCGCTTCGCACCCGACGTGTACCTCGGTCTCGCCGACGTGATCGAGGCGGGTCGAACGGTGGATCGGATGGTCGTCATGCGTCGGCTCCCGCCGGAGAGGCAGCTCACCGCGCTTCTCCGCAGCGGCGGCGCCGGATCATCGACGTGCGTTCGCGACGTGGCTCGGCGCGTCGCCATCGCCCACGCGGCGGCCGACGCCGAGCAAGTACCTCCGGGGTGGGTCGATCGCCTGAGCCGGAACTGGAGCGACAACTTCGAGGCGATCGCTCCACACATCGGCTCGATCATCGCGACCGACGAGTTCGACGTTGTGCGACAACTCGCCGAGACGTACCTCGCCCAGAGCCGACAGCTGCGCGAGTCGCGAATCGCCGACGGATTCGTGCGCGACGGGCACGGTGACCTCACCGCCGACGACATCTACTGCCTCGACGACGGTCCTCGGATCCTGGACTGTCTGGCATTCGACGATGATCTTCGCGTCGACGACGTGCTCGACGACATCGCGTTCCTGGTGATGGACGTCCATCGCCTCGCCGGACGCGACACCGCCCGTGAGGTGATGGCGGCGTACCAGGAGTTCAGCAACGAGCATCACCCACCTTCGCTCGCCCACCACTACGTGGCGTATCGGGCACACGTCCGTGCCAAGGTGGCCTGCCTCCGCTCCGACCAAGGCGACGACACGGCAGCCGAACTCGCCCGCACCTACCACTCCCTCGCGCTCCATCACCTCGAACACGCCCAGATCCGTGTCGTGCTGGTCGGTGGCGGACCCGGCGTCGGCAAGACGTTCCTCAGTCGACAGTTGGCCGACCGATACGACTTCGTGCACCTTGCGACCGACGAGATCCGCCACGACGTCGCTCGCGTGCCACACGGGCAGCACGCCTTCTCTGCGCTCGACGAGGGCGCATACGACAGCACCGTCGTCGATGCGGTGTACGAGGAGCAGCGTCGCGAAGCCTGCGCACTGGTGCAGCGCGGTCACGGCGTGGTCCTCGACGCGTCGTGGGCGTCGAGTCGCCGGCGCGACGTACTTCGTCACGCGATGACCGAACTCGGAGTGGTTCCGATCGAGATCGAGTGCACCCTGGACGACGCCGTCGCCCGCGAGCGGATCGCTCGCCGACTCGCGAACCCCGACGAACCCTCCGACGCGACCCCCGAACTCGTCGACCTGCTCCGATCACGCCGCGATGCCTGGCCCGAAGCGAGCGGGATCGACACCGTCCGCAGCGTCGACGACGTCCTCGACACCGCCGTGTCCATCGTCGAGTCGCACCGGTGAGCACGAATCGAGTCGTCACCCTGACGTTCAGTCCAGCGCTCGACGTCGCCACCTCCGTCGACGTGGTCACCCCGTCGCGAAAGCTGCGCTGCGATTCACCCCGTCAGGAACCCGGCGGTGGAGGAATCAACGTCGCCCGTGTCGTCCAACGACTCGGAACCGAGGCCGTCGCCGTCGCCCCTCTCGGAGGAGATCTGGGCCGGTTGGTGGTCGAGCAACTCGCCGCTGAAGGCGTGACGGTCCATCAGGTGGACGTGGACCACACGATCCGACAGAGCTTCGCGGTGACCGAAGAGTCGACCGGCCACCAGTATCGGTTCGTCCTTCCACCTCGGCGGCTCGACCCGGCCGACGCCGACCGGTGCGTGGAAGCGACGTGCGACCTCGCGGAGGACGCACGATGCGTCGTCGTCTCCGGCAGCATCGACCTCCCCGACGTCACCCAGACCCTCCGAAGCATCGTCGAGGTGGTGGATCCCGTGCCGGTGCTGATCGACACGTCGGGCGACGCCCTCGATGGAGCGCTCCGCAGCGGAGCTGCGCTCGTCAAGCCGAGCGCACGCGAACTCGCCGAGTTGGTCGGACGTGCGCTGCAGACCGAAGACGACATCACCGGCGCAGCGACTGAGGTCATCGAGCGAGCGAACGTCGACGCACTCCTCGTGTCGATCGGCTCGGGCGGCGCCGTCCTCGTGCGCCGAGGGCAGTCTCCGGTTCGTTTCCGTGCTCCGACAGTACGTGTCCGGAGCACGATCGGTGCCGGCGATTCCCTCGTCGCCGGCATCGCCGCCGGGCTCGCACGCGGTGACGAACTCCTCGACGCCATCAGACTCGGCATCGCGTCAGGCACCGCCACCGTCATGACGGAGGGGACTGCGCTGTGCGATGTGGCGGTCGTCGACGAACTCCTCCCCCTCGTCGTCGTCGGCTGACGCGAGGTCATTCGATCCTGTCGAACGATCGGACATCGAATGCACGATGGAGTGAGGTCTGCCGCCCGTGCACGAGTGGCTCCTGCATCGAACATCCGGAGCGTGCTGACCACCGTCGCAACGACACGGACGTCCTCCGCGGCCCCGTGCCGCTGCATCGGCTCAGGCCGAGCGGAAACGTCCCGTGTCCCGTGGGCGATGTGTGTCCTTGGCATCACCGATGAGCCGGATCATCTCGTCGCGCACGACATTGAGGGCGTGATCGAAGTCCGTCTCGGAGGTGGTGGCCACCACTCGGGTCGAGTGTCTGAGTCCATGACCTCATCGAACCGCGTGGGCGTGCGGCGCGACAGGGCACAAGGGCCCGGAGAGATCTCGACCCCGCACGGAGGACCTTCGCCCCTGTTGTCGTCCACGACCCGGTGGTGGACTCGATACATGGAGACTCCGACCAGACCCCATGGCCGACCAGAACCGCATCAGCGAGACCAGCTGCAGCGACCCGAGGAACTCACCGAGTCCGAGTGTCTCGGTCTCCTCGGCAGTGCCGATGTCGGCCGTCTGGCCGTGCGGCTCGCCGACGGTGGTGTTGACGTCTTTCCGGTCAACTTCATCGTCGATCGCGGCACGGTGCTGTTCTGCACGGCAGCGGGCAGGAAGCTCAGCAGCATCGAGGTCGAACCCCTCGTCGCGTTCGAGGCGGACCACTTCGACTGGTACGAACGCATCGCCTGGAGCGTCGTCGTCAAGGGTGTGGCGATGCGGGTGACCGATCGCGATGAACTCCTCGAACTGGCCGACGGTGACTTGGACTCGTGGCAGCACGACCGCAAGACCGACTTCGTGCGGATCGTTCCATCGACGACGACCGGTCGTCGCTTCACCGTGCGACGCAGGGTCGAACCCTGACCTGATCCGTACCGGCGAGCCGGATTCGACGCATCACAGCAGACGGCGACGATCAGTTCGGCGTCGAGCCCGGATGCACAGAGGTGGCGTCTCGACCGAGCTCGCTCGTTGTTCCGACACGAAGGTCGGCGCCCGAGAACCGGGCCGTGCTCAGCTGTGGAGGCCGAGACGCCAGATCTGTACTGACACCATCATGCGCCATCAGTGCGGATCGCACAAGGTCGAAGATCACCGACGGGCGTCTCGCCGTTCTCGTCGGCGACTGGTGCGCAACCTGCGGTGGCGTGTCGCCGACGTGCGGCCGCGTCGCATCGCTCCGTCAGACGAAGATGATCTGTCCGTCACTGGACAGGTCGATGAAGTCGCTCACGTTGATGATCGCCTCCACGCCGTCGAAGAGGTCGGCCTCGTCGAGGTCCATCATGTCGACGGACATCTTGCACGCCCAGAGGTGAGCGCCCATGTCGACGAGCAGTTCGAGGAACTCGGGGACCTCCGGCACGTCGAGGCCGGCGATCTGCTTCTTCATCATCCTGGTCGCCATGCCGGTCATGCCCGGGATGCCGCCCAGACCCTGGGGCATGTGGGTGGCCGGGTTGCCGAGGATCGTGAACTTCAGATGGTCCATGGTCTTCTTGGTGATCATGTCCATGCCCCAGAACGTGAAGAAGATGTGCGTCTCCACGCCTTCGCCGAGCGCCCCGTTCGCCATGATGAGCGCGGGGTAGGCCATGTCGAGGGTGCCCTTGGAACAGACGAAGCAGATCTTGCGGTCGGGTGCGTCATCGCCGAAGTCGGGCACTCGGGCGCCGGTCTCGGCGGTGGTGTCGGTCTGAGTCATGTCGATTCCTCTCAGACGCATCCGTGCGGCTTGGGGAGCCCCGCGATGTACGCCATCTTCTTGGCGGGCTTCTTGGGGAACAACCCGAACAGCTTCTTCGTGGGGATGCCGCCGATCTTCGCGACGCGCCGCAGCGTGGCGGTCTCGTCCTGTTCGGCGAAGTCGGCTCGGAGGAACCGGATCGCCTCCCAGTGGTCGTCGGTGAGCTCGCTGATGCCGATCGCCGCAGCGAGTTCGGGAGCGAGTTCCTCGGTCCATTCGTCGTACTCGGTCATGAAGCCCTCGTCGTCGACGTGCACCTCGTGACCGGCGATGGTCGTGGTCGTGCTCATGGTGTTGCTGTCTCCTGTCTGTTCGAAGCGGGTGGGCGGCGCGCCGTCAGGGCGCTACGTCCTGGAGTTGCTTGCCGGCCATCGACATGTCGGCCTTCATCGGGATCGGCCGACCCGGCAGCAGCATGTTCCAGTAGATCCAGCGGAACCCGAGCTTGCCCAGATGGTTGGCTCTCGTCTCCTTGAGCAGCGAGAACGGCCCGACGACCGGCACCGGGAACTTGCCCGGCAGCGGTTCGACGTCGTAGTTGAAGTCGAGGAGCAGACCCTTGCCGTTGCCCGACTCGACGAAGCAGTTGGCGTGCCCGTCGAATCGCCCGGTCATCGGTCGTCCGGCGATGTGCTCGACGAAGTTGTCGATGAAGACGTCGACGGCGTAGTGAGCGACCGAGCCGGCCTTCGAGGTCGGCAGGTTCGCAGCGTCGCCGAGGGCGAACACGTTGTCGTGCCCGTCGGCGAGGAACGTGTGCTTGTCGACTTCGACGTGGTTCAGTTCGTCACCGAGCCCTGACCGCTCGACGAAGTCAGCGCCCATGTTGACCGGCACGGTCACCAGGAGGTCGTACGGGACCTCACGTTCGTCGTAGCTGACGAGCATCTTCCGTTCGGTGTCGACCTCCATGGTCATGAAGTCACACTCGAGTTCGATCGTTCGTGAATCGAGCATCGATCCGAGATGCTCGGCGGCGACCGGCTTGGTGAAGGCACCGTCGAGCGGCGTGACGTAGACGAGTTCGACCTTGTCCCGCATCTGCTTGTCGGTGAAGAACGCGTCGGCCAGGAACATGAACTCGAGGGGAGCGACGGGGCACTTGATCGGCATCTCGACGATGTTGACGACCAGCCGCCCGCCCGGCCATTCCGCCAGCTTGTCGGCGAGCGCCGTTGCGCCCTCGAGGGTGTAGAAGTCGTGGACCGTGGAGCCGTATTCGTCGCTGTCGAGGCCGTCGGTCTGGTCGCGCCGGGGGTGGGTGCCGGTGGCGATGATCAACTGGTCGTATCCGAGCCGGGTGCCGTCGCTCAACACGACGGTGTCGGCGTCGGTGGCGACCCGATCGATGTCGCCGATGACGAAATCGATGCCGTCGGCGAGCAGCGGCGCGGTCGGCTTCACGATGTCGTCGGGCTGGTACGTGCCGAACGGGATGAAGAGGTAACCGGGCTGGTAGTGATGCTCGGAGCGGGCGTCGACGACGGTGATCGTCCACTCGTCGTCGGCGAGTCGTTTGCGAAGCCGGTTCGCAGCCATGGTGCCGGCGGTGCCGGCACCGAGAACGAGAAGTCGCTTCATGACGTCATCCTGCGCTCGTCGGCGTCCTGCGCCCAGGGCCGGAAGACCTCTTCGTCGGGACCTTCGACCCGACGCCGGGCCGGCACATCGGCGGCACGGGAACCTCAGCGCAGGCGTGCGTCCGGCTCGGCTGTCACGACTCGTCTGGCGGCGCAGGAACGATGACGGTGGTCAGTTCGGCTCGGTGCAGCACCTCGGTGGCGGTCGATCCGAGCAGCGCCCCCTTGAGCCCGCGGTGGCCTCGTTCGCCCACCACGACGAAATCGGCGCCGTCGGCGGCGTCGAGCAGCACATCGGCAGCGTGGCCGCGCTCGAAACGGCGTTCGAACGAGCGATTCGGCAGTGAGGCTTCGACGTCGTCCATGATCGCGTCGAATGCGACGTGTGCCGCGTCGAAGTCGGCCGCCTGCAAGTAGAGATCGAGACTCACTCCCCAGGACGAGGGCTGCCATGCACCGACGACCTCGATCGTTGCGCTCGGAGGAGCGAACTCGGTCGCCCACCGCAACGCAGCGCACGCTCCAGCGGAACGGTCCATCCCGACCACGACGCGCTCCACATCAGCAGCGACCGGCGCCGACGACGGAACGACTGCGACCGGGATGCGGGCATGGGTCGCACACTGATGGCTGACGGACCCGACGACGAGCCGACCGAACCCGCCCAGGCCGCGCGTGCCGAGCACCAGGAGGCCGGCGTCGGCCGATGCCTCGAGCAGGACGTTCGCCGTGACGCCGTACTCGACCTGTGTCGTCAGCGCGACGCCGACCTCGTCGAACCGAGCCGCCAGGAGTTCGGGCTCCGGATACGCCATCGCGGGTTCGACGTCGATGTCGGGGAGCACCATCATCCCCGCGCCCGCGAGAGCGGGATGGTGCCAGGCCTGCACGACATGCACCGAGCTCGCCCGGCCGTGCGCGTTCGCGACGCACCAGTCCAGTGCGTGCTCCGCTCCCTTCGATCCGTCGCATCCCACGACCCACCGGGCTGTCACCGTGCTCATGCCTCCATCGTGCTGAGAGAGGTCTCGGCCGACCAGGGTCCAAGGACCCACAGGTCGGTTCAGTCGTCATCTCCCGCGATCGCTGCCTCGTCGGGCACCGCGCGCCGGACGGAGATCAGGGTTCCTGATCAAACGGTGTCAGACACCGAATGAGAATCGAGCAACGGGTTCAACTCTCACCGGCGTTCATTCGGTGTCTGACACCGTTTGGTTCGCTTCTCACCACTTGCGTCGCTTCGCAAGCACCGCGTCGCCGCTGATTCCGAGGTCGGCAGCGGGCAGCCGGTGATGACGGCGACTGTAGAACGCGACATCACCCACGCCGAGGGCCTTCAAGAGCTGAGCGACCCGGTGGCGTTCGAAGGTCTCCACCCTCACGCTGATCACTGCTTCATTCGCCGAGAGCGCCCGCTTGTACTTCAGCAACTCGCGATCGGTGACGTCGAAGAGGTGAACGATCCTCGATGCCTGAGGTCGGTACGTCGGGTCAATGCCGGCATCGAACAGCTCGAGCGCTCCTCGGCGGCCGAACACGCTGATCTCGCAGAGCCGGACCCCGTCGTCGACGAGTGCGCCCGTCACGCGAGCGAGTTGCTCTCGGGGATTGTCGAGAACCCCGAGCACATGGGCGCCGACGGCGGTCCGCGAGTACGGCGGATTGATGGCCGGAAGTGTGGTGGTCTCCATGGGATGGCTCCTCGTCGGATCGAGCGGCTGTGGCTCACATCATCCTCCGACAGCCAGAGCGCTCATGGCAGAGGCGAACGGCCCGGTCGGGGCCCGTCGGACGGGTGCGGTCCGACCACGTCGACATCAGGTCATGGGTCGAGGACCTCCTCCCCTACTGCGGGTGCTGGCGTCGGCGGAGCATGGGTTCATGACTGGTGAACACGTTCCGTGGCCGATCGTGATGATCGGAGATGCAGGCGATGCCGATGCCAGGCGACTCGGCGTGAAGGGGTGGTACCTCGAGCAGCTCGAATCCGAGGGATTCCACACCGCTCCGGCGTTCGTCGTCGAGGCCGACGCCTATCTCGATGCGATCCGGCTCGGAGGGATCGACCATCAACTCGCACAGATCTGGGCGGCCGCTCGAGACGCGTCCCCGAGCGAGATCGCCATGCTGTCGCGCAAGGCCCGGCACCTGATCTCGAGTATCGACTTCAGCTCCAGATTTCGCGACGCCGTCCAGACCCACCTCGACCAACTCGAATCGCAACGGGCACCCACGTGGGCGCACGACGACCTACGGGTCGCCGTTCGTTCGTCGTCGACTCCCGGCGCCGTGTCCGGGCCGGAGTGTGCCGGCGTGCACGCCACCTATCTCGGCCTGACCGGGGTCGATCGTGTCATCGCCAGAATCCACAGCTGTTGGGCCTCGCTGTTCGGCGAGACAGCGCTGACGATGCGCGCACACGGACTCGGTGAGGGCGAGCCGGCGATGGCGGTCATCGTCCAGACGATGATCGACGCTGACAAGTCGGGCATCATCACCCCGACCGGGCTGCCCCACGAGATGCTCGTCGAAGCGACATTCGGGCTCGGTGAGCCGATCATCTCCGGCGCAGTGGAACCCGATCGCTACATCGTCGACCGCGACACTCACGAAACCTCCAGCATCACGATCGGCCGCAAGCAGA
The DNA here is from genome assembly GCA_038259945.1 of Acidimicrobiales bacterium. GTDB lineage: Bacteria > Actinomycetota > Acidimicrobiia > Acidimicrobiales > Ilumatobacteraceae > Ilumatobacter_A. Next base: position 17,186 of record JBBSOH010000042.1, read on the forward strand.
TCGTGATGCGCGGACGATCCGATTCCGACGGCCACCAGTTCGCCGAGCCGGACCGTCTCCATGCTCGCGTCGTCGACGACGACGAATTGGCCCGACTCAGCGAACTGAGCACAGCGGTCGACCGCCACTTCGGCGCACCGCACGAGGTGGAATGGTCGATCGATCGATGTGGCGTACATCCGCTCCAGGCTCGACCCGTCACCCCGGCTCATCACCTCGATGCCAGTTCGGTCGACGAGTGCGTCATCGGCACCGGTATCGGACTCGGCTGGGCGACCGGCCGTGTCCGGATCGTCGATCGCTACGAAGACCTCGGCGAACTCCGCGACGGCGAGATCCTCGTCGCCGCTGAGACGACACCCGAATGGCTTCCGTACATCCAGCGATCCGCCGCCGTGATCACCGACGAGGGCGACATGAGTTGCCACGCCGCTCGCGTGGCCGTCGAGGAAGGCCTCCCCGCCATCGTCGGCACCCACGATGCAACGACGACCCTGGAGACCGGCATGTACGTCACCGTCGATGCGAGCCGAGGCTGGGTGTTTCCCTCGGTGACCTTCGCGACATCGACCTGAGCCGCACACGTGCGCCACAGAGTCGGTGGCCCCGCTACGCGTTCACGGTGACGGTGAACTCACCCGACGGGTGGATCGAACAGTCGCCTGCGAACACGCCCGCCACGTTGAACCGTTGACGGAGTGTCTCGCCGGCACCGACGAACCACGGACCGACGAGATGCGCCCGGTCGTCGTGGTTGACGATCTGGATCGTCTCGTCGAGGTCGGCGATCAGCTCACCTGGGAGGATGTCGAGCGGCTCGCCGGCATCGATCCGGTCACCGGCGCCGGCCGGGATCACGTAGTCGAACGTCGGCTGCTCGCGACCCGCCTCGCCCGAGTCCGTTCCGCACGCCGTGCCGACGACGCCGCCCAGCATGACCGCCACGGACATCATCGCGATCCGCACCATCCGGAGTGGATGCTCCGCAACTACGACGCTCACCCGTCCTCTTTCGGATTGACGATCAGCGCCGTGACCATCCCGAACATGCCCTCGGCACGTTCGACGTGAGTGAGGATGTGGCAGTGGTAGACCCATGTGCCGGGGTCCTCGGCGTGGAACAGCACCGAATACCTCTCGCCCGGTGCCACGTTGACGGTGTCGGCCCAGTAGGGGTTGTCGAGCGGGATTCCGTCCTTGGCGAAGATCAACTGCGGGAACTGGTGCAGGTGCATCGGATGCGCCGTCAGGCCCTCGTTGTAGTAGTGGATCACGCCCCACTCGCCTTCGTCGATCACGATCGGCTCGGTGGCCGGGAAGCTCTTGCCGTTCAGCGACAACCCGATCGTGCCGGCGTCGTTGAGCACGAGCGGCTTGTCGAACTGCGGCACGACGTCCTCGGGGATCGTGACGCCGGAGATCGTCTTGCCGTACGGCAGGGGTGTCTCACCGATCTGGAATGCGGCGAACATGCCGTTGATCACCGAGGTCTGACTGTGCAGGTGGGCGTGGTACATCCCGATCGCCGGGTCGTCGGCGGTGAATTCGTAGAGGAACGTCTCACCGGACGCCACGGGGTCCTGCGTGTACGGCGACACGCCGTCCTGGTCGTTGGGGGTGTGGATGCCGTGCCAGTGGATGTCCGATCCCATCGGGGTCAGGTTCGTGAACTCGACCTGGACGTTGTCTCCGACGTCGACGTTGATGCGCGGACCGGGAACCTGCCCGTTGTACGCCCACGCTTCGACGATCTCGCCCGGTGAGACCTCCCACGGGATGACCTCGGCGGTCAGCTTGAACTTCTTCGTGCCGTCGGCGAGGATCTCGGGTTCGAGGATCTGATTGCCGAGACCTTCCGTCGCTGCCGGGAAGGCGAGCATCGAATCGACCATCAACTGGTCCATCTCCGCAGGGGTGAGTCCTGCGTGCTCGTCACCGAGTTCGGCAGGGGCGAATTCGTCGGCGTCGGTGATGACGAGTTCGGCGGCCATGCCCGACGATTCGTGGCCGGCGATGCTGCAGAACAGTTCATACGTACCGGGCGAGAGTTCACCCAGGGCGAGAGTGTCGACGCCTCGCGACATCAGGTTCGTCGAGCCCATTCCCAGCTCGCGGACCTGCAGATTGTGTTCGATCGCTCCACCGTTCACCACGTTCAACACCACCTCACCCGCCGGTGCACTCAACTCGCCGTCGATCGCGAACTCGCTGAGCGAGATGTCCAGATCGCTGACGATCACCTCGTCACCCGAACCGCCGTCGTGCAGGAGCGCCACGAACGCCAGCGCCACCAACCCGAGGAGCATCGCCAGCATCGCGATGGCGCCCGCACCCAGGATCACCGAGCCGAGCAGCGACGAACGATCGGAATCGGGACGCGACGGGGGTGGGTTCGCACCGGCGGGTGCGTCGGGACGATCGAGAACGGTCATCGGAGTGTGCTCCTGGAGAGGGGGATACTGACGGTCCACATCGTCTCGGCCGGCAGCGGCTCCCAGCAGGGCCGAAAGACCCGAAACCGCTGCGAACCCCACGAACGAGCGACGGTTCTCGACGACAGCGCACCGCAACAGCGCGACGCGACAACGCGACGCGACAGGGCGACGCGACAACGCGACGTGACAGCGCTCTGCGTCAGCGCATTCGCTGGCTCGCGCCACATGTGCTGGCACAGAGGCGCAGCGCATACTCTGCGCCGGCGCATCCGTTCCGTCGCTCCCGATGCGCTGACACGAACCTTTCTTCAGTGTCGAAGAGAATTCGACCGTGGGCATCGCTCGCGGTCAAGCAGCGCAGTAGATGAAGATCCGGGCGTCGCCGGGGAGACGTAGGAGTACTTTCCCGCTCAGGTCGCCGGCGAGTTCGACCTCGATCGCGCCGAGCAGTTTGCGGCTGTTGGACACGCCGTCCCATGGCCGCAGGCGGACGAGACGGCGAACCACGATTTCGACGTGGGCACTGCGACCGTAACCGACCTCGCGTGTTTCGCACCGAGAGGGTTCCCAGCCGTGCACGCTGCCGATCCGCACGATCACGGCGGACCGTACGGTCAGGGCGACCGAGGCGCAGAAC
>JBBSOH010000043.1:0-20031 GCA_038259945.1 Acidimicrobiales bacterium
CCCCCTCGGGGGCCGCCGGTTGACAGCCGGCTTCCCCCCCCACCCCTACGTCCGCGGACGGTTGTTCGGCGGTGAACGAGCTCTGACACCGTTCACCCGGTGAAGGACGTCTGACACCGTTTGGTTTGGTGGCAGGCGTCATGTCGGGGTGCCGCGCCTCGCCGGTGGCGGAGCGGTACCGTGTTCCAGCCCATCCAGGCGGAGACCACACCTCATGATCAGACTCGAAAACGTCACCAAGAGCTATTCCACCGAAGTCGTGGCGGTCAAGGACGCCAGCTTCGACGTGGCCAAGGGCGAGTTCGTCTTCCTCGTCGGCCCGTCGGGCTCGGGCAAGTCGACGCTGCTGCGCATGCTCAACCGCCAGGACCGACCCGAGCGGGGTGCCGTGTGGGTGGCCGGACGCAACATCGTCGATCTGCCCGGCGGGCGCATCCCGATGCTCCGGCGCAACATCGGCAACATCTTCCAGGACTACAAGCTTCTCCTCGAGAAGAACGTGTTCGAGAACGTGGCCTTCGCCCAGGAAGTGATCGGTCGCCCGAAGCACGTCATCAAGCAGCAGGTGCCTGCCGTGCTCGACCTCGTCGGCCTCGCCGGCAAGGAGGAGCGCATGCCGAACCAACTGTCGGGTGGCGAGCAGCAGCGTGTGTCCATCGCACGGGCCTTCGTCAACCGGCCGCTGATCCTGCTCGCCGACGAGCCCACCGGCAACCTCGACCCCGCCACCGGCGAGGGCATCATGCGTCTCCTCGACCGGATCAACAAGACCGGCACCACGATCGTCATGGCCACCCACGACCAGCGCATCGTCAACACGATGCGCAAGCGCGTCATCCAGCTCGACCGCGGCATCATCGTCCGCGACCAGGCGCGCGGCGTCTACGAGTGACCGTGGCGTCGAACCGATCTGCGACAGAAAGCTCTGATTCCTGATGCTCTCCCGCGTCCGCTACATCTTCCGTGAGACCTTCGACAGCTTCCGGCGCAACGCCACGCTGACGGTCGCCTCGATCATCACCGCAGCGATCTCGCTGCTCGGCGTCGGCCTCACTCTTCTCAGCCAGGAAGGTTTCGACAACCTGCTCTCCAAGTGGGAGGGCGGCGTGGAGATGATCATCTTCATGCGTCCCGACGTCACCGCCGACCAGCGCGCGTTGATCGAGGCGAACCTCGACGGGAACAACCAGTTCATCGAATCGTGGACGTACTGCGACGTGGACTGCTCGCTCGCCGAACGCGACCGCGTCCTCGCCGCCGAGCCGGGCACTCGCGACCTGATCACAGCGGACAACATCCCCACCCAGTACAAGGCCGTTCCGACCGAGGCCACCGACGTCGCCCTGCTCCGCCAAGTCACCGATGCCTTCTCCGAGGGTCCCGGCGTGTTCGAGGTGGTCTTCGCCGAGGACCAGATCTCGCTGATCGAGCAACTGCAGTCGTTCTTCGGATTCCGCCTCTTCCTGCTGTCGGGCTTCCTGCTCCTCGCTGCGATCCTGCTGATCTGGAACACCATCCGCACCGCCATCTTCTCTCGACGACGTGAGATCGAGGTGATGAAGCTGGTCGGCGCGACCGACTGGTTCATCCGCGTCCCGTTCATGCTCGAAGGCCTGTTGCACGGAGTGATCGGCGGCGGATTGGCATCAGTGGGTCTCTTCGCCTGGAACTCGCAGTGGACCGACGGTGTGCAGGGCTTCCCGCCGAACAGTGGCTTCGCCGCGCTCGTGATCACGAACGGCTACGACAAGTTCGTGATGCTGATCATGCTCGCGATCGGTGCCATCGCCGGAGCCATCGGCTCGGGCATCGCAGCCTCCAAATTCCTGGACGTCTAGCTCAGCGGGGCCAGCTTTCCGTCTCGCTGCGTTGACCGAGCGGCTCATGTACGGCCAGTACACGTCGCCGCCGGTCGCCTTGCGAGACGAAAACCGTGATCCCCGCTGAGTTCACGAAGAGCGAAGGATTCCGTCGTCGGCTCGGGGTCGAACGGTTCGGCGGGATCGACCTGCTCGACTCGGGAGTCGGCGCAGAGGCCTCCGCCTGCGGCGCTCCACCGCATCGGGCTGTCCCGAATCGGCTCGGCCGGCCTGATCTGCGTACGGTTCGGTCGATGGAGTACACGCAGATCTTGTTCGATGTCGCCGACCACGTGGCGACGATCACGCTGAACCGGCCCGACCGGCTGAACGCGTTCACCGGCACGATGATGAACGAGATCATCCACGCCTTCGATCACACCGATGCGAACGACGACGTCCGTGCCGTGATCGTCACCGGAGCCGGGCGCGGCTTCTGTGCCGGCGCCGATCTCGGAGGCGGTGGGGAGACCTTTGCGAAGGGTGGCAGTGACGTCCAGACCGACGTCGGCGTCCCTCGCGACGGTGGCGGTCTGGTGAGTCTGCGGATCTACGACTCGAAGAAGCCCGTGATCGGCGCGATCAACGGCGCCGCCGTGGGTGTCGGCGTCACGATGACACTCCCGATGGACATCCGCCTCGCCAGCGAGCACGCCAAGTTCGGCTTCGTGTTCGCCCGCCGCGGCATCGTTCCCGAAGCATGCTCGTCGTGGTTCCTCCCGCGGCTCGTCGGCATCAGCCAGGCAGCGGAATGGTGCTACTCAGGCCGCGTCTTTCCCGCCGACGAAGCACACCAGGGCGGCCTCGTCCGCAGCGTCCACACCGCGGACGATCTGCTGCCTGCTGCGCGAGCGATCGCTGCGGACATCGCCGAGAACTCGGCTCCGGTGTCGGTTTCGCTCACCCGCCAGATGCTCTGGCGGATGCTGGGAGCGAGCCATCCGATGGAAGCCCATCGGGCCGATTCCCGGGGGATTGCACTGCGCGGTCCGAGCGCCGATGCTCGCGAGGGCGTCGAGAGCTTCCTCGAGAAGCGGCCCGCCACGTACTCCAACAGCGTGAGCGAGGAACTGCCCGACCTCTTCCCGAACTGGGTCGCTCCGCAGTTCGAGTGATGGTGCGACTACTCGGGGTGGTGTGACAGCGTTCACCGTTTCGTCGGGATCAACGGGGAAGATCCTCAAGAAACCAGACGTTGGAACCGAAGAACATTGCGAGGCGAACAATCACCTCGAACAGATCGAAGAGAGCACACGATGACCACCCTTCTCATGGAAAAACTCGAAGCCGGCGACGTGATCGAGGTCCGCACCAAGGCCGACCACGATGACGTGATGACCGTCCTCGTGCTGCTCGCCACGGAGGATTTCGTCATCCTCGACCCGTGCGATGATTCGACGCCGTTCGTCGTCCAGTCCGACGAACTGATCGAATACCGCAAGTTCGACGCTTCGGCGATCTGACCACCGCTCTGGCGTCGACCCGGCGCCGAATCATTCTCCCCCAAATCTGTCGTCTCCCCTTGCGGCAGTAACGTGGACGCCGTGTCCGACACGGCGTCTTCGTTGTTTTCCAGGGTGTCGGACGAGTCCGGCGATTCGATGGGGTTCTTCGAACGGCTCGTCGATGCGTTCTATGACGGAGTCGCCACCGACGACGTGTTGCTCCCGCTCTACCCGGAGCAACCCGATCTGACCGGTGCCCGCCACCGTCTCACGCTGTTCCTCACTCAGTACTGGGGTGGCCCCACGACCTACATGGAAGAGCGCGGACATCCGAAGCTGAGGATGCGGCACTTCCCGTTCCACGTCGGCCCGCTCGAACGCGATCGGTGGTTGCACCACATGGCGGCGGCCGTGCAGGTCGCCTGCGCCGAGCCGTCCGTCCCCGATGGCATCGCAGACGAACTGATGGCGTACTTCGTGCCGTCAGCCGAACACCTGCGCAACGACACCGGCCTGCCGATCTCGTCATCTGACCCGCGCAAGGGGCAGTAGCGGTCAGGGATAGCGTCGGAGGTGATGGCTGCGATCGAGGTCCAGGACCTGCACAAACACTACGGCGACAACCACGCGGTCGACGGTGTGAGCTTCAGTGTGCAGCCGGGTGAGGTGTATGCACTGCTCGGGCACAATGGAGCGGGCAAGTCCACCGCCGTCGAGATCCTCGAGGGCCACCGAACCGCCTCGTCGGGTGAGGTGTCGGTCCTCGGATTCGACCCGTCACGAGCCGACCGGGAGTTCCGTGATCGCATCGGTGTGGTCCTGCAGTCGTCGGGTGTGGAGAACGAGTTCACGGTGCGCGAAGCGATCGACCTCTACGGGAGCGTCTACCGCAACCCGCGATCGCTCGACGAGGTGATCGGTCTCGTGGGTCTCGACGACAAGGTCGACGAACGCATCGGATCGCTGTCGGGTGGCCAACGTCGGCGCGTCGACCTCGCACTGGGCATCATCGGCACGCCTGACCTTCTGTTCCTCGACGAGCCGACGACGGGATTCGATCCGTCGGCGCGGCGCCTCTCGTGGGACCTGATCGAACAACTCGGAGACGGAGGGACGACCGTGCTGCTCACGACGCACTACCTCGACGAGGCCGAGCATCTGGCCGACCGTGTCGGCGTCCTTGCGAACGGCAGGATGATCGCCGAAGGAACGCCGTCGGAACTGATCGACGGGATCAGCGGCACCGTCGTCAGCTTCCAGTTGCCTCTGACGGTGGCCGCCGGCGACGCCGCCGCAACGTTCGGGTCGATCCTCGGCCACGAGGTGCGACTGTCTGGCCGTTTCGTCGAGGCCACGGTCGACAGGTCGACGCAGATCGTCCACCGACTGACGGGTTGGGCGGTCGACAACGACATCGAACTGGAGGGCCTGTCGGTGAAGCGGGCGAGCCTCGAAGAGGTCTTCCTGCAGCTCACCGAACGGGAGAAGGAGGCATCGTGAAGGACTTCCCGTCGACCGCAGCATTGATCGTCCGCCAGACCCGCTATCAGATCCTCTATTTCTTCCGGGTTCCGGTGGCGCTGTTCTTCACACTGATCCTGCCGATCGTGATGCTCGTCTTGTTCAACGCTCTGTTCGGCGACCAGTCGATCGAAACGGGCGGCGGGGAGTGGCCGATCCGCCAGTTCTACACCGGGGGCCTCGCCGCGTACACCGCGGTGTCGGCCACCTACAGCAACCTGGGCAACATGGTCCCGATCCGGCGCGACGAAGGGATCTTGAAGCGCTGGCGGAGTACGCCGCTGCCCACGTGGGCGTATCTCTCCGGCCTGATCCTGTCGTCGATCGTGATCGCGGTCACGAGCGTGATCCTGATGCTGGTGATGGGCGTGGTGCTGTACGACCTGTCGATCGACTGGGTGAAGATGCCGGCTGCTGCGGTCACGCTGCTCGTGGGCGTCGCTTCGTTCGCTGCGCTCGGAATGGCGTTGGTGTCGGTGATCAAGACGGCCTCGTCGTCAGCGGCGATGGTCAATGCCACGATCCTGCCTCTGGCCTTCATCTCCGACGTGTTCATCGCCACCGAGGACGGCGGGTTCCTCCACACGGTGGCGAGCATCTTCCCGCTCAAGCCGTTCGTGAACGCATTCCAGGACTGCTTCAATCCGTTCGTCGACGGGTCCGGCTTTTCGCCAGGACGCCTCGCATTCGTCGCTGCGTGGGGCGCGGTCGGGCTCCTGATCGCGATCAAGCGATTCACGTGGGAGCCGTCGGGCGCCCCATCGCGGCGCAGCCGTCGTGCCGCCCGTTCCGCCACCGACTGACGTTTCGCGCTTCACGCTTCACAGCGCTCAGGGCGGCGCCATCGTGCGTCGGGCGGCCGGGCTCAGTTGTAGACGATGGTCTTGTTGCCGTGTGTCGCAACGCGGTGTTCGAGGTGGGCGCGTACGGCCCGGGCGAGCACGTTGGTCTCGACATCGCGCCCGGCAGCAGTGAGCTGGGCGACGGTTTCGCGATGGGTGACGTGTTGGGTGTCCTGGGAGATGATCGGACCCTCGTCGAGTTCGGCGGTGGCGTAGTGGGCGGTGGCACCGATCAGCTTGACGCCCCGCTCGTGCGCCTGGCGGTACGGGTTGGCGCCGATGAACGCCGGCAGGAACGAGTGGTGGATGTTGATGATCTTCATCGGGAAATGGCCGATGAAGTCGTCGCTCAGGATCTGCATGTAGCGGGCCATCACGACCAGATCGATGTCGTACTCGTCGAGCGTGGCCAGCACCTGTGCCTCCTGCTCGGGCTTGGTCTCCTTGGTGACCGGGAGGTGGACGAACGGGACGCCCATGTGCTCGGCGATGTTGCGATGATCGTCGTGGTTGGAGATGACGACCCGCAGGTCCATCGGGAGTTCGCCGCTGCGCCACCGTGTGAGCAGGTCGTAGAGGCAGTGGGGCTGCTTGGAGCACATGATCGCCGTGGGCGTGGGAGCCGACAGGTCGCGGAGGTCGACGGTCATGTCGAAGCGCTCCGCGACCGGTGCGAACGCTTCGAGGAACGACTCCGGCGAGGTACCCGCTCGAACGAGGTCGAACACGAGACGCTGGAAGAACACCGATCCGTCGTCGCTGTCGACAGCCTTCACGTACTGCTCGGCATGGATGATGTTCGCGCCGTGCGCCGCGATGGCCTCCGCGGTGGCCGCGACCACACCCTGCTGGTCAGGGCACGACAACAACAGGACAGTCGACATCAGACGTGTCTATCTCGAATGTCGCCGACCGCCAGGATGGTTCACGCAATGGGCGCTTCTCCCGACCCACCATCGCTCCAACCATTCGCTGCAATCATTCGGTGTCTGACACGGAATGGTTTCGAACGATTCTGCGTCGACGACCGGTTGACCGAGCAGCCGGGACGGGTTCTCAGCGCAGGGCCCAGCAGGCGATCGCCGAAGCAGCCGCAGCATTGAGCGAGTCGACGCCACTGTGCATCGGGATCATCACCGGCGTGGCGAGCGCGAGCAGGTCGTCGGAAAGGCCGGCGCGTTCGGAACCGATCAGCACGGCAGCACGTTCGCCGGGCGTCACCTCGTCGAGCGGTCGGGACCCTGGTGACGGCGTCATCGCGTACAATTCGACGCCGTCGAGCGCCCGCAGATCGTCGGCCAGGGACATGGTTCTCGCGTGTGGGAGCGCGAATGCCGTTCCCATGGCAACGCGCAGTGACCGTCGGGCGAGTGGGTCGGCGCTGGTGTGATCGAGGATCAGGCCATCCCAACCGAGCCCCGCGGCGTTGCGGATGATCGCACCCACGTTGGCGGGGTTGTCCACGGCTTCGAGGACGACGAGGCGACGGCATCGAGCTGCGAGGTCGGCAACGGTGGGCCGGGCCGGGCGATGGAAGAGTGCGATGATCGACTGCGGCATGCCGAGACCCGAGACCACCTGACGCACGTGCTCGCCGCCGGCATAGACGGGGCACGTCAGCTCGGTGGCCACCGGAGGGATCCGGGCGATGTCGACCAGGGCGGCGACCGGTCGGCACCCGGCCGTCAGTGCCCGCTCCACCACGAGATCACCTTCGGCGAGGAACAGTCCGGCCCCAGCGTCGTCACGCTTGTCCGCCCGGCTGGCGAGGCCCCGCTCGTTCAGCCTGAACTGGGTGAAGCGGTCGTCGTCAGGGTCCTCGATGTCGATCACCTCGGGCCCGGACACGAGGGGAGTCTGCCAGCCGTTGGTCAGAAGTGGTAGGGGTACGGCGACCAGTCGGGTTCGCGCTTCTCGAGAAAGCCGTCACGACCTTCGGCAGCTTCGTCGGTGCCGTAGGCGAGGCGGGTGGCTTCGCCGGCGAAGATCTGCTGGCCGACGAGTCCGTCATCGATCAGGTTGAACGAGTACTTCAACATCCGCTGTGCCGTGGGGCTCTTGCGGCAGATCTTGCGACCCCACTCCAACGCGACGGCCTCGAGTTCGTCGTGCGGCACCGACTTGTTCACGGCACCCATCGCAACCATGTCGTCGGCCGAGTACTCGTCGCCCAGGAAGAAGATCTCCCGAGCGAACTTCTGACCGACCTGGCGGGCGAGATAGGCCGAGCCGAACCCGCCGTCGAAGCTGGCCACGTCGGCGTCGGTCTGCTTGAAGCGAGCGTGTTCGGTGCTGGCCAGCGTGAGGTCGGCCACGACGTGGAGAGAGTGTCCGCCACCCGCAGCCCAACCCGGCACGACACAGATCACCACCTTCGGCATGAACCGGATCAACCGCTGCACCTCGAGGATGTGGAGTCGCCCCGCTCGACCCGGCTCGATCGAGTCGGCCGTGGTCCCCAACGCACCATCGGCGCCATCCGGGCGCGTGTACTTGTAGCCGTCCTTGCCGCGGATTCGTTGGTCGCCGCCGGAGCAGAACGCCCATCCGCCGTCCTTCGGCGACGGCCCGTTGCCGGTGAGCAGCACGCAGCCGACGTCGGTCGACATGCGCGCGTGGTCGAGCGCCTGGAACAGCTCGTCGACCGTGTGGGGTCGGAAGGCGTTGCGGATCTCTGGGCGGTCGAAAGCGATCCGAACGACGGCACCGTCCGCCCCGTCGCCGATGGCCCGGTGGTACGTGATGTCCGTGAAGTCGAAGCCCGGCACGGCCACCCACGCCTGGGAGTCGAAGATCTCGGACACGAAGCGCTCGTCACTCATCCGGGCAGTCTGCCCGAGCGGGCGGACTCCACGCAGATCGAGTGGTAGACCGTTGCAATGGCAGTGCGGACGATGGTGGGTGCTGCGATCGTGGCGGCGCTGTTGGCCGCTGGATGTGGCAGCGAAGACGATTCGATCGCCACGTCGGACTCGGCGCCCGTGACCCTCGGTCAACTCGACGACGTGGTGGTCACGGTGGCGTCCGATGACTTCACCGGCGACCCGATCCGCCTGGAGGACATCGACGATGACGGCGAGGTGGAGATCGTGGACGACGAGATCATCGGCGCCGACGCAAGCGATGAGCCGACGACGGGAACGGTCACCCGGATCGACGCGACAGCGGATTCCTTCGACGAGTCATCGACCGAGGGCGACGCAGCCGGATCGGACGACGACGCAGCGGGGTCGGACGACGAAGGTGCGAACCCGTTCGGTGGCGACGACCCGGAGGACAAGCGGGTGCCCGACGTGGTCTGCATGGGCCTCCAGGACGCCCAGAACGAGATCCAGGATCGCGGCGTGTTCTTCTCCAAGAGTGTCGACGCCACCGGCGACGGCCGCCGCCAACTCTTCGACCGCAACTGGATCGTCGTCGCACAGGACCCCGCGCCCGGCGAACCGATCGGCGAGAACGAGGCCGTGCTGTCGGTGGTGAAGACCGACGAGGACAACGACTGCTGACGCCCGTCGGGGGCGCCGGGCACCTCCGACCGCTGGCGCGGGGGACTAGTTTCGGCGCCATGCCCACAGCGACCGTCAACGGCCAGCAGATCCACTTCACCGACACCGGTGGAGACGGCCCGCCGGTGATCCTGTCGCACGGGTTCATGATGAGCGGAGACATGTTCGTCCACCAGGTCGAAGCCCTGCGGAGCGACTACCGGGTGATCACGTGGGACGAGCGAGGGTTCGGTCTCACCGAGTTCGACGGCGAGCCCTTCACCTACTGGGACTCCGCCGCGGACTGCCTGGCACTGCTCGACCACCTCGGCATCGAGCGAGCGGTGCTCGGCGGCATGAGCCAGGGCGGATTCCTCTCGCTGCGCGCGGCACTGACGGCGCCCGACCGCGTCCGTGCTCTGATCCTGCTGGACACCCAATCCGGCGGCGAGCATCCGGAGGTGATGGAGGGGTACCAGCAGATGATGGACACGTGGGTCGCCGCCGGCCCCGTCGACGAACTCACCGAGATCATCGCCAACATCATCATCGCCGAGCCCGAAGCGAACGCCGTCTGGATCGCGAAGTGGAAGGAACTCGACGAACGCGCCGGACGCGACGGGATGCAGGCCGCCAGTGCGTGCCTGCTCGGACGCGAGGACATCACCGATCGCCTCGGCGAGATCACGTGTCCGGCCATCGTGATCCACGGCACCGAGGACACGGCGATCACCATGGAACAGGCCGACGCCCTGGCCGCTGGCCTGTCGGGAGCGGGTGACGTGGTGAAGGTCGGCGGAGCGCACGCCGCCAACCTCACGAACCCCGGCCCGGTCAATGCGGCGATCATCGACTTCCTCGCCGGTCTGGACACCTGAACGATGGCGCGCCTGAGCGTGTTCGGCATCGAAGGTCTCCCCGAGATCACCCCGGGTATGGATCTCGCCGAGATGATCCACGATGCAGCCGGTGACCAGGGCGACGCGTTGGCGGACGGCGACATCGTGCTCGTCACGTCGAAGATCGTGTCGAAGGCCGAGGACTGCATCGTTGAACTCGACGACATCGAGCCATCGGAGTTCGCCACGCGCTGGTCGCTGAAGTGGGACAAGGATCCGCGGGTCACCGAGGTGGTGCTGCGCGAGTCGAAGCGGGTGATCCGCCAGATCGGCCCAGTGCTGATCACCGAGACGCATCACGGCTTCTGCTGCGCCAATTCCGGGGTGGACCAGTCGTCGAGCGGCGCACACGGTCGGATCCTCACGCTGCCCGTCGACCCTGATGCAACGTGTCGCGTTCAGCGTGAACGCTTCGCGGAACTGGGTGTGGACGTCGCGGTGATCATGACCGACACGTTCGGACGACCATGGCGAGAAGGACAGACCGACATCGCCATCGGCATCGCCGGGATGAACCCGCTGTTCAGCTACATCGGGCAGCACGACCCCCACGGGCACGAGTTCCGGGTGCAGGAGATCTGCACCGCCGACGAACTCGCCGGAGCGAGCGAACTGGTCAAGGGGAACACGAGCCGTGTGCCCGTGGCCGTGGTGCGCGGATTCGAGTGGGAAGCGGACGACGACGCGTCGATGGCGCCGGTCCTGCGCGACTCCGAACGGGACCTCTTCCGTTGAGCGGAGGTGGTGGGTGATGGCTCGCGACACGGCATGGCCGGCGGTCACCTTCGAGCGCCTCACGTGGCTGATCGAGGAGGGCGGCGACGCTCGACGTTCGGTCGGCAAGCACCGCTACGACTCGGCGATCGTGCCCGAGATCGGCAACGTCTCGATGTTCCTCCCGTCGGAGGTCGCCTTGATCTCCGAAGACGTCCGCACGGCGATCGCTGCATTCGACCTGCGCGTCGGCGATGCCCTCGCTCCGCTCGAGTCGCTGCTCGTGCGCATCGAGTCGTCGGCCTCGTCACGGATCGAGAACGTGGCCGCACCGGTGCCCGACCTGCTGATCGGCGAGGTCGACAGCGACCAGGGACGCTCCGTTGCCGACGTGATGGGCAACGTGGGGGCCACCAGCGTGGCGATCGACCTCTCCCACGACATCACCCCCGACGCGATCCTCGGCATCCATCGAGCGCTGCTGCGCGACACCCACCCGGTGCTGGCGGGTCGGTGGCGCAACGAGACCGTGTGGATCGGGAGCTACTCGGCCGGACCCCCCGAAGCCGAGTTCGTGCCACCCGCCGTGCCGCGCATCCTCGACTCGATCGAAGACCTGTGCAACTTCATCGACCGCACCGACATGCCCGTGTTCGTCCAGGCGATGGTGATGCACGCGCAGTTCGAGACGATCCATCCGTTCCCCGACGGCAACGGGCGCGTCGGACGTGCGCTGATCCACGCGCTGCTGCGCCGCGACGGTCTGACGAAGTCGGCCACGCTGCCGATCTCGGCAGGCATCGTGTCCCAGAAGCACCGCTACATCGAGGCGCTCACGGAGTACCGCCACGGCGATTTCGTCCCGATCATCGAACTCGGGGCCGACGCCACGTTCGCGGCTCTACGCAACGCCAGCCACCTGTTCGACGACGTGGTGAAGATCAAGGAACTGTGGGAGGAGCGGATCGAGGACCTCCGCGCCGATGCCGTCGCGCATCGCGTCGTCGCTGCGCTGTTGTCACACCCTGTCGTGGACAGCGCGATGCTGGAGCCGCTGGTCGAGGCGACCAAGTCGACGATCGCATCGGCTCTCACGGACCTCGCGCGCCGCGGCGTGCTGTCCGCGATCGAGCGTTCGGGCCGAGGGCCGCAGCGATTCGTCGCGCACGACGTGGTGCGGGCGCTGGACGCGTTCACGAGCCGTTCGATCAACCCCTTCGGCCGCCACTGAACGGTCGAGCGACCTGATCAGCTGAGCAGGTCGGTGGCGATGCCGTGGAAGTACCGGGTGGACAGGCCGAGCGATTCGATGTCGATGCGTTCGTCGTTGCCGTGGAACCGCGATCCGAACGTGGCGAAGTCCATCGACCTCGAGTACAACCCCGTGCCGTAGGCGGTGGTGCCGCGCTCGCGGTAGAAGCGGGCATCGGTCCCGCCCACGACGAGGCCCGGAACGAGCTTCGCGTCGGGGTAGGCGACCTGGGTGTGCGTCCTGACCGACTCCCACAGCGGGTTGCTGGCCCCGAACGGTGATGCGGTGGGATTCGAGTTCTGGAGGTCGCTGACCTCGACGTGATCGAACAGGTCGCCGAGAGCGGCGCGGAGGTGGCCGACCACATCTTCCTTCGTCGTGCCCGGCACCGTGCGGATGTCGACCTCCACGTCGATCGTGTCGGGGATCATGTTCGTCTTCTGACCTCCGTGGGCGACGTTGGGGGAGAAGGTCGTGTGCGTGCAGGCGTGGCAGGTGCGCGCCTGGGGGACCGGCAAGGCTTCGAGCGTCGACCAGATCGTCGCCGCGTCGACGAGCCCGTCACGCTGCTCGTCGGTCAGGCGCATCGACGCCACCTGCGCACCCCACACCTCGTCCAGGTGCGGGGCGGGCCGGTACTCGCTCAGACGTCGGACGATCTCGGCGGCCTTGATCAACGCGTTGTCGGCACCGAACGGCATCGACCCGTGGCCGGGGGTGCCCTTCACGCGCAGCCGTCGCCACGCCAGGCCCTTCTCGGCCACGTTCACGGTGACCTGGCGATCGCCGTCGGGGCCCTCGTGGGACCATCCGCCGAGTTCGGTCAGCACGTAGTCGGCCTTCATCGCGTCCCAGTGGTGCTCGGCCATCCACTCCGCACCCCACACGCCGCCCGCCTCCTCGTCGGCGACGCCGAAGTAGATCAGGTCGCCCTTCGGGGTGAACCCGGAGTCGGCGAGTGCCCGGAACGCCACCGCCATCGACGACGTGAGGTTGAGCATGTCGATCGCCCCACGCCCCCACACCTCGTCCGCTCCGTCGGCGTTGCGGATCACCTGGCCGCCGAAGGGATCGTTGCTCCAGCCGGCCTCGTTGACCGGCACCACGTCGGTGTGGCCCATGAGGCACAGCGACGGAGCATCAGGGTCGGAGCCGGCGATCCGGGCGATCATCGAAGCACGGCCCTCACGCGGGGTGAAGGTCTCGATGTCCACCCCGGGGCCTTCGAGATACGACACGAGCGTGTCGGAGTTGCGGGTCTCCCCGCCCGTGTCGCCCGTGCCGTCGTTGACGCATTCGTTGCGGATCAACGCCTGCAGCAGCTCGGTCGTGGGCCCCTCGAACTCTTCGGCGGTGGTCATGAAGGCACCATAACGAACCCGCCCGCGGCGATGACATCATCGTCGCAGGCGACTCGGTGCGGATCAGCCGAGTGGGTCGGGTCGTCCGATTCCCGACGTGATGGCTTGCCATGTCTGGTCGATCTGAGCTGCTTGGAGGGGGCCGGGCGGGAGCGCGACCAGCCACTCGACGAGGCGTTGACCCTCGACCGCGACGAGGCCGGGTGCGACTTCGATCCCGGCCGGGAGGTCGGGCTGCGGTATGCCCCAGTACACGCGTGCGAGCGTCCGACAGTCGGACCCGACACGCGATGCCACGTCGGCGACGCCTCCCCGCGCGATCGCAGCGTTGGCGACGAGTTGGGCCGCTGGGAGGGACGCTGGCCCGACCGGGCGATCGGTGGCCACGGTCTCGATCGCCAGCACGCCGTCGGAACCGATCACGACGTGGTCGACCGCGCCGAAGTGCTTGTCGCCGATCTCGTAGACGACCCTCCACGGTGGTGACGCCAGATCGCGCAGCCGAGAGGCGGTGAGCCGTGCGCCAGGAATCGGGCGGCTCTCGGAGTCGACCTTCATGTCCTTGATCGTGCGGCGGTACCAGACGAAGAACCCGACCAGCGCTGCGACCGACAGCACGAACGGGATCAGGACGCTGGGTTCGAGCACGCCTCCATTCCACCATCTCGGCGTCGACGGGTGGCGGACCGGCAGACGGCCCGCAACAGGAGCGGGACGGTCAGGTGGCTCGAGGACGAGTCGGGCGAGCGCTCAGTCGAGGGCCCGGAGCGGGCCGTCTCCATCGGGACGATCGCGCAACGTGATCGCCGCATCCGCCACGAGTGCACCGTCGGCCGACACGACCACGGGGTTCAAGTCGAGTTCGTCGATGTTGCGCTGCTCGGCGCCGAGCTGCGCAGCCTGCACGATGACGTCGACGAGAGGGGAGGAGTCGAAGCCGGCGAGTCTCAGAGCTTCGCCCACCTTCGTCTCGGTCAACATCGCCAACGCGCTGGCCGGCGAGAGCGGTGCGATCCGGCTCGACCGGTCGTCGATCAGATCGGCGTCCATCCCGCCGTACCCGACGTTCACGATCACGCCGAGGCGGTCGTCGTGCTGGCACTGGACCCGCACGTCGATGCCCGGTGCGATCATCTGCTGCACCACCACGATGTCGGCATCGTCTCCGAGTGAGGCCCGCATCGTGGCGACGGCATCCGTGACGTCGTCGGCGTCGGCGAGGTCGAGGGCGATCCCCGCCTCGGCGGATCGGCCGCGACTGCGGCGACGTGCCTTGACTGCCACCGGGTACCCGAGTCGGTCGGCGGTGTCAGCCGCTGCGTCGTGGGTCGACGAGGCCGTTGGTGGCATCGCGATGCCATAGGTGCCGAGCAGTGCGACCGCTGCGTCGACACCGACGGACACGACCGGCATCTCGTCGGATGCGTCGCTCGACGCAGAGCGATCGAAATCGACGTCGACGGACTCGGAGAGGATCGTCGAGATCAGTTCTGCGGCACGCCGCGGGTCGACCGGGCGGGTCTCGCTCGGGCCGGCGGCGGCCTCGGTGGCCAACCATCTCCCGTACAGGAACGACCCGGACAGCGCTTCGGCCGCCTGTTCGGGGAACGCGAATCCGGGAACGATCGATCCGGGAACGACCGGGCCGTCGGTCGACCCGATCAGCACGGCGACCACGGGCTTGGTCGCCCCGGCCGCTGCAGCGTCGACGGTGCCCCCCATCGCGTCGGCGTGCGACGGGAGCGGAGGGGCGTAGATCACCATCACCCCGTCCACATCGGGCTGTTCGAGGGTCGTGGTGATGGCCCGGTGGTAGTCCGCTCCACCGGAGCGCCAGTCGAGGCCTGTGTCGGCGAGACTCGCACTGAGCCCCGCACGATTCAACGCGGCCACAGCGAACGTGCCGGGGCTGGTGGAGTTCGTGACCACGGTGATGTGCGGACCGTGCAGCACCGGTTGGGCGTCGAGAAGTCGACACGTGTCGAGCAACGCCTGCACCGTGGGCACCTCGATCAGCCCGGCCTGCTTGTACAGAGCGGCTCCGAGTTGGCCGTCGGCGGCGGCGCCGGTTCGCACGGCGACGATCGGCTTGGTGCGCGACACGCGCCGGGCGATCCGTGCGAATTTGCGAGCGTTGCCGAAGGTCTCGGTGTACAGCCCGATCACGTTCGTGTTCTGGTCGTCCTCCCAGAACTGGAGCAGATCGTTCGCCGAGATGTCGGACTTGTCGCCGAGCGACACGAACCAACTCACCCCGAGTTCGAGGTCGGCCGCACGCCGCAACAGCGATGCAGCCAGCGTTCCGGACTGCATCGAGATGGCGACGCCGCCGGGTGGGAGGGTCACCTCCACCAGCGCTGCCTGCAGGCGCGCCTCGTCGTGCAGGCCGGCCACCCCCATGCTCGACGGACCGATCAGACGCAGGCCGCTGCGCCGGGCGCGGGCGACGAGTGCCGGGAGGTCGATGACGGTCGATTCGTCGTCGCCTGCGGAGTCGACGGTCGTGACCACGACCGCACCGCGCATCCGCTTGGCGATGCACGCGTCGATCGTCGATTCGAGCGACCGCGTCGGTACGGCGATGATGGCGAGCGACACGTCGTCGGGCAGGTCGGCCACGGAACCGAAGCAGCGGCGCCCGTCGAGATCTTCGAGTCGTGGGTTGACCGGATGGACCGGCACCGTGACGCTGGAGCGGACGTGGCGCCACAGCAGGCTGCCGACCGATCCTTCCGTGTCCGAGGCGCCGACCACGGCAACGGCGCGGGGCAGCAGGATGCGCGCCACCGCCCGCGAATCGGCCCGTTGCTCACGCCGCTCGACGGTGTCGATGAACTCGTCGGTCGTGGCGAGTTCCCAGTCGAGGTCGACCACGCCTGACTCGAAGCGACGCTGCAACGGCCATCCGGCCTTCGCGAACACGGCGAGCATCCCCCGGTTGTCGCTCAGCACCTCGGCGGTGAAGCGCTCGATGCCGTTGGTGCGCGCGATCGCTGCCAGATGTTCCAGCATCAGCGTGGCGATGCCGCGACCGTGATGTTCGTCGTCGACCATGAACGCCGCCTCGGCCTCGTCGCGGCCCGCCCAGCGCTCGTAGCTGCTCCAGGCGACGAACTCGTCGTGCACCTCGACGGCGAGCGCGACCCGGTCGACCATGTCGACCCTGGTGAAGTGGTCGAGTTCCTTGGCGGTGAGCGACGGTTTGGGCGAGAAGAACCGCCGGTACAGGCTCTCGGCGGCTTGGCGCTCGTGGAATGCGAGCAGCGCAGGCTGGTCGGCAGGAACGAGCGGACGGATGAAGGCGGTCTCCCCATCGCCGAGGACGACCGTCGTCGCCCATCGGCTGTGGCGTTCGACCGGGATCGGTTGCTCGTTCGAACCGATGTCCGAACGTCCGGCGTTGCTGGGTGAACTGTCGCTCGCCTCGGTCACCGCACCAGCATGGCAGGCACGGACTCGGACCGTACGATGATGGCGTGGAACGACCGATTGCAGTGTTCGCCGCAGCCGATCTCGATGAACACGCAACTCCGGACGGTCACCCCGAACGCCAGGGTCGCCTCGATGCGTCGCTCGCCGGGGTGCCCGCTGCCGGACTCGACGACGCGGTTCGATACTTCCACCCACGAGAGGCATCGGTCGACGAACTCACACGCGTCCACGACGTTGCTCTCGTCGAGAAGATCCGGGCGTTCTGCGAGGACGGTGGAGGCAGCATCGACGGCGACACGTTCGTCGTCCCCGGGTCGTGGGGAACCGCACGCCGCGCCGCCGGAGCCGTGCTCGATGCGGTCGATGCGCTGGAGTCCGGCCAGGCAGACGTTGCATTCGCTGGCAGTCGGCCGCCCGGCCACCACGCCGAGGCGGCCACCTCGATGGGCTTCTGCCTGTTCAACAACGTCGCCGTCGCGGCGGCGGCGCTGGTCGATCGCGGCGAGCGGGTCGCCATCGTCGACTGGGACGTCCATCACGGCAACGGCACGCAGGACATCTTCTACGACGATCCGAACGTGCTCTACGTCTCGACGCACCAGTCTCCGCTCTATCCGGGGACGGGTCGCCTCACCGAAACGGGCGGCGAAGCGGCACCGTTCAGCAATCTCAATCTTCCGTTTCCGCCCGGAACGCGCGGCGACGTGTTCCGCCGCGCCTTCGACGAGGTGATCGCTCCGGTGGTCGAGCGATTCGCTCCCACCTGGCTGCTGATCTCGGCAGGCTTCGATGCTCACCGCAACGACCCGCTTGCGTCGCTGCAACTCACTTCAGCCGACTACGCCGACCTCGCCGTCAGGCTGCAGAAGCTCGTCCCGGAGCGTCGTACCGTCGTCGCCCTCGAGGGCGGCTACGACTTCGAGGCGCTCACGATGTCGACGGGCGCGACACTGAGCGCCCTGGTCGGCGAGCACTACCGTCCGGAGGAAGCGTCATCGGGAGAGATCGGCGAGCCCGTCATCACGGCCGCACGCCAACTCTGGGATCTCTGAACGGGCGCTGATCTCTGAACGCTCGCTGGACTCTGAACGAGTGCAGATCCGAGAGCGAGCGCAGCCGGGTGATGTTCGACGCAGGTCCCTCTGAAGGAATCGAGGCCTGAATCGGAGTCAGGGGGTGCGATCGGGTCGAGCGCTGCCGATCCCGAGGTCGGTGGCGATTGCGGGGACGATGACGTCGCACACGCCACCGCCGGCGCTCACCGAGTTGCCGGCAATGGTCGCCGACACGACGGTCGCACCCTCGTCGAGCACCCAGATGCAGGCCTTGGCGCCGTCGACCGTGCCCGTGTGACCCCATCCGTACTGGTCGGTGAACACGCCGGGAGGCTGCAGGACCCAGATGTCGCCGAGTGTGAGGCGACCGAAGGCGAGCGCCGTGTCGTCGGTCGACACGATCAGCGTCCCGGCGCCGCCGAGTCGGGAGAGCCGCTCCACGCCCTCCGCGTGCGGGAGGTCGCCGGGCTGGAGCCCTCCGTACGTGAGGTGCACCCCATCGGCGCCGACCGGGTCGAACACGAGTTGCTGCAGTGCCTGGTCCAGCGGCAGGCCGGTCCGCTGCTCGACGAGCAGACCCAGCAGGCAGTAGTTGCCGTTCGAGTACACCCAGGTGCCGCGGTGGCGCTGCGGCGGCGATGTCAGCAACGACGGAACGTGGTCGCGGCACGTGCCCTCGCCGGTGAACCACGAAGACCGGGCCTTGGGGAGTCCGCTGGTGTGATCGAGAAGTTCGCGGACTGTCACGTCGTTCCACGCCGAATTGGGGGTGAGGCCGACGTCGCCCCACGGAACGGGACCGAATGCGTCGATCCGGCCCTGTTCGTTGAGGCGCGCAACAGCGAGCGCGACGACGAGCTTGCTGACGCTCGCCACCACCATCGGCGAGTCGCCGGTGGCCACCTGTCCGTCGATGGTCTGCCCCGACGCCCGACTGAAGACGATCTCGCCGCCGCGCACGATCGTCATCGACGCACCGGCATTCGCCCGTGCGAGGCGATCGAACGCTTCGTTCGATGCGTGGAGGAACGGGTCGGAGAGCGCACGGACCGGGGGAGGGGGGAGCGGGAGCGTGACCGTCGGGGCAACGGTGGTCGTCGAGGTCACGGTGGTCGTCGAGGTCACGGTGGTCGTCGTCGCGATCGGTGGGTCGGTCGTGGTCGACGTGACGGTCGTCGATGTGGACGGACCGCTGGGAGCGGTCGGAGCCGTGTCCGTCGTCGTGATGGAGGACGCGTCCGAGTCGGGTTCGGTGGGGGCGTCGTCGGGCCGTCGGGACACGGTCTCCTCGGACGGAGCGGAGCCGACGGAACCGGGAGACGATTCGGACAAGTCGGGAGCGGATGTCGGCCGGGCGCCGGACGAGGGGTTGCGGCCGGCCACGGGAACGGCCACGTCGTTCGTCGCGGTCCCGCAGGCGGTGATCGACAGGGCTGCGGTGACGAGGCACGTGCAGAAGCGGGCGGTCATGCGATCTGGACACCGCATCTTCAGCCGCCACCCCACGGCAGGATCGTACTCGTGGCAGGTGAGGTACTGTCCCGCGCCATGACGAGACGAATCGGCCCACGAACGGTGGTGATGCTGGTCGTCATGGCGATCGTCGCCGGCGCATGCGGCGGGTCCGACGCGACTGAACAGGCGGAACCGGCAGGAGCAGCGATGAGCATCGAATACGGCGACCACCCCGATGCCTTCGGCGACCTGTGGCTGCCCGTCGTGTCCGACGCCGACTCACCGTCGCCGGTCGTGGTGTTGATCCACGGCGGATTCTGGCGTGATGGCTTCTTCCTGGACCTGATGGATCCTCTCATCCCGTCGTTGCGGGAGCGGGGCTACGCAGTGTGGAACATCGAGTACCGCCGCGTCGGTGCGGGCGGCGGCTACCCGGAGACCTTCGACGACGTTGCCGCGGCCGTCGATCACCTCGCTCGGATGACCGACGACGTCGCCGTCGGTCTCGACCTGGAGCGGGTCGCCGTCGTGGGGCACTCCGCCGGCGGCCACCTGGCCGCGTGGGCGGCGGGTCGGTCGGTGCTGCCGGCAGGCACGGTCGGTGCTGAACCGGTCGTCCGGCCGGTCCTTGCGGTGTCGCAGGCAGGTGTGCTCGACCTCGTCGGGTGTGCCGAGCAGGGGGTCGGCGGTGGAGCCTGCACCGACCTCGTC